>NZ_JBIYCZ010000013.1:0-175840 GCF_044908245.1 Bacillus sp. RC242
AAGTAAGAAGAAAGAGAGAATAAAAAAATAAGACCATCACATATAGGATGGTCAAGGGAAGGGGACAATTTATGTCAATTTAATTAGGGATGGAAGCTATTCAAAGACACTGGGGAATGTCTTATAAATTAGGGAGGAACAGCTTCGATACATATACTATAAAAGGTGGATGTGATCCTCGTGTGAACATGGAGTGAAAGAGAGAGGGAGTTTCAAATAAAAGATAGAAAGAATAAAAAAATAAGACCATCACATATAGGATGGCCTAGGGAAGGGGACAATTTATGTCAATTTAATTAGGGATGGAAAGCTGTTCAAGACACTGGGGAATGTCTTATAAATTAGGGAGGAACAGCTCCGATACATATACTATAAAAGGTAGGTGTGACCCTCGTGTGAACTTGGAGTGAAAGATATGGGAATTTGAAAAGGGATAAAATAGTTGTTGTAAGAGTTATAGTATAAGTGGAGATATAATAGAAAATATTCTTTTGTAAAACGATAGGAGTCTGAATATAAATAAAAGTTGAAATCTATGAAAAAAAGGATTATGCTCAACTATATTATGAGAATATAAGGTTTATCCCGCTACTTGTAGGCTCTTAAAGAGTCTTTATTTATGAGGGGATAAAAGCTTCACTTGATAAAGGGAGTTAGTGATATGGAAGTAGCAAAAAAACAAGGGTTGTATAATCGTTTTATACGATTGAATCCACCACAAATTTTAGCATTAGGCTTTTTTTGTTTAATTGTGGTCGGAGGATTGTTATTAAAGTTACCGTTTGCAACGAAAGTACATATTAGTTGGGTAGATGCTTTCTTTACAGCTACGTCGGCGGCGACTGTAACTGGTTTAGGTGTTGTAGATACTGCGAGTACGTTTACGATGTTTGGTGAAATTGTTATTATGTTTTTAATTCAAACGGGTGGTCTCGGTCTTATGACGATAGCCATTTTAATTGTTTGGGTATTAGGGAAAAAAATTGGTTTACGCCACCGATTATTAATTGGAGAAGCATTTAATCAAACAAATATTGGTGGTCTTGTGAAATTAGTAAAACGTGTTTTTATTTTTTCTATTTGTATTGAGCTAATTGGAGTTATCTTTTTATCGATTCGCTTTATTCCAGAGTTTGGTTTTGGAAAAGGTTTATACTATAGTATTTTTCACGTTATTGCGTCATATAATAATGCCGGCTTTGCGCTTTGGCCAGATAATTTAACAAGATACGTAGGAGATCCTATTATTAATATTGGGATTTGTTCTTTAATTGTAATAGGAGGGTTAGGGTTTACGGTATTAATTGATATATGGTATAGCCGTAGTTTCCGAAAATTATCACTGCACTCCAAAATCATGATTGTTGGAACGATAGCACTTAATGTTATTGCGATGCTTGTGATTTTTGTATTGGAATATAATAATGTGAAGACTTTGGGGCACTTATCTTTAAATGAAAAGTTATGGGCTTCGTTCTTCCAAGGAATTACACCTCGTACAGCCGGTTTTAACACGGTAGATTATGGGGGGATGGAAGAGTCATCGATACTATTTACGATGGTATTAATGTTTATTGGTGCGGGAAGTGTATCGACAGGCGGTGGAATTAAGTTAACGACATTCGTTATTTTAATTACATCAGTTCTTTCTTTCTTTAGAAAGAAAGAGGATTTTGTTTTGTTTCAGCGTACGATTAAAATGTCGACAGTAACGAGAGCGTTAGCAATTGTCGTTGCTAGTCAAATACTTATTTTTACAGCGGTATTTGTATTAATGCTTACAGAAGACTTCAGTTTTATTCAGTTATTATTTGAGACAATTTCAGCGTTTGGTACAGTAGGGTTAACAATGGGGATTACTGCGAAGCTATCGGCGTTTGGAAAATGTATTATTATGTTTGTTATGTTTTGTGGATTAATCGGACCGTTAACACTTGTGTTCTCTTTGGCACGACCAGCAAAACAAAAAATTAAATATCCATCAGAAGATGTATTTACAGGATAAGGTATCCCGCATAAAGCGAGATACCTTTTTCTTTTTAAAAAAGAGAGAACAATAAACCAATAAGCGCCACTCGGAATAAAATCGCAATGAGTGCAGCGATACCACCCACAATGGCAGCGGTACCGCCAGTTACAGTAGCCCCGCGATTATAAGCGTAAATACCAAGTAGAACAGACACAAGACCAAATAGTGTTGGGAATGTGAATAATGATAATATTGCTAAGGCAAGAGCAATGAAACCAGCAGTCGATCCAGCTGCAGACGATCTTACATCATCGTTATCTTTATCATCATAATCGATACGCTGTGGTGCAACTTCAGCTGCGTATTCTTCTTTATAATCACTATCTATTCGATCTCTTTTTTTATATTCATCAAATTTCTCAGTCAAAGTAAGGACTCCTTTCATAACAAGGTTCAATAGTAGTATGTATCTCTTTACTGTTTTTATCCCGCTATTTGCGAGCAGTAAGACTCCTACCTCAAAATTTGGCTGGAGCCCTGCGGCTCGTAAACGCCCGATTGGTGTGGGCTAATAATCAGTGGGGGATGAACAAAACCTCCACTGATTAAAGTTTCACTTTATCCGAACTTGTACAGGGAGTAATATCCAATTGGAAAGTGGAAAATGTTTTTTCAAAATAGGAAAACTTAGTATGACTTCCTCTATTTTGGAAAGTATAAAAAAGAATAATGAGGAAAGGGTGTAGTACATAATGGAACATCCAATTGAAAATTTAATGAAAACAGCAATGACAAATTTAAAAGAGATGGTAGATGTAAATACGATTGTTGGAAGTCCGGTTTCAACAGCTGACGGAAATGTAGTATTAACAGTATCTCAAGTGGCTTTTGGTTTTGGAGCTGGTGGAAGTGACTTTAAAGGGGATTTTATTTCTGAAAAACATAACGGCGGACAAGGGCAGCATAAAGAGAACAAGCAAAGTCATCCATTCGGAGGCGGAAGCGGGGCTGGGGTTTCTATTAGCCCAGTTGCTTTTTTAGTAGTTGGTTCTAACGGTGTGCAAGTGTTGCATCTCAATAGTAGTACACATTTAATTGAAAAAGCGTTAAATACTGTGCCAAGCACTGTGGATAAATTTGTGAATGGTCGCCAAAAGTGAACTTGCATTTTTTAGGAATTATGATATATTAGAAAAAGTGCGCTTTATGACGATCGGAATAATTGAACTGTAAATATATATGATGTGTGGAATAAGGGAGAGGAATTTATGATTAATATCAAAAACTTAGTAGTTGGCTTGTGTATGTTAGTAAGCGGTTTTGTTGTATATGTAATAAAAGAAAAAGCTCCATTCTAAAACAGACAAACCGTTAATGTCTGTTTTTAATTTGTAAAAAATGTTGACAAGTTATTGTATTGGTGTTAAAATTTTAATTCGTGTCTCGGTTAAAGCTAGTGTAAAGTAAATAAATCTTATGAATATAATACGAAAAGTTTGCGAAAGATCGGGTAGTCTTACCAACAACTTTTGTGAACAAACCCTATAAATTGTATATGTAAGCTTTATATGTATACTAGTGAATCAAGGAGCGGTCAGTGGAACCGTAATGATGAGAGAGAGGTAGGGCTTTCATCCAGTATATGTTACTTTCCCGTTAGGTGAATATAAAAAAGAGGGCTCCTTTTGAAAAGGAGCCCTCTTTCTATAAATAAATTGAAACTATAATCAGTGGGACCATTCCATTCCCTTTACATGTTAGCTCACAAATAATGTGATAAAAATGATTAAGTGCGGTTTTCAACTTGCTGACAAATTTCATCTGTTGTTAAACCATGTGCTTTAATTACAGATCCTTTTATCGATGTATCTGCAATGCCCATCATATTAGAATCTTGCCCGGTTACAACGCAACAATCACACCCATGTGCATCATTTTCAGAGTTAAGTGAAACGACTTCATGTCCTTGTTGCTGAAGAGCTTGTTGAACATCTGTTAAAGAGTTCTCAACACCAATTCTAGCCATAATTTTCACCTCCTACCATCTAGTTGCTAGTATGCTCAAGTCCATAGCATATATTTATGAAAAGATGGTAGGAAGAGAATATTTGTTTAGTCGTTATATACACCAGTAAGCATTTGACTAACGAATTGATCATTTAATGTATCTTGTGCTGAACTGTTATTAGACTGAATATCGATTGAAGCTGTGTAGTTGTTATGTTTCCTACTATTTGGTTCTACTTCAACGTAATTATCGAATTTACAAAATCCTTTCGTATCCATTAGATCAAATAGTTGTAGCATTTCTACTACCTCTTGTCTCGTTCCTTTAATTTGTACACACGCCATTTTTATTTCCTCCTTCAATTTGACAAATTGTTTTTTAAAAATAGGATTATGATTACTAAATGAAAAATATGAATGTTATTTTTAGACAGCGTTATTTTTGTTATTTTCCCCCTTTTTCACCAAAAGTCGTTGTATATTCCCGGATTTATAAAATCGGACGTCCGTTTATTGAATACAATAGATTCGTATCAATTGGCGAAAACCCTTCTTTTAAACAAATATTTTTTTTAGTAGAATTTGACGAAAAAATTTTTTTGACTTTTTGTAAACGTTAACAATGTTATTAAATCAATATAAACAAAGATGCACGTACGATTAAAAATTAAAAATTTTCTAAAAATTCACTTGATTTATTTGAAAAGGAGAGTAGACTAGGAAACAATAAAAAACTCATAGAACATAGGGGGCGCTTTCAAGTGAACGAGCAGTGGATTTTCTTAAATGGAGAATTTGTTCCAAAAGACGAAGCAAAGGTTTCAGTATATGATCATGGCTATTTATATGGCGATGGAGTGTTCGAAGGAATTAGGGTATATAGCGGTAATGTTTTCCGTTTGAGAGAGCATCTTGTCCGGTTATATGAATCAGCGAAATCCATCATGTTAGAGATTCCATATACGTTAGAAGAAGCAACGAAAATCGTTGTTGAAACGATTCGACAAAACAAACTATCTAATGGATATATCCGCCTCGTTGTATCAAGAGGACCTGGGAACTTGGGATTAGATCCCGATTCTTGTACGAAACCAAATGTAGTAGTAATTGCAGAGCAATTATCTTTATTTCCGCAAGAATATTATGAAAAAGGGATTCCGATTATAACAGTTGCAACGCGTCGCAATCGCCCGGATGTTTTATCGCCTCAAGTAAAATCTTTAAATTACTTAAATAATATTTTAGTTCGCATTGAGGCGAAATTAGCTGGAGTACAAGAAGCACTTATGTTAAATGACCAAGGATATGTAGCTGAAGGCTCTGGAGATAATGTATTTATTGTGAAGGGAAATAAATTAATTACACCACCAAGTTCTGCTGGAGCGTTAGAAGGTATTACACGAAACGCGATTTTAGAAATCGGCGAAAAACTTGGATATGACGTAAGAGAAGAATTATTTACAAGGCATGATGTATATGTAGCTGATGAAGTATTTTTAACAGGAACAGCTGCTGAAGTAATTGCTGTTACGACAGTAGATGGAAGAACGATTGGTTTAGGTAGAACAGGGCCACATACGAATCGTTTATTAGAAGAATTCCGTAAATTAGTTGTAGAAGATGGAGAGAAAATTTACGAAGAAAATAAAGTTGGATAATAGCTCTTATGACATGATAAAGCGTTGATAGGGAGGAGTAGTTGACTGTGAAGCCTCACAGAGAGTCGGTGGTTGCTGGAAACCGATGGTTCACGTCGACGAACATCACCCTTGAGTGCTAAGCTGAAACGTTTGTTTAGGCTTAGACGGTAGCTCCGTTATTAGCTAGACTCATATCCCGAGTCACTGAGGCAAGAGTAATCTTGCGAAGAAGGGTGGTACCGCGAAATCTTTCGTCCCTTCAGCACATAGCTGGAGTGTGGACGTAGGATTTTTTTATTTTATAAATGTTTTAAAAAAGGGGGCTTATAAGAAAAATGTCTTCAAAAACGGAAGAGAAACTGGCAACTGGTGCACAGCTATTGTTAGAAGCGCTAGAAAAGGAAGGAGTAGAGGTGATTTTTGGTTATCCAGGTGGTGCGGTTTTACCTCTATATGATGCGCTTTATGATTGTGAAATTCCGCATATTTTAACGAGGCATGAGCAAGGTGCAATTCATGCTGCTGAAGGATATGCAAGAATTACAGGAAATCCAGGAGTGGTAATTGCAACAAGTGGACCGGGTGCTACAAATGTTATTACTGGTCTAGCTGACGCGATGATTGATTCATTGCCACTTGTTGTATTTACAGGGCAAGTAGCAACAACGTTAATCGGGAGTGATGCTTTCCAAGAAGCTGATATTATGGGGCTTACGATGCCGGTGACAAAACATAATTATCAAGTACGAAAAGCATCGGATTTACCCCGAATTATTAAAGAAGCATTTCATATCGCTAGAACAGGAAGACCAGGCCCAGTCGTAATTGACCTTCCGAAAGATATGGTAGTAGAGCAAGGTGAGCGATGTAGTGATGTACAAATGGATTTACCAGGATACCAGCCTAATTACGAACCGAACCTACTACAAATAAACAAATTATTACAAGCGATTGCGACTTCAAAAAAACCGTTAATTTTAGCTGGAGCAGGTGTATTGCATGCAAAGGCATCGAAAGAATTAACAAGCTTTGCTCGTAAATATGAAATTCCTGTTGTTCATACATTACTTGGTCTTGGTGGTTTTCCGCCAGATGATAAATTATTTCTTGGGATGGGAGGAATGCACGGTTCTTACACGGCTAATATGGCGTTATATGAATGTGATCTACTTATAAATATAGGAGCAAGATTTGACGATCGTCTTACTGGAAATTTAGCTTATTTTGCTAAAGAAGCGATTGTCGCACATATAGATATTGATCCAGCGGAAATCGCAAAAAATGTGCCGACTGAAATTCCAATTGTTGCGAGTGCGAAGCAAGCATTAGAAGCTCTACTCAACTTTAAGGAAGGGGAAGTAAATCACAATGATTGGCTCTCATTATTGAATAGTAGAAAAGAAAAATACCCTCTTTCTTACAAAGAGCATTCGGAATGTATTAAGCCTCAATATGCAATTGATATGCTATACGAAATTACGAAAGGGGAAGCGATTGTAACGACAGATGTTGGGCAACATCAAATGTGGGCAGCTCAATATTATCCGCTGAAAAATCCAGATAAATGGGTAACTTCTGGAGGCTTAGGAACAATGGGCTTCGGGTTTCCAGCAGCAATAGGTGCACAAATCGCAAAGCCTGAAGAACTAGTTATTGCAATTGTCGGTGATGCTGGATTTCAAATGACCCTGCAAGAACTTAGTGTGTTAAAAGAGCATTCTTTACCAGTTAAAGTTTTTATTTTAAATAATGAAGCTTTAGGGATGGTAAGACAATGGCAAGAGGAATTTTATAATGGGCGATATTCGCACTCCTTACTTTCATCCCAACCAGATTTTGTTGCGCTTGCCAATGCTTATGGCATAAAAGGTGTTCGTATTGAAGACCCACTTCTTGCAAAGCAACAATTACAGTATGCAATTGAGTTAAGAGAGCCTGTTGTAATTGATTGCCGCGTACTTCAATCCGAAAAGGTAATGCCGATGGTTGCCCCAGGAAAAGGCGTTCATCAAATGGAGGGAGTGGAGAAAAGGTGAAGAGAATTGTAACAGCGACAGTTCGAAATCAAAGCGGTGTGTTAAATCGAATTACAGGTGTTATGACACGTAGACATTTTAATATTGAAAGTATTTCAGTAGGTCATACGGAATCATCGGATATTTCGAGAATGACGATTGTTGTACACGTTGAAAATGAACAGCAAGTTGAGCAGTTAATTAAACAACTTCATAAGCAAATCGATGTACTGAAAGTATCAGATATTACAGAAGAAGCGATGATCGCTAGAGAACTTGCACTTATTAAAGTAGCAACGTCTGTAGCAAGAGCAGAATTATATAGTTTAATTGAACCGTTCCGAGCCGCTGTAATAGACGTTGGGAAGGATTCCATAGTGGTGCAAGTAACAGGTACCCAGGAGAAAGTAGAAGCGTTAATTGAATTACTTCGTCCATATGGTTTGAAAGAAATTGCTAGAACAGGTGTAACAGCATTTACACGTAGTATGAAAAAACAAGATAAACAAGTTATGTTAATTCAATAATTATTTAAAAAATAGGGGGAAATGAAAATGGCGAAAGTTTATTATGAAAAAGACGTAACGGTAAATGTATTAAAGGAAAAGAAAGTAGCAATCATCGGATATGGATCGCAAGGCCATGCGCATGCGCAAAACTTACGTGATAACGGATTTGATGTGGTAGTAGGACTGAGGAAAGGGAAGTCATGGGATAAGGCGAAAGAAGACGGTTTTTCTGTATATACAGTAGCGGAAGCAGCAGAAAAAGCAGATGTAGTAATGATTCTACTACCTGATGAATTACAGCCGGAAGTATATGAAGCTGAAATTGCACCAAACTTACAAGGCGGCAATTCTCTCGTTTTCGCGCATGGATTTAATGTTCACTTTGATCAAGTAAAACCGCCAGCTAATGTAGATGTATTTCTAGTAGCACCGAAAGGTCCAGGACATCTAGTACGTCGTACGTTTGCGGAAGGGGGAGCTGTTCCTGCATTATTTGCAGTATATCAAGATGCAACAGGAGTTGCGACTGAAAAGGCACTTTCATATGCAGATGGAATTGGGGCGACGAGAGCAGGTGTATTAGAAACAACGTTTAAAGAAGAAACAGAAACAGATTTATTTGGAGAGCAAGCTGTACTTTGCGGCGGAGTGACTGCACTAGTAAAAGCTGGGTTTGAAACGTTAGTTGATGCTGGTTATCAACCGGAAGTTGCATATTTTGAATGTTTACATGAACTAAAACTAATCGTTGACCTTATGTATGAAGGCGGACTTGAAAATATGAGATATTCAGTTTCAGATACAGCGCAGTGGGGCGACTTCGTATCAGGACCACGCGTTGTAACGGAAGATACGAAGAAAGTGATGGGTGCAGTGCTAGCAGAAATTCAAGATGGTACATTTGCAAGAGGCTGGATCGCAGAGCATAAAGCAGGAAAACCAAATTTCCATGCGACAAATGAAAAAGAAAATGAACATGAAATCGAAGTAGTTGGACGTAAATTACGTGAAATGATGCCGTTTGTACAGCCGCGAGTAAAGGCAGGGGTCAAATAATATGAAGCAAATTTTGTTCATGGATACGACGCTTCGTGATGGCGAACAATCACCAGGAGTTAATTTAAATGAACAAGAGAAATTACAGATTGCGAGGCAACTAGAGAGACTTGGTATTAATGTAATGGAAGCTGGATTCGCAGCAGCTTCTGAAGGTGATTTTCAATCGGTAAAACGTATCGCAAATACCATTCAAAATGCTACGGTTATGAGTTTAGCTAGAGCGAAAGAAAGTGATATTCGAAGAGCCTATGAAGCTGTGAAAGGCGCTGTCTCTCCTCGTTTACACGTATTTTTAGCTACGAGTGACATTCATATGAAATATAAGCTTTGTATGTCAAAAGAAGATGTATTAGATAGCATACATCGCTCGGTTACGCTCGGGAAATCACTATTTCCAACAGTTCAATTTTCAGCAGAAGATGCAACAAGAACATCGAGAGCATTTTTAGCTGAAGCAGTAGAAGTCGCGATTCGCGCAGGAGCGAATGTAATCAATATTCCTGATACAGTTGGATATACGAATCCAGAAGAATATTATTCTCTTTTTAAATACTTACAAGAATCCGTTCCGTCGTATGAAAAAGCAATTTTCTCTTGTCATTGTCACGATGATCTTGGGATGGCAGTAGCGAACTCGTTAGCAGCGGTTGAAGGCGGAGCGTTACAAGTAGAAGGAACGATTAATGGAATTGGAGAAAGAGCGGGGAATGCGGCGCTAGAAGAAGTCGCGGTTGCTCTCCATATTAGAAAAGATTTCTATGAAGCAGAATCCTCTATGACATTAAAAGAAATTAAAGCGACGAGTACGTTAGTAAGTCGGTTAACGGGTATGGTTGTACCGAAAAATAAGGCGATTGTTGGAGCAAATGCTTTTGCTCACGAATCAGGTATTCATCAAGACGGTGTATTAAAAGAAGTAACGACGTATGAAATTATTGAACCATCCCTGATTGGAGAGTCACAAAATTTATTTGTATTAGGAAAGCATTCCGGGCGCCATGCGTTTACTGAAAAAATGAAAGAACTTGGTTATGAGTTTACAAAAGAAGAACGAGATGTGGTGTTTGAAGCATTTAAAAACTTGGCTGACCGTAAAAAAGAAATTACAGAAGAAGATTTACGTGCGCTTATGCTTGGTGAAGCAGCATTTGCGGCCCAGCAATATAGCATTACTCAATTGCAAGTACATTTCGTATCAAATAGTACACAGTGTGCAACGGTTGTACTAAAAGATGAGGAAGGAAATATGTACGAAGATGCAGCAACTGGTTCTGGAAGTATTGAAGCGATCTATAATGCAATTCAAAGAATTTTAGGATTAGAATGTGACTTAGCGGATTATCGCATACAATCTATAACGCAAGGTCAAGATGCACTTGCACATGTTCATGTTGAATTAAAAGAAGGAACTCATCAAGTATCAGGTTTTGGTGTTGCGCAAGACGTATTAGAAGCATCGGCGAGAGCGTATGTTCATGCGGCCGGAAAATTAAAATCTTTTATTACTCTTGTGAAGTAACTGTTTGATAAGTGAGGGGATCGTCCCTTACTTATCAAAGTATATTTCTGAAAATTCAGACAAAAAGGAGTGTTTTAATTGGAAAAACGTATCGTTTGTTTAGCGGGTGATGGTGTTGGTCCGGAAATTATGGAAAGCGCGAAGGAAGTATTGCATATGGTAGAGAGGCTATATGGACATCACTTTCATTTACAAGATGAGTACTTTGGCGGAGCGGCTATCGATTTAAATGGGCAACCATTACCACAGCGAACACTTGCCGCTTGTTTAGCGAGTGATGCGGTTTTACTTGGAGCGGTTGGTGGACCGCGGTGGGATGATGCGAAAGAAAGGCCAGAGAAAGGATTATTAGCTTTAAGAAAAGGACTTGGTGTATTTGCGAACGTTCGTCCTGTAACAGTAGAAAGCGCAACTGCACATTTATCGCCATTAAAAAACGCAGATGAAATTGACTTCGTTGTCGTTCGTGAACTAACAGGCGGTATTTATTTCTCTTATCCGAAAGAAAGAACGGAAGAATCGGCAACTGATACACTTACGTACCATCGTCATGAAATTGAACGTATCGTGTCGTATGCTTTTCAATTAGCGAGTAAGAGAGAGAAAAAAGTAACTTCTATTGATAAAGCGAATGTTTTAGAATCTAGTAAATTGTGGAGAGCTGTTACGGAAGAAGTAGCTCTTCGTTATCTTAATGTTGAATTAGAGCACATTTTAGTAGATGCAGCTGCTATGGAGTTAATTCGAAACCCAAGGAGATTTGACGTTATCGTAACAGAAAATTTATTTGGTGATATTTTGAGCGACGAGGCTTCTGTATTAGCAGGGTCATTAGGAATGCTTCCATCAGCGAGCCATGCGGAAAACGGGCCGTCTTTATATGAGCCTATTCATGGATCAGCGCCAGATATTGCAGGTAAAAATAAAGCGAATCCAATTGCGATGATGCGTTCAGTAGCGATGATGCTTGGGCAATCATTTGGATTAACGAGAGAAGGGTATGCGATTGAAGAGGCAATTTCTGCAGTTCTTCAATCTGGGAAATGTACAGCTGATATTGGGGGGAATGAGACGACAACTTCATTTACGAGGGCAGTTATTCAAGAAATGGAAGAGCAGGCACTAGTAGGGAGAGGAAGATAATGGGAAAAAGGTTACTAGATAAGCTTTGGGAAAGACATGTAGTTGTAACTAATGAAAATGGATTGGATTTATTATATATCGATCTTCATCTCGTTCATGAAGTAACGTCACCGCAAGCCTTTGAAGGCTTGCGGCTTGCAAATCGAACTGTTCGGAGACCGGAATTAACGTTTGCAACGATGGATCATAATATTCCAACGAAAGATGTTTGGAATATTACCGATCGCATTGCGAAGCAGCAATTGGATACACTTCGTGACAATTGTAAACAATTTAAGGTGCGATTAGCCGATATTGGTGATGAAGAGCAAGGAATCGTTCACGTTATAGGACCAGAACTTGGGCTCACACAACCGGGGAAAACGATTGTATGCGGTGATAGCCATACAGCAACCCACGGTGCTTTCGGTGCTTTAGCGTTTGGTATTGGTACGAGTGAAGTAGAACATGTATTAGCAACTCAAACGTTGTGGCAACGAAAACCGAAAGCGATGGGGATTGAATTAAAAGGAAAGTTACCGAAAGGCGTTTATGCAAAGGATATTATTTTGCATCTTCTCTCAAAGTACGGTGTAGCGGTTGGAACGGGGCATGTAATGGAATTCTACGGAGAGACGATTCGTGATATGGGTATGGAAGAGAGAATGACACTTTGCAATATGGCAATTGAAGGGGGAGCGAAAGCTGGCATCATTGCACCAGATGAGAAAACATTTTCTTATGTAAAAGGGCGTGAATATGCACCGAAAGACTATGAAACGTTTACGGGAAAATGGTCGGAGCTTTATACAGATTCAGATGCAATTTATGATTTACATATTTCGGTAGATGTTACGGATTTAGCACCGTATGTCACCTGGGGAACAAATCCTAGTATGGGTGTTCCTATTGATGAAAAATTACCAGAGAAGCATAACGAAAATGATGAAAGAGCATTTTCATATATGGGATTGAGCCCTGGGCAAAGTACGTTTGAAATTCCTGTTAAGCATGTCTTCATTGGTTCTTGTACAAATTCACGTTTATCTGACTTAGAAATTGCTGCATCTGTTGTAAAAGGGAAAAAGGTAAAAGAAGGTGTGCGAGCACTCGTTGTACCAGGATCAAAAAGTGTGAGAGAGCGGGCGATGCAAAAAGGCTTACATCGCATATTTGAAGAAGCGGGATTTGAATGGAGAGAGCCTGGATGTTCAATGTGTCTTGGGATGAATCCAGATCAAGTACCTGAAGGAGAACATTGTGCTTCTACTTCAAATCGTAATTTTGAAGGAAGGCAAGGGAAAGGAGCACGAACACATTTAGTAAGTCCAGCTATGGCTGCAGCAGCTGCGTTATATGGTCATTTTGTTGATATTAGAAAGGAGAGTTACGATGGAACCATTTCATATTCATAAAGGTACTGCCGCAGTACTTATGAATGATAACATTGATACAGATCAAATTATTCCGAAGCAATATTTGAAGAGAATTGAAAGGACGGGATTTGGAAAATATTTATTTGATGAGTGGCGTTACGATAATGAGCGCCATGAAAATCCTAATTTCCCCCTTAATGCACAAGAACGAAAAGGAGCAAGTATATTAATTACAGGTGATAATTTTGGATGTGGTTCTTCAAGAGAACATGCTCCGTGGGCGCTTGCGGATTATGGTTTCCGCGTTATTATCGCCGGAGGGTTTGCAGATATTTTTTATATGAATTGTATGAAGAATGGTATGTTACCGATTGTAATGGATAAAGAGATGCGTGAACAACTTGCCAAAACGAATGCGAGAGATCAAATGGAAGTTGATTTAGAGAATGAAGTAATTATTACGAATACGCACAGGTTTCATTTTACAATCGAGAAAATGTGGAAAGAAAAATTATTAAATGGTCTAGATGAAATCAGCATTACGATGCAATACGAACGAGAAATTGGAGAGTATGAAAGAGAGATAGCCTTATATTAAGAAATAACGGAATATTAAAAATGTATTTACATTCAGAATTAACTGTTATATACTATGTGAAAATCAGAGGAGAAAGGGAGTAAGTATTATGAATATCGTGCAATCTATAAAAATGCTTACACAACTACATCATCATACATGAAACCCTTGAACCTAACGTGAAAACGTGTAGGCACAAGGGTTATTCCCGTTGTACCTACACTCTACTAAAGAGCCTTGTAGGTATTTTGTCTACAAGGCTCTTTTTATTTTCGGTTTGGGTGGATCGAAGGGGCATAAATTAAAGAGGGAAAGGTGTGTGAAATGAGATGACAAAGTGGAAACGGGCAAATCCGAATGGAACGAGAGATTACTTATTCGAAGAATGTACGTTAATTGAAGAAGTGGAACAAAAATTAAGACGGACCTTTTTAGAGAGAGGTTATGAAGAAATAAGGACACCTACAATTGAATTTTATGATGTTTTTGCATTTCAAAACAGGCCGATAGATGAAGAAAAGATGTATAAATTTTTCGATGAAAAAGGACGGATTATCGTTTTACGCCCAGATATGACAATTCCTTTAGCAAGAGTAATTGGAACACAGAGAGGGGATATTCCTCTTAAAGTAACTTATAGCGGGAATGTATTTCGGGCGAATGAGTCCCTTACTGGGAAATATAATGAAATAGTGCAAAGTGGTATTGAAATTATCGGGATTGAAAATGTAAGGGCTGAAATTGAATGTGTGATAAGCGTAATTCAAGCACTTCAAAAATTAAAGGTGCAATCTTTCACAATTGAGATTGGGCAAGTGCAGTTATATAAATGTATCGTAAAAAAGCTCCCCATTAATGATGAAGAAGAGAAGTTACTTAGAACGTATATTGAAAGTAAAAATTATGCCGCACTCTCACACTTTATAGAAGAAAAGAAATTAAATCGGTGTGATGAAACAGTAAGGTTACTTGAGAAACTACCAAGGTTATTCGGGAGTTTAGATGTTGTTGAGGAAGCAGAAAAACTCGCCTCAAGTAATGAAATGAAAATGGCCATTGCGAGAGTGAAAGAAATATATGAAACAATTGAACAGTTAGGATATGGCTCTTACATATCAATTGATTTAGGTATGGTTCAACATTTGGATTATTATACGGGTGTTATTTTCAAAGGGTATATATATGAAATTGGAGAAGAGATTGTTAGTGGCGGAAGGTATGATGAGTTAATTGGAAATTTTGGAGAGATGATGCCAGCGGTTGGGCTCGCGGTGCAAGTAAATCAAATAGTTAAGGCACTTCAAGAGCAGCAAGAACCATATAAACGAAAGAGAATAGATATTATGATTCATTATGAGTTAAATAGATTAGCAGAAGCGGAAAGGTTACGAAATTTACTTCAAAAGGACGGGAAGAATGCCCAGTTATCTTTATTCTCTAATTTAAACGATACTTTTCAATTTGCAAACAAGAATAAAATAATGACAGTCGTTGAGGCGAAGAGTGAGTCACTAGTGGAATATGTATGGAGAGAGAAATGGATCATCCAGAAAGAAGGGGAGGCTTCATGCGTAACATTCAAATTGCGTTAACGAAAGGAAGATTAGAAAAGCATGTTATTCCACTGTTTGAAAAAATTGGAATTGATTGTTCAGAGCTCAAAGATAAAGGAAGAAAACTTGTGTTTAAAAGTAAAAACACAAACATTTCATTTATTTTAGTGAAAGCGGTAGATGTTGCTACTTATGTAGAACATGGCGTAGCTGATATTGGAGTCGTTGGAAAAGATATATTAATGGAATTTGAGAAAGATATATATGAGATGGTCGATTTAGGAGTGGGCGTGTGTAAATTTTGTGTCGCTTCTATTCCTACGTATAATCCGAAGAGTTATCGAAAAAAACGAATTGCTACGAAATATCCGCACATTACTTCTACATATTTTCATGATAAAGGGGAGGATGTAGAAATTATTAAAATAGAAGGATCTGTAGAGATTGCTCCACTTCTAGGTTTGGCAGATGCAATTGTTGATATTGTTGAAACAGGAAAAACATTACAAGAAAACGGGTTAATTGTATTTGAGGAAATGTGCTCTATATCAGCTCGAATGATTGTGAATAAGGCTGCATTGAAAACTAAAAAAGACGAAATATTCTGTATTATAAATATGATGGAACAAGAAATTTTGTCAGGGAAATAGGGGGATTTTAAATGGAGATAGTTTTTGAAGATTTCCAAGAGGCTTTATCGAAAATAAAATCGCTACGAGAAAGCGCTAATATAATAGAAGAAACTGTTCAAAGAAGTGTAAGTGAAATTGTTCAAAACGTAAGGGAGAGTAGAGATGAGGCTTTATCGTTCTATACAAAAAAGTTTGATGGTGTAGAGACAAAAGATTTTCGTGTAAGTGAGGAAGAAATAAAACAAGCAAGTAAGTTTGTAGAACAAGCTTTTTTAGAAGCGTTAAAAGAGGCGAAGAAAAATATTATCTCGTATCACGAAAAGCAAAAAAGACAATCTATGTTTGATTGCGTGAGTGAAGGGGTAATTAGAGGGCAGCTTATTCGTCCGTTAGAAAATGTAGGTGTATATGTGCCGGGCGGGACTGCTTCGTATCCTTCATCAGTATTAATGAATGTATTGCCAGCAAAACTCGCAGGAGTGAAAAAAATTGTAATGGTAACACCGCCGAAGCAAGGAGGAATTGATCCGCATATTTTAGCTGCTGCAAGTCTTGCAGGTGTAGATGAAATATATATGGCCGGTGGTGCTCAAGTAATTGCTGCTCTAGCATATGGAACGGAATCGATTCCTAAAGTAGATAAAATAGTTGGACCAGGGAATTTATATGTCGCGCTAGCGAAGCGAGAAGTATATGGGATAGTCAATATCGATATGATTGCTGGACCATCAGAAATTGTAGTTATCGCAGATGAAACAGGAAATGCCGAATATATTGCTGCTGATTTATTATCACAGGCAGAACATGACGAGAGGGCAACAGCTATTTGTATTACAACAAATATAAAGCTTGCTAAAGAAGTAGAAAGAGAAATAGAAAGGCAGCTAGAGACGTTGCCTAGAAGTGAAATCGCTCGTGAATCCATAAAAAGAAATGGAGCAATTTTTATTGTCCCTTCTTTAGAAGAGGCGTTTCATTTATCAAATGAAATCGCTCCAGAACATTTAGAGTTACACATAAAAGAGCCAATGAATGCTCTAGCTTATGTAAAGCATGCTGGATCAATTTTTCTTGGTCCATATGCACCTGAACCGCTCGGAGATTATTTGGCGGGGCCGAATCACGTATTACCGACAAGTGGAACGGCAAGATTTTTTTCTCCGTTATCCGTCGATGATTTCGTAAAAAAATCAAGCTTCGTTTCGTACACGGAAGAAGCGTTAAGAAGTGTACAGCATCATATTGTAGAACTTGCAAATAAAGAAGGTTTACATGCACACGCAAGAGCAATCCAAATTAGGTTTAAGGAGGAAGAATAATGCGCGAGTCTAGTCAAGTACGTGAGACGACGGAAACAAAAATTAAATTAAGTTTGCAACTTGATGAAAGTACGAATGTTTCTGTGCAAACAGGAGTTGGATTTTTTGATCATATGCTAACTTTATTTGCTAGACACGGAAGATTTGGTTTGCAAATTGAAGCTGAAGGTGATGTATTCGTTGATGCTCATCATACGGTTGAAGATGTTGGAATTGTACTCGGAACTTGCTTGAAAGAATCATTGCAAAATAAAGAGGGGATTAACCGTTACGGCTCAGCGTATGTACCGATGGATGAATCTTTAGGATTTGTCGCGATTGATATAAGCGGGCGCTCATATATTGTATTTCAAGGTGAATTAACAAATCCGAAGCTAGGGGATTTTGACACAGAATTAACGGAAGAATTTTTTAGAGCAGTTGCTCATGCTGCAAATATTACGTTACATGCTCGCATTTTATACGGAAGCAATACACATCACAAAATTGAAGCTTTATTTAAAGCGTTCGGTCGAGCGCTTAGAGAGGCAGTCGATAAAAATGCCAATATTAATGGCGTAAATTCAACGAAAGGGATGTTGTAATTGATTGCAATTATAGATTATGGAATGGGAAATATTCGTAGTGTGGAACAAGCATTAAAATATATTGGAACAGAGTACATCATAACGGATGATAAAAAAGAAATATTGAGAAGTGATGGAGTTATTTTACCAGGAGTAGGCACATTTCCGAAAGCGATGGGCGTTTTAGAAGAAAAAGATTTAGTATGTGTGCTAAAAGAAGTTGAGAGCTTAGGAAAACCGCTTCTGGGTATTTGCTTAGGAATGCAGCTTTTATTTGAAAAAAGTGAGGAACTACAAAATTGTAACGGATTAAATTTATTGCCAGGTGTTATTCGAAAGTTAAAAGTTCCTTATAAAATTCCACATATGGGGTGGAATGAATTAAAAAAAGAAGGAGAAATATCGCTTTGGAATGGAGTAGAGGACGGTTCTTTCGTATATTATGTCCACTCTTATTATGCAGATTGTCCGAATGAAATTGTGTATGGGGCAAGTGAATATGGAGTGAAAGTACCTGGTTTTGTAGCAAAAGGAAATATATTTGGCGCACAGTTTCATCCTGAAAAAAGTGGGGAAATTGGGATGCGAATGTTAAAAAATTTCAAAGGGGTGGTAGAAGCATGGAAATCTTCCCAGCTATCGATATAAAAGAAGGACGATGCGTCAGGCTTTATCAAGGAGAGTTTAGTAAAGAAACGGTGATGAATGAAGATCCAGTCGCACAAGCAATCATATTTGAAAAACTTGGAGCGAAAATACTACACGTTGTTGATTTAGATGGAGCAATTGTTGGGGAGTCAGTAAATTTACCTGTCATTGAAAAAATATGCAAGGCGGTACGTATTCCAGTGCAAATTGGAGGAGGAGTTCGGTCACTCGCGGCAGTGGAGAAGTTGTTGTCAGTAGGTGTAGAAAAAGTGATATTAGGAACGGCTGCCCTTTACGATAAATCATTTTTAGAAGAAGCGGTTCGTCTATATAAGGAGCAAATCATAGTTGGAATTGATGCGAAAAATGGTTTCGTAGCAACGAGGGGCTGGTTAGATGTGTCTGAAATTTCGTACATCGATTTAGCGAAGCAAATGGAAAGTGTAGGTGTTCAAACGATTGTGTTTACGGACATTTCAAAAGATGGGACACTTGCAGGACCAAATTTTGAGCAATTAGAGTTACTGCAAAAAAGCGTGGGTATTCGTGTGATTGCATCTGGAGGTGTCGCATCTATTCAAGATGTGAAAAGATTAAATGATATGAACATATATGGCGTCATTATTGGGAAGGCACTTTACGAGAAAACGATTGATTTAGAAAAAGTGTTACAGGTAACAAAACTATGTTAGCAAAACGAATTATTCCATGTCTAGATGTGAAAGAAGGGCGGGTAGTAAAGGGTGTGAATTTTATAGGGTTACAAGACGTCGGTAATCCTGTTGAAATAGCCGCATTATATAATGATGCGGGAGCAGATGAAATCGTATTTTTAGACATTACTGCGACGCATGAAGGGCGAAAAACGATTATAGATGTTGTAGAACAAACAGCCTCAAAGGTGTTTATTCCTCTTACAGTTGGCGGGGGGATTTCAAGTGTTAAAGATATGTACAATTTACTAAGAGCTGGAGCAGATAAAGTTTCAATAAACTCAGCGGCAGTGAGAAATCCGAAGTTAATCCAGGAAGGTGCGGAACATTTTGGCTCACAATGTATTGTCGTAGCAATCGATGCTAGAAAAGTAGCAGAAGATAAATGGAATGTATACGTAAATGGCGGAAGACTTAATACGGGAATGGATGCAATCGAATGGGCGAGACGCGTTGCCCAGCTCGGAGCAGGAGAAATTTTGTTGACGAGTATGGATGCAGATGGAACGAAAAACGGATATGATCTTCGTTTAACTGGAGCAATTTCAAACAGCGTTTCTGTTCCAGTAATCGCATCAGGTGGATGTGGTCATGTGGATCACATTATAGAAGTATTTCAAAAGACAACAGTTGATGCAGCATTAGCGGCATCAATCTTTCATTATGGTGAAGCGACTGTACAAGATGTAAAGAGAAAATTAAGAGAAGCAAACGTTGAGGTGCGGTTATGAAACCTAATTTTGCAAAAGGATTGATACCAGCTGTTGTTATCGAGGAAGATACGAAAGAAGTTTTAATGTTAGCTTATATGAATGAAGAAGCGTATGACAAGACGCTGGAAACGAAAAGAACATGGTTTTATTCCCGTTCGAGACAATCGTTATGGAATAAAGGAGGTACATCGGGAAATATCCAATATGTGCAATCACTTTATTTAGACTGTGATCAAGATGCAATCGTTGTTGTCGTAAAGCAAGTAGGGCCTGCTTGCCATACGGGAGAAAAAACGTGTTTTCACTACAAAATTATATAGGGGGATACATATGGAAGATATCCTTAAGTTATTATTTGAAACAATTGAAGAAAGAAAGAAAAATCCACTCTCTGAATCATATACGAATTATTTATTTTCAAAAGGTGAAGATAAAATTTTAAAGAAAATTGGTGAGGAGTGCACCGAAGTAATTATTGCGTCTAAAAATAATGATAAAGAAGAAATAGTAAAAGAAATGGTTGATGTGTTCTATCACTGTTTTGTTCTATTAGCCGAAAAAAATATTCCATTAGAAGATGTCATGCAAGAAGTGAAAGAAAGAAATGGAAAGCTTTCGCGAGTAGGGGACAGAAGAGAAATAGATAAATTATAAGGGGGAATATGGATGAAAGTGGACTATCACATTCATTTAGAAGAAGGGCCATATTCAATAGGGTGGCTAGCTAAAATAAATGATGCGCTACAATATTTTGAACCGCTTAAAGAAGAAAAACATTCTATGGAATGGATTATGAAAACACAAGAACGCCTGCAAAGACGTGTGAAGGAAGGTCCATTTACAGCGAAATGGATTGATTTATATTTAGAAGAAGCTGTGCGAAAAGGTATAAAAGAAGTTGGCATTGTCGATCATTTATATCGTTTTCATGAAGCGAAAGGATATTATGAAAAGTATGTAGATATTAGTGATTCTAAGCTTGGTCGCCTGCAAAAAGAATGGTTAGATCAAGTAAGAGTAACGTCTATTTATGATTTTACAAAGGCGATTGAAGAGGAAAAAGAGCGATGGAGTAAACGAGGGATAACGCTCAAACTTGGAATTGAAGCGGATTATTTTATCGGGGGTGAACAAGAGTTAAAAGGTTTACTAGCATTAGGAGACTTTGATTATGTAATCGGTTCGGTCCATTTTATAGATGGATGGGGATTTGATAATCCAGATACGAAAGAGTATTTTGGTACGCATGAGTTACATACTTTATATCACACGTTTTTCGCTACAGTTGAAAGTGCTGTTCGTTCCGAGCTTTTTGATATTATAGCTCACCTTGATAACATAAAAGTATTTAATTATCGATTGGATGAGAATGAACAGCTTTCTTATTATAAGGAAATTGCTCGTGCGTTAGTGGAAACAAATACAGCAACAGAAATAAATGCGGGATTGTACTATCGATATCCTGTGCGCGAAATGTGCCCAAGTCCGCTTTATTTACAAGTATTAGCTAAGCATGGAGTTCCGATTACTCTATCCTCAGATGCCCATTATCCGAATGATTTAGGAAAGTATGTGGAAGAGAATATAAAGACATTACGCAATCATGATATTTCTCACATAGCTACATTTACGAAACGAGTAAGAACGATGAGATTGCTTGAAGAAGAAGGAATAATTTCAAAATGAAACACGATTTTTTGATGAAAATCACCCTTTTTGTTCAAAATAAGAAAGAATGAAAAGGAGGATAAAAAATGGCGAAACAACAAAATAAACAAAATGTACAAGCGGCAGGTCAAGCCTATACTTCTGAAACAAATAATACTGCTAACTCAGTTATTGAGGAACAAATTAGCGATACAGTTGCAGAAGGAACAATCGATGCGAAGCTTGGGAAAGAATCGCAAGAAAAAGCGTAAAACGAGGGGAGAGTTGCATCTCCTCTTTTTTTATGGAAAAGTGTCGATTTTCAAAACTATAATCAAATTCCTTGGTTTTTATATGTAGATTTCTTACAATGAAATATAAGAGATATCATATTTTGTATAGAAGAGGTGTTAGTAGTGGCGAAAATATTAGTAGCAGGGAAAATTCCAGAAATCGGATTAGAATTATTGAAAAATCATGATGTAGAAATGTACAATAAAGAAGAATTAATTAGTGTAGAAGAGTTAGCAGAACGTGTAAAAGATAAAGATGCACTTTTAAGCTTACTTTCTACGAAGGTATCGAAAGAGGCTATTGACGCAGCACCAAACTTGAAAATTATCGCAAATTATGGTGCTGGTTACGATAATATTGATTACACATATGCTGGAGAAAAGGGTATTGCTGTTACAAATACGCCGAAAGTATCTACAGAGGCAACAGCAGAATTAACGTTTGCACTGCTTTTAGCAGCGGCACGTAGAATTCCTGAAGGGGATACCTTATGTCGTACAACTGGATTTAACGGCTGGGCACCATTATTTTTCTTGGGTCGTGAAGTGCACGGTAAGACAATTGGAATCATTGGCCTCGGAGAAATTGGGAAGGCAGTTGCAAAGCGTGCGAGAGCATTTGGAATGAATGTTTTATATACAGGACCAAATCGAAAGCCTGAAGCTGAAAGTGAACTGGAAGCGACATACGTAACGTTGGAAGAATTATTACAAACAGCGGACTTTATTACAATTAACTGTGCTTATAATCCGAAATTACATCATATGATTGATGAAGAACAGTTTAAAATGATGAAGAAAACAGCATATATTATAAATGCTTCACGTGGACCAATTATGAATGAATCAGCACTTGCTCATGCACTAAAAACGAATGAAATTGAAGGTGCAGCTCTTGACGTATTTGAATTTGAACCGAAAATTACAGAAGAGCTAAAAGGATTAAAGAATGTAGTACTTGCTCCTCACGTAGGAAATGCAACATTCGAAACACGTGATGCAATGGCTGAAATGGCAGTAAGAAATATTTTAGCTGTATTAAATGGTGAAGAACCTGTAACACCTGTAAATCAAAAAGTATTAGTTACAAAATAAAAAAGAAACCTTCCGAAATACGGAAGGTTTTTTTATTTTTCTTTACTCGCTTTTTTAGAAGGTCTTTGTCTAATAAATTGAGATAACATATACAAAATGTATAGTGGAATGGCAATGAATAAGAAAACAGAAATGTTGCCAAAACTTGTTTGGTACATTGTGATAATAATTCCAACTAAAAATAGTGTAATAATTATGCTATATCGTGGAATTGGTACATCTTTTAAACTTGGGATACGAACACGGCTCACCATTAAAAATGCGAACGTTACGAATACGGTAATGAGAACGATTTTTGGAATGGTATGTGAAAATAATGTTAAGAAAGCAACAAGCCCTCCTGCTGCAGTAATCGGAACTCCAGTGAAATATTTCATAGAAGTAGATGATGGCGTTACATTAAATCGTGCTAAGCGATATGCTCCGAACAGTGGGAATAATCCCGCTATGTATAGTCCAATGATGCCATAGTTGGAGAAAGATGTGTAATACATTAACACAGCAGGTGCTGCGCCAAATGTTACAACATCCGCGAGTGAATCAAGCTCTTTTCCCATTTGTGAATCAACGCGTAATAAACGAGCGACACGACCATCAAGACTATCTAACATCATCCCGATCAGTACTAAAATAGCAGCTGATTTATAATATCCTAAAGATGCATAGCCGATTGACAAAAATCCGCTATATAAATTCCCGAGCGTAAATAAGTTTGGAATAGCTGCTCTATACAAAATCTGATCCCTTGCTTTCTGTTATAAATTCTTAATTAGTGTATGAAAGTTTACTTATTTTATCATACCATAAATTTCTTTCTCATACGAAAAAAATTCCCAATTTGTGAAAGATTGTATAGAAGATAAATTTGAAAAAAAAGTAAAAAAAGGAAGCAACTTTTGTAAAGTTGCTTCCTACACTATTCAAATTTCGTTGTCATCGTTCCGGTTTTATATCGATTGTTAGGATCAAATCGTAATAAATCTCCATAAATGAGTTTGTCGGATAATTTTAATTCTGTTTTTGCTTTTTCAATATAAGGCTGACATAGTGTTAAATCAGCTTCTTCACCTGTGCTTCTTTTATAGCACATATTTTTTGTATAAACATAATCTTCCGAAACAAAACTGCCGTCTCGCATTACCATAAGAGGGTCTTTTTCTTTCGTAAATAAGTCTGTTCCAAATTCTACGGATTGATTTGTTTTAATACCAAGTAAATGAAGTAACGTTGGTTTAATATCAATTTGACCAGATACTTTAGAGATGACTTTTCCTTCTTGGCCAGGCACATGAATAATGAGAGGGACGCGTTGTAATTGCATAGAATCAAACGGTGTAATAGCGTCTTTCCCAAGGAACTGAGCCATAGCTGCATTATGGTTTTCAGAAATGCCGTAATGATCACCATAAATGACAATAACGGAATTATCATATAGTCCTTCGTCTTTCAATTGTTTAATAAATAATTTAAGAGCTTCATCCGTGTAACGAACGGTTGGGAAGTAGCGATTTAAAACACCACTTTCGGAATTAAATTCATCAACATATTGATCTTCTGGATTTAGAAGAAATGGAAAATGGTTTGTTAACGTAATAAATTTTGTATAGAACGGTTGTGGTAAAGATTTTAACTTTGGAATAGATTGCTCAAAGAACTCTTTATCTTTTAATCCCCAACCGACAGACATTTGTTCCGTTCCTACGTAATCATTTAAATTAAAGTAACGATCATATCCAAGCGCAGGATACATTACGTCACGATTCCAAAACGTTTTATCGTTTGAATGGAAGACAGCAGAAGAATATCCGTATTTCTTTAATTGTTCTGGTGTGGCAGTGTATTCATTTGTTGCATGAGTAAAGAATACAGAACCACGGTCTAACGGATAAAGGGAATTTTCAACGATAAATTCAGCATCAGAAGTTTTACCTTGTCCCGTTTGATGATAGAAGTTATCGAAATAAAAACTATCTTTAATAAACTCATTTAAAAATGGAGTAATCTCTTTTCCATTTATTTTTTTATTAATAACAAAACTTTGTGTAGATTCCATTGAAATTAAAATTACATTTTTACCCTTTGCAGCTCCAAATAAGTTTTTATCAACTTGTTTATCTTTTGAGTCTGTATAGTTTTTAATTTCAGAGAACCCGTCTCCACTTGCAAATACACGCTCAGCTGAAGACTTAGATTGAAGTGTAATATCAAATAGATGATATGTGTATAACCCTAAATTTTTCACGACAGTTTGACGATCAAATGAGCGTGAGAACATTTGTGGTTTATATATAACTGAAACAACAATTTGTAGTGCTAATAATACTGTTACACCGCTAAAGAAAGTTCGCTTCTCAGAGCGAGAAAGGGGTGTTTTATCACCAAATGATGGGAATTTACGCGAAATAAACATTAAAATAATTGCGTCTGCAAATAAAAGTAATGTTTTATACGTAAAGAGTTCTTTTATACTCGTCCCTAAGTCAGCCATATTATTTGTTTGGAATAAAACAGGGAAAGTAACAAAATCGTTATAGAACCCGTAAAACATTGCATTTCCAAATAAAATAAATGACAGTATAAAACTAATTACAATAATAATTCGGTTTCGGTACTTAGATGCAAGTAAAGCGAAACCAAAAAATAAAAGCAACGAAGCTAGTGGGTTAATAAAAAGCATAAACTCTTCAAAGAAGTTATCAATTCTAATATCAAATGCTAGCTTGTACACAATATATGTTTTTATCCATAATAAAACGACTGCAACTAGTGCAAATCGCAGTTTTGGCAACAGATTTTGTAGCATAATATACTCCTCTCCTAAAAGCATGACGGTTCTTGTGAGCCGGTTTGATTAGCGCCTCATTTTATATATACGAACAGTCCTTTGTTATTATGTTTATTATACTATGAGTATCATTATACGAAAATAAAAGAGAGTTGTGGGCTTTTTTATAATAATTGAGTAGAAAAAGGGCAGTGGGAGACAATAAAACGGAGTTTCTATGTATGATAATTATCGTGCGCAAAAAGAATCGAGTAATAAAACGGAGGTTATAATGCGAAAATTATTATATTTTATAGTATGCAGTAGTGTTATACTTTTTGCTTCACCGAGTGTGTCGGTAGCACAATATGATGCACCCCTTATGGAAGATGCCCTTTATTCTGTTTTATTTCCAAAAATAAATAAGGCAATTGAAAAACAATATGGGAGCTTGAAGCCTTATCAATGTCCTAAAATTATTAGTTTAAAAAAAGTGTATAGTGGTACATATTTATTTCAAGCGAGTATTGAAGTAACGAAGTATGAACAGGTTGGTGGGAAAATTGTTCCACCATTTGAGAAGGTAACGATTACATTTAATAACGAAGAGGGCGAATGGGAAGTGACAAAGGTTTCAGTAAAGCGCTTACCAAATGATACAAAATTAAACTGTAAAAAAACAATATAAAAAATTGTTTGACAAATAAAATGGTCCTTTGGTATTGTTAATAGCAACAATTAGATGTTTGAAAATTAAATAGACTTACCTCATCTACTCTCAAAGGTAGAGGCCGCGATAGGAAAGAGTAAGCTATGGGAGATTTAGTGGAATCTGTGATCATAGGTTGAAAGGGACTATTGCCGAAATATAAGAATAACCATCTTATTCATATATTGGGACTGCATTGAATAAATGTAGTACTGTCATAAAATTTATTTTATGAAGAGCTATTTGGAGATGTTGATGCGGTTTCTTATTTTGAGAAGATAACAACTCGTTTATTTTTTCAATATATATTTTTCCTAATAAGAAACGCGTGTGAACATTGTTCCGCGCGTTTTTTGTCTATCTAAAAGCGTGCTGCAATGAATAGAAGATTGGGGTTATGAGTTTTAGAGGAAATAAGGGAGGAATTTAAATGTATTTACACGGCACAAGCCGAATCAATGGGCAAGGACACTTAGAAATTGGTGGGTGCGATACGACGCAGCTAGCAAAACAATACGGAACACCACTTTATGTATACGATGAAGAGTCTATTCGAGGAAAGTGCCGCGCGTTTCATCGTGCTTTTAAAGAAAGTGGTTTCTCTTATCAAGTAGCATATGCAAGCAAGGCGTTCTTGTGCATGGAGATGTGCCGAGTAGCTCGTGAAGAGAATATGTCTTTAGATGTTGTTTCTGGAGGAGAATTATATACTGCGCTCCAAGCTGGTTTTCCGGCATCGCGTATTCATTTTCACGGAAATAATAAAACAGAAGAAGAAATGATTATGGCTCTTCAGGCGAATATCGGTTGTTTTGTAGTAGATAATTTCTTAGAATTAGAAATCTTGCACGATTTAGCAATGCAACATGGGAAATTTGTGAACATATTAATCCGTGTAACGCCTGGAGTAGAGGCACATACACACGAATATATAACAACAGGTCAAGAGGATTCGAAATTTGGATTTGGTGTTTCAAATGGTCAAGCGATGCAAGCAATTGAGCTTGCCTTGCAAAAATCAAATTATAATGTGCTAGGAATTCACTCGCACATCGGATCACAAATATTTGAAACGGCTGGATTTGTTCGAGCAATTGAAGTACTCCGCCAATTTTTAGAAGAAGTGAGAGAGCGAACACATTATGTGATGAAAGTATTAAATGTGGGCGGAGGTTTCGGTATACGTTATACGGATTCAGATACACCGTTAACACTTGAAACGTATGTGCACGCTGTAACAAGTACGATAAGAGAACAATTTACATTATGTGAATATCCGCTTCCAGAAATATGGATTGAACCAGGTCGTAGTATTGTAGGTGATGCGGGAACAACACTTTATACAGTCGGAGCGGTGAAAGAGATTCCTGGCATTCGGAAATATGTTTCAGTCGATGGTGGAATGACAGATAATTTAAGACCAGCTCTATACGGAGCCCGTTATGAGGCGATGTTGGCGAATCGAGGGAATGATGAGAATGAGGAACTCGTTTCGATTGCTGGGAAATGCTGTGAAAGTGGAGATATGCTGATTTGGGATATTAACTTACCGCAAGTTGCTTCTTCTGATTTACTAGCAATTTCTTGTACGGGGGCATATGGGTACTCGATGGCGAATAATTATAATCGTATTCGTAGACCAGCTGTCGTCTTTGCAAAAGGCGGGACGTCACAAATTGTCGTAGAACGTGAAACATATGAAAATATCATTGGGAACGATCGCATACGTATTAAAGAGCTGGTGTGAATGAGAAAGAAGGAGTTGTCTAGTAAAGGCAACTCCTTTTAAAAAAAGAAAAATAATTAAATATATCGGAAAACTAGGATTGAAAAAAATCAGAATTGTGATAAAATACAAATACAAAGCTTATCAAGAGAAGCTGAGGGAACTGGCCCTACGAAGCTCGGCAACCTGCTTATAGAAAGCAAGGTGCTAAATCCAGCAAAATGGAATCCATTTTGAAAGATAAGGTAAAATATATTACCGAACAGTCTTTTCGAAATGGGAAAGATTTTTTTTATGAATAAAAAGGGGGGCTGTTTGCGTGAGCGTACGGGAGCATTTTGATGAAGTATCTGAGAAAATTCAAGCGATGCTTGCTGATATGAAATATGGTTCCATTACAATTGTTGTGCAAGATGGAAAAGTGATTCAATTAGAAAAAAGTGAAAAGGTTCGTTTAAAGTAAAAAGCGCTGACTAGAAAAACTAGAGGCGGTTTTAATCTATTTTTAATAGGTTAAAGCCGTCTTTTTGCTTTTACAGGGGGAAAAAACATGTTGACGTACGAAACGTGGAAAGAAAATAGTGTTTCATTTTCTGAAGAAGATGAAACGAAAGGCGCGCTATCAGTATTAAGTTGGGCTTATAACGAATATAAAGATGAAATTGTATATGCATGTAGCTTTGGGGTGGAGGGAATGGTTTTATTGCATCTTATAAACCAAGTAAATCCATCTGCTAAAGTTGTATTTTTGGATACAAATGTTCATTTTCAAGAAACGTACGAATTAATTAAGAAGGTACGCGAGAGATTTCCTTCATTAAATATTATAGAAAAACAGCCAGAACTTACACTCGATGAACAAGCGAAGCTTCATGGAGAGAAGTTATGGGAAAGTAATCCGAATCTTTGCTGTAGTATTAGAAAAATTTTACCGTTAGAAAAATCATTAGCAGCGGAAAAAGCGTGGATATC
Source organism: Bacillus sp. RC242 (assembly GCF_044908245.1). NCBI lineage: Bacteria > Bacillati > Bacillota > Bacilli > Caryophanales > Bacillaceae > Bacillus > Bacillus sp. RC242. The sequence continues at coordinate 29,144 of NZ_JBIYCZ010000013.1, forward strand.
AGGCTTAAGAAGGGAACAATCAGAAACGCGTAAGCATACACAGTTTATAAATCAAGATCGTCGTTTTCAATCTATTAAAGTTTGTCCGCTCATTCATTGGACTTGGAAAGAAGTTTGGCGATATGTATATAAACATAGTTTGCCGTATAACCCATTGCATGATGTTGGCTATCCGAGTATTGGGTGTGAGAAATGTACATTACCTGTAGGTGATGGTGGCAACTCAAGAGATGGAAGATGGGCTGGGAAAATGAAGACGGAATGTGGCCTTCACTTTCAATGAGATAGATTTTGAAATAAAGCTAAGAAGGGATATAAGAAGATGAGTACAACAAATGAATTAGTAAACCGCATTGATGAAACATATGAAATATCGAACATTGTAAAGGAAATCGAGATAGACAAAATTGCACTTAGTGATTTAGAACTTTTGGCGACAGGAGGATATAGCCCTCTTACAGGATTTTTAGGGAAGAGAGATTATGATTCAGTAGTAGAAACGCTTCGTTTAGCAAATGGTAGCGTATGGAGTATACCGATTACACTACCGGTAACAGAAGAAGTAGCCGAGAAACTGCAGGCTGGAGAGGAAGTAAAACTTGTCAACGCCGGAAATGTATATGGTGTTATTCAAATAGAAGATATTTTTGTACCAGATAAAGAAAAAGAAGCGTTACTTGTATATAAAACGACGGATGAAGCACATCCAGGGGTGAAAAAATTATATGAACGACCAAACGTTTACATTGGAGGAGCTATTATTCTTACAAAACGCTTTGGAAATAATCCGTTTCCGTCTTATCATTTAGATCCAATTGAAACGAGAGAAGAATTTAAAAAACGCGGTTGGAAAACAGTAGTTGGATTTCAAACGAGAAACCCAGTACATCGTGCCCATGAGTATATTCAAAAATCTGCCCTTGAAATTGTAGATGGTCTCTTTTTAAATCCGCTCGTTGGGGAAACGAAGTCAGATGATATTCCTGCTGATGTAAGGATGGAAAGCTATGAAGTATTACTTCAAAACTATTATCCGAAAGATCGTGTCTTTTTAGGTGTATTTCCTGCAGCAATGCGTTACGCAGGACCAAGGGAAGCGATATTTCATGCACTAGTAAGAAAGAACTTTGGTTGTACCCACTTTATTGTAGGGCGTGATCATGCTGGGGTAGGGGACTATTACGGAACATATGAAGCGCAGGAAATCTTTACGAATTTTACAGTAGAAGAGTTAGGGATTACGCCGTTATTTTTTGAACATAGTTTTTACTGCACGAAATGTGAAGCAATGGCTTCAACGAAAACATGTCCGCATGGAAAAGAAGACCGTGTCATCTTATCGGGTACGAAAGTACGAGAAATGTTAAGGAATGGTGAGATTCCGCCAAGTACATTTAGTCGTAAAGAAGTAGTGGAAGTGCTAATTAAAGGTTTGAAAAAAGAAGTAGTAACAGAATAGGGAGAGAACGAGATGGATACGAATATTACTTGGCATACAGCTTCTATTTCAAAAGATGAGAGAAGAGTGAAGAATGGGCATCACAGTTTTGTAGTTTGGTTTACTGGTTTATCAGCTTCGGGTAAATCTACAGTAGCGAATGCGGTTGCTCGCAAACTGTTTGAAAAGAATATCGGAAATTATGTGCTAGATGGGGATAATATTCGCCAAGGTTTAAATAAGGATTTAGGTTTTTCTGAAAGTGATCGCATGGAAAATATAAGACGTATTGGTGAAGTGGTGAAGTTATTTGTAGATCAAGGAACTGTTGTCCTTACAGCGTTTATTTCACCATTTCGAGTAGACCGAAAACAAGTTAGGGAACTATTAGCTGCAGATGAGTTTATAGAAGTGTTTGTAAAATGTCCAATTGAAGAGTGTGAGAAACGTGATCCGAAAGGACTTTATAAAAAGGCGAGAAAAGGTGATATTAAAGAGTTTACAGGTATCGATTCACCGTATGAGGAACCAAAACAAGCAGAATTAATTGTAGAAACGCACAAGTATTCTATTGAAGAATGTGCAGAGCAAATTGTGAAGTACTTACAAGAGCGTAGTTTCATATAGGGGGATAAAAGATGAGTTATGAAAAAGTGTGGGCTAATAATGAAAAATTAAATCAAACAGAGAAAAAGAAATTAGAGAAAGACGGATTAGAAATCTTTAATGATATTCCTTACTATGCGGAGAATGGATTTGAATCTATTCCGAAAGAAGAGTGGGACGCTTTTAAATGGGCGGGATTGTATTTGCAAAGACCGAAAGAAGCGGGCTATTTTATGATGCGTGTCAACATTCCTTCTGGAATTATTACAAATGCGCAGGCAGAGGTGCTGGCTTCCATTGCTGAAGATTATGGGCGTGATGTGTTAGATATTACGACAAGACAGGCGATTCAGTTTCATTGGTTAGAAATTGGGCAAATTCCGGATATTTTTAAGAGGTTAGCTAGAGTTGGTTTATCTTCAGCAGGGGCATGCGGTGATATTACGCGTAATATTACAGGAAATCCACTTGCTGGAATTGATGCGAATGAACTATTTGATACAACATCGATTGTTAAAGAAATATACGATTACTTCCAACATAATGAAGAGTTTTCTAATCTACCACGTAAATTCAAAATGTCTATTAGTTCTAACATTTATAATTCAGCAAATGCAGAGATTAACTGTGTGGCGTTTACACCTGCTACGAAAGAAATAAATGGTGAGGAAAAGGTTGGGTTTCATATAAAAATAGGCGGAGGATTATCAGCTCGTCCATACTTAGCGGAAGAATTAGATGTATTCGTTTTACTAGAAGAAGTGAAGGCAGTGTCGATTGCAATTGCTACTATATTCCGTGATTTTGGATATCGTGAAAAACGCCACTTAGCACGTTTGAAATTTCTTGTCGCTGACTGGGGCGCTGAGAAATTTAAAGAGAAACTAGTAGAATACACAGGCTCATTGCAAAGTAAAGGGGAAAGTGCTCTCAAAGGATGGAATGCAGGATACTTTTATGGCGTTCAAGATCAAAAACAAGCAGGATTAAAGTATGTCGGCTTTAATGTACCAGTAGGGCGTTTACACGCAGAGGAAATGTTTGAGATTGCAAGAATTGCAAAGAAATATGGAAACGGGCAAATTCGAACTTGTAACTCACAAAACTTCATTATTCCGAATGTTCCGCCAGAAAATGTTGCAGGATTATTAAGTGAACCGTTGTTTGAAGCAATTTCAGCAAATCCGAAATCGTTTATCGGTCATGCGGTTTCATGTACTGGCATTGAGTATTGTAATCTTGCGCTAGTAGAAACGAAAGAAAGATTACGCAAAATCGCAGAGTACTTAGATACACAAATTGCACTCGATGTTCCAGTTCGAATTCATATGGTAGGATGCCCGAACTCATGTGGTCAACGTCAAATTGCTGATATTGGTTTGCAAGGGATAAAACTGAAAACGAAGGAAAAGGGAATCGTTGAGGCGTTTGAAATATATGTGGGCGGAACACTATTAGACGGAGGAGCATATAACGAAAAGTTAAAAGGGAAAATAGATGGAGAAGATTTGCCGGATGTTCTCGTGTCCTTTTTAAGTTATTTCCAAAAGAATAAATTACTAGCCGAAACGTTTTATGATTTCGTAGGACGTGTTGGAGTGGAAGAATTACAAATTGTACTAAATCGTGTATTAGAAGAAGTAATAGCATCTTAGGAGGGGCAATATGGACTTATATCGATTTGAAGCTGTATTAGTAAATAGTATTGTTCCAATTGTTGTCGTTGCTCAGAGTGAAGAACAGGCATTTAAGCTTGCGGAAATTGAGCTTGAAAAACATTTTTTACCGTTACCAGAAGTGAAAGAGATTTCTTTGTTTGAAAAAAAGAAGATTCGAAAAGGGGCGGCATTTGTTATTCATGAGTAGAGAACATGTAATACGAAATAATAGTAACTTCCATTCGTGATGAAGAGTGGAAGTTTCATTTTATAGTAGAAATGAGGAGAGATTATGGGGAAGGTTTATATCGTCGGGGCGGGTCCTGGTGATCCGGATTTAATTACTGTTAAAGGGTTGAGATGCATCGAGAAGGCTGATGTTATATTGTACGACCGTCTCGTAAATAAAGAATTGCTTTCTCATGCAAAGCCTGAAGCGGATTTAATTTATTGCGGGAAACTCCCAAATTATCACACGATGAAGCAAGAGACAATTAACACATTTCTTATTAAATATGCGAAAAAAGGAAAAGTTGTAACGAGACTTAAGGGCGGAGATCCATTTGTATTTGGAAGAGGTGGAGAAGAAGCTGAAGCGTTAGCGAAGCAAAGTATCCCATTTGAAATTATTCCTGGTATTTCAGCTGGTATAGCTGCTCCTGCTTATGCTGGAATTCCAGTAACGCATCGCGATGCAAGTGCAAGTTTTGCTGTTGTGACAGGGCACCGGAAAGAAGGGGCTGAAGAGGAAGTGAAGTGGGAAAGTTTAGCGAAAGGTGTAGATACATTAGCGGTCTATATGGGGGTTAGTAATTTACCTTACATATGTGAACAACTAATAAAACATGGAAAAGATCAAAGTACACCTGCCGCTATCATTGAGTGGGGAACGACATCTATGCAACGTACTGTTACAGCGACGTTAGGAACAATTGTAGATGTTGCCAAAAAAGAACGAATTCAAAATCCAAGTATGATTGTTATTGGAGAAGTTGTCCGTTTTAGAGAAAAGATACATTGGTTTGAGAAACAAACGGAAAATGCATATCAAGTAAGCGGAGTATTGTAAAATGAAGGCTGTTATATATATATGTCATGGAAGCCGTTTGAAAGCAGCAAAAGAAGAAGCGGTTGCATTTATTACGTCATGTATGAACCGTGTAGAGGCAAATATTCAAGAAATTTGTTTTTTAGAGCTAGCGAATCCTTCTATTGAAGAAGGATTTCGTACATGTGTGAAGCGTGGTGCTACAGAGATTGTCGCTATTCCTGTTTTTTTATTAGCGGCAGGACATGTAAAGAAAGATATTCCGTTTGAATTACGAAAGTTAAACGAGGAATATCCGGATATCAAAATAGTGTATGGTAATCCATTTGGTGTATCAGAAGTGCTTGTAAAAGCGGTATATAACGGAAGTGGTATTAAAGACTATAAAGAAGAAGTAACACTTTTGCTCGTTGCAAGAGGGAGTAGTGATCCGGAAACTTTACAAGACATAAAGTGGATTTCTTCTTTATTTCAAAAAGAAGAGAACATTAAAGAAGTGGAAGTTTGTTATTTAGCAGCCGCGGAGCCGAAGTTTGATGAGAGGTTGAAAGAAATTGTAGAACAAAAAGAACGGAACATTGTTGTGTTACCTTACTTATTATTTACAGGCTTACTCATGAAACATGTTGAGAAAGAAGTGCGTCAATATGAGTCGGAAGAGATAAAAATAAGTCCCTATTTAGGAAAGAATGTAGCGTTTCGAGAGATGTTAATTCAGAAAACAGAGGAAATATTGAAGGGAGATCAATATGTATCCACTTACAGTGCGAGTTGATAAGAAACGTGTTGTTGTCATTGGTGGAGGGAAAGTAGCGGGGTTTAAAATTATTCCTTTACTAAAACAAGGTGCGGATATTGTTGTAGTAAGTACAGAATTAGATGCAAATTTAGTGAAACTTGTAGAAGAAAAGCAAATTCGTTGGTATCAAAGAGAGTATGAGAAAAGTGATATTAAAGATGCTTTTTTAGTAGTTGCAGCGACTAGTGATTCGGTACTAAATGAACAAATTGCTGAAGATGCCGCAGTGAATCAATTGGTAAATGTTATTACGAATCCGGAAAGTGGAAATGTTCATTTTCCGGCGGCAATTCATCGTGGATTGCTTAATGTAGCTGTTTCTACTGGAGGGGCAAGTCCGAAACTTGCAAAAAAAATTCGTGATGATATCGCAAATAAATATGATGAGAAGTATGAATCGTATCTTGATTTTTTATATGAAGTTAGACTAAAAGTGAAAGAATTACAAGTAGAGAAAAGGCAAAAAAATATATTGTTACAAGAAGTATTAAAGTCGATATATGTTCAAAGTGAACAAAAAAGAGAGCTTTTTTTACAAGAATTAGAGAGGGGAATTTATATAGGATAGTGAGTGAATTGTGCTTTACAAATATAAAAATATAATTTATAATCACAAGTAACTTCAAAAGATGAAATCGATGAGCAAGAAGAGTACGTATATTTGATGCGTTCAGAGAGCTGGGGTAAGGTGTGAGCCCGGTACGATAAAATATACAGAATGGGCTTGCGAGAGGTATGCTGAACATTGCAGTAGGCAACCCGGGTTCCGCCGTTAAAAGGATAGGGTATCGGAATTTTCCTGTACCTGAACAAGTGGGATTTATTGATCCAATTGAGGTGGTACCACGGTATTCTATTACATATATCGTCCTCTACATGCATATTTGCGTGTAGGGGACTTTTTTATTTTCTAAAGGAGGTGTGCGAGTATGAAATGAAAGTGTATAATTGATAAAAGTTATAATATTCAGAAAAGGAGAATTTATGATGAAAGAAACACAGCAATGGACGTCGAAAATTGGCTTTGTACTCGCAGCAGCCGGAGCCGCAGTAGGTCTTGGTGCAATATGGAAGTTTCCATATGTTGCAGGTAATGGTGGGGGAGGCGCATTCTTCCTTGTATTCTTACTATTAACTTTATTTATTGGGATGCCTCTTCTTTTAGCTGAATTTGTTATTGGCCGTAGTACTCAAAAAGAGGCCGTTACAGCTTATAAAGTATTAGTACCGAATAGCAAGTTATATCCTTGGATTGGTCGTATGGGGGTTGTTACTTGTTTTAGCGTACTATCTTTTTATAGTGTTGTAGGTGGATGGATTTTACTTTATTTATACTATAGTGTCACAGGTAGTTTCTGGAACGGAGTAGTCGATTATGGACAATTGTTTGCTGAAACAATTTCAAATCCAGTAAGTGCGATTGGGGCGCAATTCATCTTTATGCTTTGTACGATTTTTGTTGTTAGTAAAGGTGTGGAAAAAGGCATAGAAAAAGCAAGTAAGTACATGATGCCGTTATTATTCATTTTATTTATTGCTATCATTATTCGTGCGTTAACACTTGATGGTGCTATGGCTGGGGTAGAGTTCTTCTTAAAACCAGATTTTTCAAAGCTTACAGCAGATACGATTTTATATGCGATGGGACAATCTTTCTTCTCACTAACGGTAGGTGCCTCGGTAATGGTAACGTATAGTTCGTATTTAAAGAAAGAAGAGCATTTAGCTAAATCAGCAACATCTATTGTAAGTTTAACTGTATTTATTACAGTACTTGCAGGGTTAGCGATTTTCCCAGCGATTTTCGCATTAGGAGTTAAACCGACAGAAGGACCAGGGCTACTGTTTATCGTTCTTCCTGCTGTCTTTGCAAAAATTCCATTTGGACAATTTTTCTTCATTATGTTTTTAGTTTTATTCTTCTTTGCGACTTTAACATCTGCGATTTCAATGCTTGAAATTGTAGTAGCATCTGTTGCGAAAGATAATGAGAAGAAGCGTCCGTCAGCTTCGTTATTAATTGGTATTCTTATTTTTGCAGTTGGAATCCCATCAGCGTTATCGTTTGGAATTATGAGTGATGTGAAAATATTTGGTAAGACATTCTTTGATTTCGTCGATTTTTCGGTAAGTAATGTATTACTGCCACTCGGAGTACTAGCCATTTCGTTATTTGTACCAAATAAAATGAGTAAAGAGCTATTAATGAAAGAATTAGAAGTTACGGAAACGAAAGGGAAAACATTGTTTAATATTTGGTTCTTCTTGCTTCGTTATGTTATTCCGGTAACTGTAATTATCGTATTTTTAAATGCGATAGGTGTATTTAAAATGTTTGCATAATAAAAAGACGGAGAAATCTCCGTCTTTTTATTATGTTGTAGAAGTATTTAATAAGCGATTATATGCTTTATAAGCTGTGACAACTGCGATAAATGATCCAATTAAAAATAAAGCTGAGCCGCCGAATGTAAATAGCCGGCCAATGTATGTTTCTCTAGCTTCTTCTATTTCTTCTTGTAATTGTGTATTCATATTTATCACCCCGCAAAATATAGGCATTTAGTTGTAGTTTATGTAAAACGCCTAAAAAGTGTGAAGTAGTAAAAAAAACTCGGTATGCACCGAGTTTTTTATAATCCGATATAAGGAGACGGATCAACTGCGTTTGTCTTACCAACATTCCATTCCCCGATATGAAGTTCGAAGTGTAAATGTTGTCCGTAAGATTGACCGGTATTTCCCATAAAGCCAAGTTGATCGCCTTGTTTTACAGTTTGTCCATTTGATACAGAGCGGCTATTCATATGTGCATACACTGTCGTATATGTTTTTCCATTAACACGGTGAGATAAGTAAACAACGTTTCCGTAACTAGAGGATAATTCTGAACGGATAACAACGCCATCTGCAGCGGCAATAATTGGAACTGTTCCCGGAGCTGCGATATCGATTCCTTTATGGTTATCTAAAGAACGTGTGCCGAATCCAGAAGTTTTTGATCCAGCCGCTGGTTTAATAAATCCACCTTTGTTCGTATCTTGCGGTGTTGGTGCGGATTGTGTGCTTTCTTTAGCAGAAGCGGCGGCTTGTTTTTTTGCTTCCTCAGCCTTGCGTGCCTCTTCCGCTTTCCGAGCTTCTTCCGCACGTTTTTCTTCTTCAATTGCTTTTTGAACAGCTTGACGCTGGTTTTCTAAAATACCTTGTGACTCTTCTAATCCTTCAATCTCGGAATCTACTTTTGATACTTTCGTATGTAGATCTTTAATAAGAGTTTGTTGCTGTTGTTGGTTATTTTGTAACTCTTGTTGTTTTTGCTCTAATTTTTGTTCAGATTCTTTCAGTTGTTGCTCTTTTTTCTCAACAGCCTCTTTTTCTGTCGTTACAGCATATTGATCATCTGTTTGCTTTTTCACAATATCGGTATCGTTATTTAAAATTAAACTTACAGAATACATATTATCAACAAGATCAGCGATATTTGCAGAACTTGTTAATACTTCTGTAATGATACTCGTACGAGGCTTCTCTTGCATAGATTGTAGTCGTTGTTTAATAACCTCTTGACGTGTATCTATGTTTGTTTGTAATTGCTCTATATGTTTCTTTTTTTCAGCAATTGCTTGCTGCGTTTTGCTAATTTCTTTTTTTGTATCGTTTAATTCAGCTTCGTTTTTATTAATAGAAGTAGTTAATTCGTCGATTTTTTTTTGTAATTCCTGGATTTCTTTTTCTATTTGTTCTTTCTCAGCTGATTTATTTTGTAAGTCATTTTGTTTGCCTTCTAATTCGGATTGAATATTAGATAATTTATTTTCATTCGTTTCAGCGTATACGGGTGAAAGTAACGGGGAAACGAAAATCGTTCCAGCTGCTAAAACACTAAATGCTGCAAATTTATTTTTCATTGTTGTCTTGCTCCTTTCCCTATGAATGTATATATCATAAGAAGAAGAAGGGTGTCTATCGTTGTAATCATAATGTAAAGAAAACTTTATAAATTTGCTAAGTTTTGTCGGAATTTAGTATCTTTTCGTAGTGTTTGTCATAAATTGAAATTTTTGCATGCATACAAAAATGCACCATTTTCTATTTTGTTCTAAAAAAAACATGGAAAATGATGGAGTTTTCGATGGTGAAACATTACTTTAAAAACCTTTAAATCACTAGTGAGGGATCGTTCTCATGTTAGGTTTTCTTACATGGGTTTTATTTTTGTCAAGAAAATTATTTGCATTCGGGCAAACTTATTTTGTTGTCAGATTTTAAATTTTGATTTATGATTTTTAACAGGGACAAAATGTAGTGAATTGTCGAATAATATGTAATACTCTTAATTTCATGTTTTATAGAGATAGAATGAGAGATAGAGTGACACATCGAAGAGGGGGTTACAACAAATATGAAAAGAATAGGACTTGCATGGCAAATTTTAATAGGACTTGCGCTTGGTATTGCAGTTGGGGCGATTTTCTTTGGCAATCCGGCAGTGGTTGATTATTTAAAACCAATTGGTGATATTTTCATTCGATTAATTAAGATGATCGTTGTACCAATTGTTGTAGCAAGTATCGTTGTTGGTGTTGCTGGTGTTGGCGATGTTAAGAAGTTAGGCCGATTAGGCGGAAAAACAATTCTTTACTTTGAAATTATTACAACACTTGCAATTGTTGTTGGTCTATTAATAGCGAACATTTTCCAACCTGGAAAAGGCGTTGATATGGATAAATTAACAAAGACTGATATTTCTAAATATGCAGAAACAACAGCTCAAGTACAAAGTCATTCGTTTGCGGATACGTTTGTAAATATTGTTCCGACGAACATTATGAAATCATTGGCTGAAGGTGATATGCTTGCTATTATCTTCTTCTCAGTATTATTTGGTTTAGGTGTAGCAGCAATTGGTGAGCGTGGTAAACCAGTTCTACAATTTTTCCAAGGTGTAGCAGATGCAATGTTTTATGTAACGAACCAAGTTATGAAGTTTGCACCATTTGGTGTATTCGCATTAATTGGTGTTACAGTTTCTACATTCGGATTAGCTTCATTAATTCCATTAGGGAAATTACTCATTGTAGTATACGGAGCAATGATCTTCTTCGTTGTAGTTGTATTAGGACTTACAGCGAAAATATTTGGAATAAACATTTTCCAATTCTTTAAGATTTTAAAAGACGAGCTGATCTTAGCGTATTCTACAGCAAGTTCAGAAACGGTTTTACCGAAAATTATGGAGAAAATGGAGAAATTCGGTTGTCCGAAAGCAATTACATCTTTCGTTATTCCAACAGGTTATTCATTTAACTTAGATGGATCAACTTTATATCAAGCAATTGCGGCAATTTTCTTAGCGCAAATGTACGGTATTGAATTATCCATTACACAACAAATTACGTTATTACTTGTATTAATGGTTACATCAAAAGGTATCGCGGGTGTACCGGGCGTATCATTCGTTGTATTATTAGCAACACTTGGTACAGTAGGTATTCCAGCTGAAGGTTTAGCGTTTATTGCAGGTATTGACCGTATTCTTGATATGGCTCGTACAGCAGTTAACGTTGTAGGTAACTCTTTAGCGGCTGTAGTTATGTCTAAGTGGGAAGGTCAATATGACGCTGAAAAAGGACAAGCCTATTTAAAAGAGATATCTGAAAAGGGTCAAGCGGCTTAATTATAATATGAACAAGCTCTCACATAATATGTGGGGGCTTTTCTATATATAGAAGAGGAGCGGACGTAATGAAACGTAAATATGGTGACGGTTCTTCGTGGAAGCGACTAATAGAGAAGGATTATATGGTTAAGCAAGTAGAGGATGGAATGTTAGGAATACTGGACATAAAAAAAGTGAGAGAACCTAGTCATAAAGAATACAATGGTAAAAATCTTTGCATTGCAGGTGATGGGTATACATGGATGCAATATTTTATAAACGGAAAAAACTTTGCGATTACAGCTATGTTAGACAATCAAAAACAATTAGTGCAATATTATATCGATGTGACAAAAGAATATAAAATAGACGAGCGTGGTTTACCTTATTTTGATGATTTATATTTAGATGTGGTATTGTTACCGAACGGTGAGATCTATGTACTGGATGAAGACGAGTTAGAGGATGCTTATAAAACTGGTGATGTTACAAAAGAAGAATATGAGTTAGCATGGAATACAACAAAATGGATTATCGCGACGATAAAAAATAGAAAATTTTATTGGATCTCAATATTGGATAAAGAAATTAAAAAGTTAAAATGATTGGTTTATTCATATTTTTGTATAATTACCAAAAAAATCTATACAAAAAATAATTGACTTTTGTTTTGTAAGCGAGTAAAGTTAGGAAAGAAATTATTATTAAAAAATAAATATGAAACCTTCTTATAAAGAGAGGCGGAGGGACTGGCCCTACGATGCCTCGGCAGCGGACTCGATTTCAGAGTGCTGTGCCAAATCCAGCAAGCGTGTGCTTGAAAGATGAGAAGAGCGTTTCTTATAGATGTATAAGACCTCTTCTCATCGGAAGAGGTCTTTTGTTATTCATTAGAAAAGGTTGAAAACTAGGGAGAGATGATACTTTGAAAGAAACGAGAGGAAATGGTTTAGCTTTATTACCACTTGGAGTATTTTTGGCGCTATTTATTGGTTCTGGAATTATTACAGGTGATTTCTATAAATTGCCGATACTCGTAGCAATTTCAATTGCTGTAGGAATTGCTTTAGTGATGAATCGTAAGGAAAGCTTTAATGTGAAAGTAGAACGATTTGCTAAAGGTGCAGGAAATCCTGATATTATGATCATGGTTCTGATTTTTGTACTTGCAGGGGCGTTTTCTGAAACAGCAAAAGGAATGGGCGGAGTTGATTCCACTGTTAACTTAGCGTTATCTATTTTACCCCAAGGATTTATCGTTGCTGGAATTTTTGTTATAGGGGCATTTATTTCATTAGCGATGGGAACTTCAATGGGAACAATTGCTGCATTAGCACCGATTGCTGTAGGTATTAGTGGGCAAACAGATATCTCAATTGCACTTACGATGGCTACTGTTGTGGGCGGAGCGATGTTTGGCGATAATTTATCATTTATTTCTGATACGACAATTGCTGCTGTTCGTTCGCAAGGAACAGAAATGAAAGATAAGTTTAAAACGAATTTTTTAATTGTATTGCCAGCTGCAGTCATTACAATTGTAATATTAGTAATGATTACTTTAGGTAATGATACAGAAATTAAAGCTCATACATTTGATTGGGTGAAGATTTTACCATATGCAGGTGTACTTGTTACAGCGCTACTTGGCTGGAATGTACTCATTGTATTAACTGGTGGAACGGTATTATCTGGTGTTATCGGTCTTATAGATGGAAGTTATACGTTAGAGAGTTTCTTTAAAAGTGTAACGACTGGAATGGGCGGTATGATGGAGTTAGTGTTACTTGCCATTTTAATCGGTGGTATGGTTGAACTTATCCAGTATAATGGTGGCATTCAATATTTAATGAATCTTTTAACACGTAATATTCGTTCGAAAAAAGGAGCGGAGTTTGGTATTGCTGGCTTAGTGAGTATGACGAATGTGTGTACAGCAAACAATACAATCTCTATCATTTTTACAGGTCCGCTTGCGAAAAATATTGCGGATCAGTATGAAATTGATCCCCGTAAATCAGCGAGTGTACTGGATCTTTTCTCTTGCTGTGTACAGGGGTTAATCCCATATGGTGCTCAAATGTTAACAGCGGCAGGATTTGCTGCGTTATCTCCGGTCGAATTGTTACCATATGCATTTTATCCAATTTTAGTTGGAGTATGTGGAATCATTTCTATATTAATTGGTTTCCCGAGATTTTCTAAAGTGGCGGAAAAAAAAGAGTATCATAAAACTGCATAACATAAAGAGACATTTATTATTAGCAGTTGAAAACGCTCGGAGAACATTCTCTGAGCGTTTTTTATTATTTATAAATCCTTTTTCAAATAGTAGTGTTTATAATCTCTTCCTACGTTATCGAGGATACCATACTCTTTATAACCATATTTTTTATAGAAATCTAATGCTTGAAAGCTTAAAGTGTCAACTTTTATAAAATCACAATTTCTTTCTAAAGCGATTTTTTCTACTTCTAATAACAGTTTAGTTCCATACCCTAATGCACGTATATCTTCATCGATGATAAAAGAGTGAATCTCTAACCAATTCCAACAGACTTCACCTAATATTCCCCCGCATATTTTACCATTTTCATCTTTAAGAAATAAATGAATCTCTAAGTATCTGTCTCTTAAATCAGATGGAAAGTGCTTTAAATTATATTCATAAAGCTGGTTGTTTATATAGCTTTTAGCGGCGGTATTGATTTCTTTCGTAATGTGTAAATTCATGATATATCCCCTTTAATTTAAATGTAGCCTTCTGATTTATTTTAACATAATTTTCTTAATAATATATTTAATGTAATTTAATAAACGTTTGTATGTATTGCTAATTTTTTGGACGCGCAAGTTGAGATTTTCATCCGTTATTGAATAAGAATTTTTCTGTATCTATACGCATCGCATACATGTTCGTTTTGCAAAAGGCTGAATTCAACTCGGTCTTAAGTCTGAGTCGAAAACAGTTCTTAAGCTCGTTATGAAAAAATGAAAAAATAGTTAAGATAAGAGTATCAAATCGAAGGGAGGCAAGCACAAGATGAAACAATTTCTAGCGTTTATCGCAGCCGGTATTTTGGCTTTAATTGCTCTTGGTAGTCTTGCTGGTATTGTAGGATTCGCCATTGGAGCAGGAGTTGTGTACTGGAGCTATAAATCATTTGTGCGAGCTAAATCATTCTTTGGAAAGTTAGCTTGGGGTATTGTTGGTTTAATCGGTTTGTCCATTGCACTTTCTCATTCCCCAGCATTAATCGGTATCGCAGCATTAGTAGTTTTATACTACGGATACCGTGAGTGGAAAAAAGGAAAAAATGTAGTTGTTGATTCTGCTCCAGAAAGTGCTAAACCATATAGCAACTTTGAAGATGAGTGGAACAAGTTAATGAAAAACTAATATAAAATAAATCAAATTATAAAGTAGAAGAGAGGAAGATTATAATGAAACAATCTTTATTCGGACGTGTACGCGATGCAATTTTAGCTGATTTTCATAATGTGTTAGATGAGAAAGAAAGAAAAAATCCAATTGCTATGTTAAACCAATATTTACGAGATAGTGAGCGTGAAATAACAAAAATTGAGAAGTTGATTCAGCGTCATAAAACATTGAAATCTAACTTTGCTCGTGAGCTTGAGCAAGCACGTTATTTCGTTAATAAAAGATCAAAGCAAGCTATCATCGCACAAGAAGCAGGCGAATTGCAATTGCATGAACGTGCATTAGAAGAAGTAGCGTATTATGAAGGGCAAGTAACTCGCTTAGAAGAAATGTATGCTGGTGTTGTAGAGCAAATTGATGAGTTAGAGCGTCGTCTTTCAGAAATGAAAAATAAATTAAAAGAAATGAACGCAAAGCGTATGGAATTAATGGCACGTGAAAATATGGCGCATGCAAACCGCCGTATGAATACTGCTATGCATAAAATGGATGAAAATAATCCGTTCTTACGATTCGAAGAAATTGAAGATCACATTCGTGACATAGAGCTTCGTATAAATGAAGAGCATGAGCGTGATACATTTGATATGAAAATTGCAAAACTAGAGAGTGAAATGAAAGAGAAAAATGAAGTATCGTTAACGAAAGAAGTAACAAAATAATTGTAGTATATAATAAAACAGGCTTATGATATAGTGATAGGAGAAAAGGTGTTGGAAAGCAATGCCTTTTCTTCTATGTATATGTGACAAGGAGGGGGGAGCTGAAATGAAGAAGCAATTTTCAAAAACACAATTTATGGGGATGCTCCTCATCATATTTGGATTCGGTCTTTTTCTTGATATGATACTTGGACATTTTGAACCAGGTGGTCTAATATTTGCATTTATTATGATTATGTTTGGAAGACATTATCGAAAGAAGAACCGTTATGTAAGAGGGAATGTATTTTTATTTGTCGGTGGTATTGTCTTCTTATTCTTCTTATTTTCATCAGCGGCATTCGTACTTGTTGTGTTTGCTTGTTTAGCTTTAATTGGTTATCAACTTATTCAACAAGGACATCGGCAAACAGCAATGAAAGTTGAAATTAAAGAAAAGGGATATATAAATGAAGAAAAACAAATATATCGTACAGAACCGTATATAAAAAATATGTTTGTAGGTAATGTACGAATGATGGATCATATTTATGAAATAGAGGATATTAACGTCCAATATGGTGCTTGTGACGTCGAGATTGATTTAACAACTGCTATGATTCCAGAGGGAGAAACGGTTATTGTGATTCGGGGCGTCATTGGTAATATTCGCTTATATGTACCATATGATATTGAATTGTCTTTAAATCATTCTGTTATTGTTGGGCGAGTCCTCCTGCCAGGACACGAAGAAACTGGATTTAACCGTAATGTTACGTTTAGAACAGAACAGTATAAAGAAGCCCCTCGTCGTATTAAAATTATTTCTTCGCTTGTCGTAGGCGATACGGAAGTGAGGAAAGTATAATGAAAAAACAAAGGAATATTTCGTGGATGTATATTCGTTATTCTATGTTGTCCTCTGTGAGTATCGCACTTATTTGTACAATTGTATATGTATGGAAAAGCGAGCAACAAGTTTATGATTTACTCTGGAAAGAATCCATTGCTTCTGTTCCAATTGGCTTGTTTATTATGAGTACGAGTCTTCTTATCGGAGGAATTGTAGGATATGCAATCGGTTATTATATAGAACAGCGTATACAAGGATTAAATACTTTTCTATTTGAAGTAGAGCGAGGGAATTTTCCGAGTGATGTTTCATTTACTGCGGACGATGAATTTCATGAAGTGGAACGAAAAGTAATTGGTCTTGCTCGTCGCTTAGAGGAGCAAGCTGGGCTATTTCAAAAAGTAACGAATGAACGAGCCCATTGGAATGAAGAGATGAGACAAGAAGCGATTTCTCAAGAAAGGCATCGATTAGCGAGAGAGCTGCACGATTCTGTAAGTCAGCAGCTTTTTGCAATGTCGATGATGATGTCAGCCATTAATGAGCAAGCAGCTGAAATTCCAGACACGACGAAAAAACAGTTGCAGCTTGTTGAGAATATGGTTGTAAATGCACAATCAGAAATGAGAGCATTGCTCCTTCATTTACGCCCAGTGCAGTTAGAAGGTAAGAAACTAACAGAGGGTATAGAAGAATTATTAACAGAACTGTCTAGAAAGCAACATATGAAAATTGAATGGTTAATTGAACCGATTCAATTAAAAAAAGGTGTAGAGGATCATTTATTCCGTATTGTACAAGAGGCGCTGTCTAATACTTTACGGCATGCGAAGGCAAAGAAAACCGAAGTACGCCTTCGGAAAATTGATCAATATGCGATTTTGAAAATTATTGATGACGGTGTTGGGTTTAAAGTCGGTGTTAATAAGGCTGGTTCATACGGTTTAAGGTCAATGCAAGAGCGAGTTCATGAAATTGGTGGTACATTAAAAGTTCTTAGTTTTCCGAATAAAGGTACGCAAATAGAAGTGAAAGTACCTATTATGATTGAGAGAGGGGGAGAATCATGATAAAAGTATTACTAGTTGATGATCATGAAATGGTTCGAATGGGTGTATCAGCATATTTATCAACGCAGCCAGATATTGAAGTAGTTGGAGAAGCTGAAAATGGAAGAAAAGGTTCAGAGTTAGCTTTGCAATTAAGACCGGATATTATTTTAATGGACCTTGTTATGGATGAGATGGATGGGGTTGAAGCGACACGTGCTATTATTCAAGAATGGCCAGAAGCGAAAATTGTAGTTGTCACGAGCTTTTTAGATGATGAAAAGTTATATCCTGTTATTGAGGCGGGGGCGACAAGTTATTTATTAAAAACATCAAGAGCGAGTGATATTGCAGATGCTGTAAGAGCTACTTATGATGGGGAAACGGTATTAGAGCCGAAAGTTACTGGCAAAATGATGTCTCGTATGCGTCAGAAGAAAGAACAACCTTTGCATGAGGAGTTAACAGAAAGAGAGTCTGAAATTTTGTTATTAATTGCAGAGGGGAAAAGTAATCAAGAGATTGCAGATGAGTTGTTTATTGCCCTTAAAACAGTAAAGACACATGTGAGTAATATATTAAATAAGCTAAATGTAAGTGACCGGACACAGGCGGTTATTTATGCGTTTAGACACCAATTGACGAAATAAGAAGGAAGCTTTGACTATATATGGTCAAAGCTTTTTATTGACGGTTATTTATGTAAGCGTTATCATTAAGATGTTAACAGTACATACAAAGGGGAGAGAGTGTATGTTAGTTCAAACGATATTTGGAATGGATGAAACGAAAAAATTAGGTAACTATGTGAATGCGTTGCAAGCACTTTGTGAACAATATGATATTGAAACAGATCGTATTGCAATTATTGAGGCAACAGAAGAATATTATTTATTTCTAGTGAAGCAAGAAGATTGCTATGATGTTGTAAAAGTAGAAACAGTGGATACGAATATTGATTACTATACGAAAGCTTATAAAGTAAGTAGCTTTAATCATACTTCTTATCAAATGTAAAAAACTCCCGAAATGGGAGTTTTTTTATGATACTTTCGATTCAGGTGAATGCTCCGTTAATGGTACTGTTTTTGCACCACTTAATTTTGCGATAGCAAAACCGATAATAGCCCCAACTAACGCTGGTACTAACCAGCCAATTCCTTCATTATATAATGGAATAAACTCAAAATAAGATGTGATAAATGAAACAGGAATATTCCCTTGTTTTAATCCGTCAAAAACGCTAACAACTGCTGTTCCGATTAAAGCACATACATAAACAGATCGATAGCCACCGAAATATTTATGAAGTAATGATAATAACACGAGTACAATTGCAACTGGATATACAACAAGTAAAATAGGAACAGAGATGGCGATAATTTTTGTTAAACCTAAGTTGGCAACTAATAATCCTAACAAGCAAATGACACTTGCTAACATTTTGTATGAAAATTTTGTCAATAATGTTGAGAAGTATTGACTGCACGCAGATACAAGTCCAACGCATGTTGTTAAGCAAGCAAGTGTAACGATAAGAGATAACAGAATTAGACCATATGGACCGAATAATTGTTGTACGATAACGGTAAGTAGCTGTCCTCCATTTTTTGCGTATCCGAGAGAGACACTAGTTGTACCGAGCCAGCCAAGTGCACCATATACAAGTACGAGACCAGTAGCGGCAATAAGTCCTGCTTTTGCTGTAGCGATGGCAATTGATTTACGATCACTCACACCTTTTGAGCGAATTGCATTTACAACGATAATCCCAAATGCAAGTGCTGAAATGGTATCCATCGTTAAGTATCCTTCCATAAAACCTTTGAAAATTGGAGAAGTTTGATACTCTTGCATGGCTGGTCCAGATTGCCCGAGGGGTGTAAATACACTCTTAACGAATAATAAAAAAATAGAGAGTAATAAAATAGGTGTTAATACACTTCCGATACGATCGACGAGCTTAGAAGGGTTTAAACTAAGCCAAAATACGATAGAAAAGAAGATGACTGTGTATAAAAATAGCACTAGGCTGCTAGAGCGAATAGTTTCTGGTAAGAAAGAACTAACCCCCATTTCATAAGCGACATTAGCAACACGTGGGATGCCCATAGATGGACCGATTGCAATGTATACAACTACCGTAAAGAATATTCCGAATAATGGGTGGATATGACTTGCAAGTTGTTGCATTCCATTTCCTGATAGAGAAATAGCGATAACAGTAAGTAGTGGTAAGCCGACTCCTGTTAGTAAAAAACCAATCATTGCTGGCCAAAAGTTTTCACCAGCATTTTGTCCAAGCATTGGAGGGAAAATTAAATTTCCTGCCCCAAAAAATAAAGAAAATAGCATAAGGCCTGTGAAAAAAACATGTTTTTTTGATACAGTGTTCATTGTTTTTCCTCCTTTTTTGTAAATTCATTGTAAGAACACAAAAAACTCGTCCCTAAAGAAAGGGACGAGTTATATTTACCCGCGATACCACCCTAATTTATACATGTAGAAATAAATCTATATGTATACGGCTTTGCAACGTACAACATGATACGTGTTCCTTGTAACGGGGGACATCCGGTAAGAACTTACTCTAGCATTCGGTTCTACTTCTCGGAGATGATTTTCGGTTAAGCACTGAACGTTGGCTTTCAGCAAATCGCCAACTCTCTGGGGAACAGTCCTATAACGTACTCGTTCTCGTCAATGAATTTTAATTCAAGTATTCTGACAGTATTTTCACACGTTTTTTTTAGAAAGTCAACATATTTTTTGGGAAATACACTTTCCTGTAGAAATATAGCTGAGAATATAAGGGTTAATACTATTTGTAAAAATGCTGTAAAACATTATAGAGAATTGTAAAGATTATGGAGAAAATCGATATTTATAGGAGTAAGGAAGGAATTGTTTGAATTTGCAGAGAATAATACAACAATCCACTTGCTGGAAAGAACAAACCAAAAGAGGTGACTGAAATGCTTGCGATGGGAGTATTATTTGGCATTATTGCTATAATTGGTTTTATGTGGTTATATTATTCGCGTTCGTTTAAACAAGCAGAAGTTTTACTCTTTCAAAAAGGTAGTTTGTTGACAAATCAGTCTAGATATTTAGTATGTCCGAAGTGTGGAAGTGCACAGGCCAGGAGTGGAGGATATCAAGAGTGTTGCAAAATTAGATTATGAAAGAAGGAAGCCTCACATTACTTTGTGAGGCTTCCTTCCTTACAATTTTTTCGCGCTCCAAATTGTCCAACGATCTCTTTCGATGATAGGAGAGACGTTTTGTAATGCCGTTTGGATATGATGTAGAAGTTGAGAAAGTTCATTATCTGTTAGTTCATATAGAATGGATCGGCCTGTTCGAGGAGATAAATCTTGTAGCAAAGCCTCTACAGAATCATGTACTTTTCGTACTTCCCATTGTGTTTGTATGGGGAACGCTTGAAGAGAATATTGTTGTAATTCTTGCTGAATAGTAGTGGTTTTTGGTCTTCTTTTCGCTTCTGTTTCAATGAGTTTTGGAAAGACAGAGAAAAAATATCCACGAAGGTGTTCAGGACTTCCTGGAATTGTACAATCTTCAATAGTTCGGTCTTGTAAAATAAGTATACCGTCTTTTTTTAATATGCGAGAAGCCTCTCGTATAAATGTGGGAATATCATGCAAATGATGAATGACTGCACGAGAAATGACAAGGTCGAATGTTTCATTAGGGAATGAGATATTATGTGCATCACCGTGAATGAATGAAATGTTTGGGAAGCCGTTACAATTTTCTTTTGCAGCTTGTAATATTTCTTTTGAAAAATCAAGCCCAACAACACTTTTGGCTCCCATAAGAGCAAGTTCTTTCGTGTAAATGCCGCCACCACAACCTATATCAATTACTTGTTTATTTTGCACATCTACAATATTGTTTATTGTTTCCCGCCATGAAATATGTGCGTTACGACTTGCATACGTATACTTATTATTTGCATCATGAAAATTAATGGACATTGTAAAATCCTCCCTTCATTGTATAGTATAGCTCATTCTATATAATGTAGCGTTTTTGTTTTATGTATGAGGATTATAAGAATTTCTTATTGGAAAAGGAGAATCGATTTGAAAGGGAAATATTTAATGGTTTTATGTGTTATTTTACTCGCGTCGTGTGGTCAAGCAGAGCAAAAGAAAGAATCGAAACAAGTAGAGGAGACAGTGAATGAAGTGAAAGAACCATTACAAATAACTGTTATACAAAAAGGTACAGAAGAAAAAAAATTAAAGAAAATGGATGCGGAGTTAGTGGTGGATATTATAAGCAAAGCAGAAAAACAAGAAGTAACAGGTAGCTTTGGTAAACCAGAATATGAAATACAAATTAGTAGAGAGGGGAAAATAGAAACGTATTATGCATGGTTAAGAGGAGAAGATCGACGGGGATGGGTGCAATATAAAAAAGCTATGTATATGCTGAACGAAAAAGATACGGAAAAACTTTTGGCTATATTTCCAAAGATTCCAGAACAAAAAGAAGATGAGATGCAGGTAGGGCCTTTAACGGAAATAACGAAAAAAGATTTGCAGATTACTGCGTTTCATATTAAAGCGGGTGATCAAAAAATGAATTATACAGTACGTTATACGATTTCACAATCACTATATAATAATTTAGCGAAGGAACAAGAATATTATTTGCAATTAATTTTCCCGGAAAAGGTTCAAAAATTAATTGGCGCAAAAGAGAGTGAAATAATTTCAGCTGAAAAAGTAAAGGAAGGGTATAAACAGTATGAGTTGAATGTTACTGTTCCGATAAAAGATGCTTCAGAATCACAATTAAAATCACTAGAAACCTATTATGATAATCACGATTTACAAATATTAAATAGTAAGAAAGAAAAAGTAGGAGCATTTCAAAACATTATTCAAATTGTTAAAGAGTATGGTGAAAAAATGAATTTACAAAGATAAAGTGAAATTTTAATCAGTGGGGGCATCCCCCGCTGATTATTAGCACGACTCCTACCTAAATTGTTTGCTCCAGCCGAATTTTGAGGTGGGATTCTTACTGCCCGTAAATAGCGGGCAGTAAGAATCATAAAGTCTATATGGCCTTTCCTAGGAAATGATAATAGAGGGGAAAGATCCCCTCTATTATTTTGCTTTTGCAGATGGCTCATTCATTGATTTTCGTGTAATTAGAAAGGAAATCATAAGAGCGGAAAGAATAATAAGGGCTATAAATAAGTGATTTGGCAACCAATCTAATAATAATACGTAGCTGACGGTATAAAAAATAAGAGTTGAAGCTAAAAACGATAGAGCGCCTATCATAAGAGATTGTAATTTCATTTGTATTTACCTCCTTTTATTTTTATTTTTGGCTAAAAATGGATGGAATAAACATTATTTCTAACAATAGAAAAAAATATGTCATAATAGAGAAAAAGAATAAGTTTTGATGAGTGTATATGGCTCAATAAAGCGAGATAAAGGAGAGGAATATGAAAAATAATAAAAAAGGATTATGGGGAGTTATAGTTGCAATAGGGTTATTTTTACTATCTAAGTTAAAATGGGTATTTGCAATTTTTAAGTTAGCAAAATTTTCAACAGTATTTAGTATGTTTTTATCGCTTGGTGCATACGCAGTCATATATGGTTGGAAGTTTGGGGTAGCACTCGTATATTTATTGTTTGTACATGAGATGGGGCATTTATGGGCAGCGAGAAAGAAAGGGATACCAACATCGCCAGCAATCTTCATACCATTTATGGGAGCTCTTATTGGGATGAAAGAGATGCCGAAAAATGCAAAAGATGAAGCTTACATTGCATATATGGGACCTCTTTTCGGATTGCTTTCATTTTTACCCGCGATCCCACTGTATATAATCACGAAAGAGCCGTTTTGGGCGCTTATTATTTTACTTGGAAGTATGATTAATTTCTTTAACTTAATTCCAGTTTCTCCATTAGATGGTGGACGAATAATTTCAGTTGTAAGCACGAAAATTTGGGGGGCAGGGCTAGTTTTACTACTCGGCTATTCTATTTACTTCAAGAGTATTTTAGGAGGATTTATTTTTATTATCGGCTGTATGGAACTATATAGAGTAATAAAGAGAGATGAGCCGATTAAGGAATTAGGATATAAAATCGATGGAATAAAAGAATATGTTACTAGGCTTGAAGAGGAATTAAAAGAAACTGATGCGGTGCATCGAACGATTTATATGATTCACCATGAAATGAATGTATTAAGACAAAGAGAACGTGAAAAAGAATTAAAAACAGGAGAACTTCAAAAGATTGAAGTGCTAGAGTACCTTTTACCAAAATTTGAGCCACTTGATTATGTCCCATATGAAGATGAAAAAGAAATGCATACAATTCATATAAGAGAAGCATTTGAAATGTCAGAAAGAAAATTAAATGAATGGGAAACAGAAAAGGAACAACAAGAAAATTATTATAAAGTCGATACGAAAACGAAATGGACAGTATTTGCTTGTTATATCGGATTAATGGCTATACTCGGTTATACAGCTTATGAAGGTTATGTTGTTTTACAAGAGCATTTACCAAGGAGAAGTTTGTAGAAAAATAGTGTCGAAATGAAAAGGAGGATTTAAACAGGAATTACATTTCTGCGAGAGAATGTTACAAGTGTAACAGTACATTGTAATATTCATAGTAGAAAAGGAGTTCTGTATATGAAGAAATTGTTAAGTGTATTGGTAGCTATTACTGTAATGGCAATAGCGAGCTATAGTCTTATGAAAGTACTATTGTATTATGCGAATAAGTCTGCTGGAGTAAATACAGTAGCACAAATAGAAGATGTGCAAGAGAAGAAGAAGACACTCGAATTTGTTCGTACGACACATGAAAGTTATAATAATTTCTTGAACTATGGTAAGGCAGAGAAATATACAGATGGGGATTGGAAACATTTTAAACAATGGTTTCAAGAGCAAGAACCTTCTTTAAAAAATACACATAAAGAAATAAAAAATGAAAAAATAAAACGCGATGTGAATAGAAGTTATGAAATTGTAAAAAAAGGTGTGGGGCTTCAGAATATTGAGTATGTAGTCTATGCTCATCGCGTATATCATGACTTGGATATACTTGTAAATAAATATAAAGGTGAGACGAATGTATGGGGGTATACCGAGTTTGGAGATGGGCAGAATATACAAGTAATTGAACAAGCGATACAAACGAAGTAGTAGGCTAGCTAGAATTCTAGTTAGCCTTTTTTTGAGCCCAATTAATGAGGGCTAATAATTAGTAGCGTATGGGAGCACGCCACTAGTTAAAATTTATTTAATATGTTTTTGTTCATATATTTTTCACAAAAACACCATGTTAATAGTGATTAAAATCACAATATGTATTATACAATTCAGTTAAACTAAAAACAGTTAAGGAAATAGAGGAGTGGGATACAATGTTAAGTGCAAAAACAATTGAAATCGTAAAGTCAACAGTACCGTTATTACAAGAAAAAGGCGTTGAAATTACAACGAGATTTTATCAAATTTTATTTTCGGAACATCCGGAGTTATTGAATATTTTTAACCATACGAATCAGAAAAAGGGAAGACAACAACAAGCGTTAGCAAATGCTGTATATGCAGCTGCAATGTACATTGATAATTTAGAAGCTATTATTCCAGTTGTAAAACAAATCGGTCATAAGCATAGAAGTTTAGGTATTAAAGCAGAGCATTATCCAATAGTAGGTACATGCTTACTACGAGCGATTAAAGAGGTCGCAGGCGCACCTGATGAAGTTTTAAATGCATGGGGAGAAGCGTATGGCGTCATTGCTGATGCATTCATTAGCATTGAAGCGGGTATGTATGAAGAAGCTGCACATAAAGAAGGTGGATGGAAAGATTTCCGCAACTTTGTGATTGTTAAAAAAGTGAAGGAAAGCGATGTTATTACATCATTTTATTTAAAACCTGAAGATGGCGGGAAAGTTTCTTCATTCATCCCAGGACAATATGTAACGATTCAAATAAATATTGAAGGTGAAACATATACGCATAATCGTCAATATAGCTTATCTGATGCTCCTGGAAAAGAATATTATCGTATTAGTGTAAAGAAAGAAAAAGGTGTAGATACACCAGATGGTAAAGTATCTAATTACTTACATGATCATGTAGGGGAAGGAGATGTCTTACCAGTAAGTGCACCAGCGGGAGATTTCGTATTAAATATGGAGTCAACATTACCTGTTGTACTAATTAGTGGTGGAGTAGGTATTACACCGATGATGAGTATGTTAAATACGTTAATTGAACAAGAATCAAAGCGTAATGTATGCTTTGTTCATGCGGCGATAAATAGTAATACACATGCGATGAAAGAGCATGTTGAGACAGTAGAAAAAGAGTATGAACAAGTTAAAGCATATACTTGCTATTCTTCACCGACAGAGCAAGATGTGGAAATGAAGAATTTTGATCAAGAAGGATTCATTGAACGTGAATGGTTACAAACTATTATTCCAACGACTGAAGCAGAATTTTATTTCTGCGGTCCAGTACCATTTATGAAACATATAAATACTGCATTAATTGATTTGGGTGTTAAACAAGAGAACATTCATTATGAATTTTTCGGTCCCGCAGCAAGCTTACAATAGGTTAACGTTGCCAAGCAAAAAACGAGGTATTATTTTACCTCGTTTTTTGCTTGTTCTCTAAGTAAGCGATTTACTGTTTCGCGGCGTACACCTATGAGCTGCCCAATTTCAGTTTGTGTTAATATTTCATAAATAGGGATGTCACCTAAATAAAAGGTGAACCACTCTTGTAAACGATGAAGGCGTTCTTTAGGAGAGACAGTTGTCAATTGATCGATACGCTGTTGCATCATTCTTAACTTCGATTGTAATTGTATAGCGATATTTTCATATGATGCAGGATTTGCCTGAAGTTTGTCGTACCATTCATGGCTAATTATAGGCTCAACTTCTGTTTTCATTAAAGCGATAGCTGTACCGTGATATTCCTTCGGTGAAATTAAAGAATGGTGAGGTATCGTTTCACCAGGAACGATAATATTAAATAAAAATGGTGTTCCGTCTTCTTCTAACCGAATAACTTTTAATAAACCTGTTTTTATAAAATATAATGGACCGTCCTCACCTTGACGGAATAATACATCTCCCTTATGTAGAATCAATGTTAGCCCCCCATTAAAACATTTCTATTTCTTATATTTTAGCGTAAATGTATAAAGACAATATGCTTTTTAAACAGCAATTTCATTGACGAAATGTATGCTATTACAGTAGTATACTATTTAGTGTGTAATAGTACTAGCAATGAATACGCTGTAGGGGGTTTAGTATATTGTTAGATGCGATGAAGATGACGGATATGAGAATTCCGGCGAATGCTATCATTCATGTAGAAGAGATGAAAGGTGGAGTCGTTTTATCCGTTGAAATAGACGGCCAAATTATTTATACGATGGCTTATGATGAAGAAACAGATAGTTATGCTGAATTATATGATCGAAACGATAAGAGGGCGTGCCAAGTACATGAAGACTTTATGGGGTGGTCACTTCTTCACTAAAAAGATGTCAATATGACATCTTTTTTTATTGAATCGATAGATTATACAAAGAAATGAAATATAAGGATAAAATTTGTAATAAATGATTTTGCATTGTTAGCGCTTTGTAACTGTAAGATAACTGTTTTTTCGCTATCATAAAGATAACAGTCATAGCTATAGGAGTGATCAACTTGAAGAAATTACATATTTCAAATTTTATGCTATTAAGTGTTTGTTTAGTTTTATTTGTTCTCCTAGGAGCCTTTTTATATTCATGTGTATAAGAAAAAACGCATTCTAGAAAGAACGCGTTATAAAAATGAAGTAATGATTAATCTAGTTCCAAGAATAATTAATGTGATACGTAATAAATTAATTACTGCATTACCGCTTAATTTTGTGTTAATATAAGCCCCGATTTTTCCGCCAATCCATGCACCAGGAATAAGAATTAATGCATAAGCCCAGCTGACATTCCCTAGAGAGATGTGAGTTAAAGAACTTACAATTGCTGAGAGAAATACGATAAACATTGAAGTTGCTACAGCAATGTGTGCTGGGAACGCAAAAAGGAGCATCATCGCTGGCACAAGTAAGGCACCACCACCGATTCCAAATAATCCGGATATAAATCCAACTATAAAGGCAATAAAGATAGCGAGAAATGGTGGAAATTGATAGTCTACAGTATTTCCTTCGTTATCTGTAAAAGATCGCTTAATTACAGTCATATTTGATAGGGGAAGAGGTTTCAATTTGTCTCGTAGTATAAGAAGAATGGAGACGAATATAAGAAAAATCCCAAAGTATAAAGAAAATGTATCTTGGTTTAAAAATTTGTTTGCCCATGATCCGATAATACCACCAGGGCCACTCCCGATAAATAAAATAAGTCCACTTTTATAATCTACCCGTTTATGTTTCATATAAGTAAGGGTAGAAGCCAGCCCTGTAAAAACGACTGTTACCATAGAAGTTCCTACTGCGAGTTGTGGTGATAAACTGTGTAATCCAATTAATAACGGAACGATAATAATTCCGCCTCCAAGTCCGACTAGGCTCCCGACTGTCCCGGCGATTAATCCGATGAAAAGTAACATGATGTATTCCAAAATTGCCAACTCCTCTATATAACTTATCCATCAATCATTATACACGCTTTTTAATAAGAAATAGGCTTGTTCACAAAAAAGTCGTCTTCCTAGAAAAATAAGGAAGACGACTTTTGATTAAAAGATTAAGTGTAATAAGTAGTAAAATAATGCAGCTAAAGAAGCTGAAATAGGAAGTGTAATAACCCATGTAATTAACATGCGTTTTGCAGTTCCCCATTTTACACCTTTCACGCGATGTGAAGCACCAACTCCTAAAATAGAAGAAGAGATAACGTGCGTCGTACTAACCGGTAAGTGAATAAATGTTGCGCCGAAAATAACAAGTGATGATGATAAATCGGCAGCTACACCATTTACAGGACGAATTTTCATAATTTGTCCACCGACAGTTTTAATAATTTTCCAACCACCGACAGAAGTACCAAGACCCATTGCGATTGCACAAGATAATTGTACCCAGAAAGGGATATCGCCAGAAGTATGATAGTTATTGGCCATAAGAGCCATCGTAATGATTCCCATTGCTTTTTGTGCATCATTCGTACCGTGCGTATAAGCTTGCAATGCAGCGGTGAAAATCTGGAATATACGGAAGTTCTTGTTCGTTTTCGTTAAGTTAAAGTTTTTAAATACCACTTTAAAAATACTATATACGATGTAACCAATAACAAAAGCGATGATCGGTGAAATGATTAAAGCTTCAAGAATTTTTATAAACCCTTTATAGTTTAATGCGCTAATACCAGCAGCAGCAATTGCTGCACCAGCGATTGCGCCAATGATTGCATGCGAAGAACTACTTGGAATGCCATAGTACCAAGTGATCAAATTCCAGACTATTGCCGCAAGCAAAGCAGCTAAAATTACAAGAGAACCATTTTGCAAAGCAAACGGGTCAACAATATCTTTTGTAATCGTTTTTGCTACACCTGTAAATGTCATCGCACCTAAAAAGTTCATAATAGCTGCCATAACAATTGCATGTCTAGGCTTTAGAGCTTTCGTTGAAACAGCCGTTGCAATAGCGTTTGCTGTATCGTGAAATCCATTGATAAAGTCAAAAGCTAAAGCGCAAATGACTACTAAAACGGTCAGTATCAAGAGTGTATCCATGATCAAACTCCTTACGCGTTCTTCATAATGATTGTTTCTAATACGTTTGCAACGCTTTGACAGCTATCAGCTACTTCTTCAAGCTCTTCGTAAATCTCTTTAAATTGAATAATCTTAATCGGATCTTTCTCACGAGAGAATAAGTGCTTAATCGCATGACGGCGAATATCATCACATTGTGACTCGTAATCCTTAATCTTGATCGCATTTGTACGAATATCGACTAATTTCTTTTTAGAAAGTAGTTCAACAGAATTTGCAATCTCAATCGCACATTGATTAATTGCTTCAACGAATTTAATCATGTATTCATCAGCTTCTGTAATAGAATACATTTCGAATAGACCAGCACTGTGATCTAATCCGTCTAATACATCATCCATACTCATTGCAAGTTGTAGGATGTCTTCACGTTCAATAGGAGTAATAAACGCTTTGTTTAGCTCCATAATGATTTCGTGAATGAATGAGTCACCTTTTGACTCATACTCTTTCATGCGCATAGAAAACTCTTTTAAATCGCTAGCATTTTTAATTTTATACTCCACGAAAAACTGCGCGCCTTCTTTTAAATTTTCGGAAACGTTCATAAGCATTTCAGAAAATTTATCTTTTTTTGATTTAAAGACCATTATTGTTACCCCCACAAAAGTAATATATGTAAAATATATTGGCTAATCAATTCTAACAAAAAACTGTCGTTTTTTAAAACATTTTATCGAAAAGTTTACAAAAACTTAACATAACTCTCATTGTTGTATTAATAATATTAATACTCAACGATGAATATCTTACTTGTAGAATGTCCTTTTCTTGCAAAAAGTATGAATGTGAAAGAAAAGCTTTACACTATAGGAACGACTACGTTATTATAATAAATTTAAAAGGAGGTATATTCTTCCTTTTAAAAAGAAGAGTGTAAACAAATGAAGGAAGTGAACCAATGAAATTGAAGAACACTCACTTTAAAAAAACGCTTGAGTGGTTCAATAAGAGGAAGAAACTACGCAATTCATTAATTGTATTGGGAAGTTTACTTGCTACTCTATTTATTGTTGTAAATATAATAATTTCCATTCAAGATATATCTGAATTAAAACAAGCTGTTCCACAACCGACTTTAATTTATGATGCAAATAATGAAGTTGCGACTAAATTAGCTTCTTCTAAAACAGAAGGGGTCAAAAGGAAAGATATTCCTGATATTATGGTTCAAGCAATTGTTGCAGTAGAAGATAAGGAATTTTTTAGTCATCATGGTATTTACTATAGTGGAATTATAAGTGCTGTATTTAAGAACATTACAGCCGGTGAAGTTGTGGCAGGTGGTAGTACAATTACACAGCAACTTGCGAAAAATGTATTTTTAACGCAAGACCGTACATTCTCGCGTAAAATAAAGGAATACTTTCTAACGAAAAAAATAGAACGTACTTATACGAAAGATGAAATTGTTGAAATGTATATGAATCAAATTTATTTTGGTGAAGGTGCTTGGGGGATAAAAAGAGCAGCTAAATCTTATTTTGATAAAGAAGTAAAAGACTTAACGATTTCAGAAGCCGCAACGATTGCAGGATTAATTAAAGCGCCATCTGCGTATTCGCCGTATAAAAACTTTAATAAATCAATTGAAAGACGTAATGTCGTATTAGGTTTAATGAAGGAGCAAGGATATATTTCTGAAGAACATTATAATCAGGAGAAAGAATCAGGTCTTGTATTACGACGTGGTGTTGACGATAAATATAAGGGGAAATATTCTCAATACGTAGATTATATTGTTAGAGAAGCGATGGACAAGTATGAATTAACACAAAATGAAATTTTAGCAGGTGGCTATCGTATTTATACGGAACTTGACTCGAAAAAACAACAAGCGGTTGAAGATGTTGTGAATAATGATAGTTATTTTAAAGATAGTGGCTCAGATCAGCTTATGCAAACTGGAGTGGTCCTTATGAATCCAAAAACTGGCGGTGTTCCGGCTTTAGTTGGAGGCAGAGGTCCTTATCAATTTTTGCAGTTTAATCATGCAACACAATTAAAAAGACAGCCAGGTTCAACGTTAAAGCCTCTTGCAGTGTATGTACCAGCGTTAGAACAAGGATATGAAGTATACGATGTCTTAAAAGATGAACCGTTTAATATTAAAGAATATGCACCACAAAATAGTGATCATACGTTCCATGGTAATGTGACGATGTATGAAGCGGTGGCAAAGTCATATAATGTTTCAGCAGTTTGGCTATTAGAGAAAATTGGATTAGATAAAGGATTGAAATCTTTAGAGCGGTTTGGTATTCCATTAGAGCCTGAAGACCATACGTATCCGATTGCTTTAGGAGGTATGCATGTAGGGACTTCACCATTTGTAATGGCTCAAGCGTATAGCGCACTTGCAAATGATGGTGTCCAAGTAGAAGCTCATGCCATTAGAGAAATCCAAAATGCTGAAGGGGAAACAATTGGAAAATGGTATAAGAAAGAAACTCGTGTGACGAACGAGAAAGTTGCCCAAAAGATGACATACTTATTAAAAGGTGTTATTGAAAGGGGAACAGGTGAAAAAGCGAAAGTTAATAATATGGATACCGCAGGCAAGACAGGGACTACCCAGCTTGTAAATGGACCAAGCACTGGTGCGAAGGATTCGTGGTTTGTTGGATACACACCGGATTTAGTAGGTGCGATTTGGGTAGGGTATGATAAAACGGATAGTGAGCATTATGTGCCAGGAGGCAGCCAAATTACAACGACAATGTTCCGGGATATTATGAAGAAAGCGAATGGAAATCCAACTCAAAAGGCATTTCAGTTATCACTAATACCTGAGGCGGATTATACAAAACAATTAAAAACGATTGAGGAAGAAAAACGAAGGAAAGAAGAAGAGAAAAAACGAAAAGAAGAGGAACAACAAAGAAAAGAACAGCAAAATGAATGGATAGATAAAGTGAAAGAGTGGATTCCATTTTGGTAAAAAAAGAGGCGAATAGCGAGTTCGCCTCTTTTTTATGAGAAATGAGCGGTTTTATCTCGGTTCAAAATGTGGCAACAGAAAAGAAGTTAGGTGAGAATCGAGCTGCCTATAAAAATTTGATGGGTTTAACTTAATAATCCGTGGGGATGGGAAAAGCGCCACGGATTAAAGCTTCAGTTTATTTAGCGTAACATTGGTCCTACCGAAGGATTGAGAATCATACGTGACGGTTATTATTCCTTTACTAATAGGTTCATATGGCAATTCCTCTTCGAAACTTCCAGTATTTTCATTATGGATAGAGAGTGTTATTTCATCAACGTCTTTATTTTTATATTGATCTTTAATCGTTTCAGCGATTTGAAGTAGGTTTTCATAACTAGAAGCTTCTGTAATAAGCATTCCTTTTATAACTTTTTTTTCATTTTGTGTGGAAGAGGAATACGGGATGTTGTTTTGTTTTGTATACAGAAGTTCGTATGGAATGGTTTTTCTTTCTGCTTTTGAAACATTTGAATAGTTTAGAGTTAAAAGAAACCCTATACATAAAATTATGCATACCATAAGAACAAACCAAAAACGTGTCAGTGATATAATTCGCATTGTCATCCCTCTTTCATGTCTTTGTCTTCACTATTCATCATACAAAAAGAGGATTAAGCTAGAGTAAATTTGAAGTAAAGAAACGTAAAGAAGGAGCACTTATCCTCCAAAATAAGTGCTCCTTTTTATTAAAAGAAAGATTTAACATACAATCAAAATAATACAAATTACTATAAATCAAACATTCTTGGTCGTTCAAAAATAAAATGAAAACTAAAATTAGTAAATTCGGAAGACTGATAGTGTAGCTGTTGTGTCACCAGTGTTAGGGATGGAAATAGTATTTACTGTAGGTTGTACAGAGATTGTTGTACCAGCTGTTAAAGTAACAATTGTGGAGAAAGAAACCGCACTACCGATAACGTTAGTTGAAAAATTACGAGTAGGTGGTTGACCGTTGAATGAAATACCGAATCCAAATGGTGAAGAACCCGGGAAGGTTGTAGATGCTGAGAAACTAATATCGTATACTCCTGTTTCTAAAATAGTTAAAGTATCTGAAGTGTCATTAAAAATGAGATTATTTAGTTCGAAAACTTGATTGAATTGGATATTTGTTCCAGGTGATATAGTTTGTGGATTAGAATTTCCTATTGCTGCTATAGTTACAGGGATTGGTGTGCCCGACGGTCCAGTAGCACCTTGAGCACCAGTAGCACCAGCCGGACCTTGAGTACCTTGAGCACCTTGAGCGCCAGTAGCACCAGCCGGACCTTGAGTACCTTGAGCACCTTGAGCGCCAGTAGCACCAGCCGGACCTTGAGTACCTTGAGCACCTTGAGCGCCGGTAGCACCAGCCGGACCTTGAGTACCTTGAGCACCTTGAGCGCCAGTAGCACCAGCCGGACCTTGAGTACCTTGAGTACCTTGAGCACCTTGAGCGCCAGTAGCACCAGCCGGACCTTGAGCGCCTTGAATACCTTGAGGTCCTTGAGGTCCAGTAGCACCCCGAGCGCCAGCCGGTCCTTGAGGTC
Source organism: Bacillus sp. RC242 (assembly GCF_044908245.1). Classification (NCBI taxonomy): domain Bacteria; kingdom Bacillati; phylum Bacillota; class Bacilli; order Caryophanales; family Bacillaceae; genus Bacillus; species Bacillus sp. RC242. The sequence continues at coordinate 62,705 of NZ_JBIYCZ010000013.1, forward strand.
CAGTAGGTCCTATTGTTCCTCCACCAAGGCAACCTGATCCATATTGAACTAGGATAGCTTGAATTTCTGTAATGAGCTTAACTAGTTTATCGATAGTACAGCAATCGATTTTGAATAACTTAGCAATATACAATAAATAATTAAGCAAACTTTGTAGTTCAACGTACAATGCTCCGCATGAGAAAGGTGAGGACTTTAGGATAGTTAATAAGTTAGCAATAATAGAACTACCAATCTTTTCTTGTGCAGGTGATAAATCTAAGCAACTGAGGAATTTTTGAAGATTATTCAGGAGAGTAATTAGTTTATCGATGTTATCTTGAGAAGGGTTTTGAAATACAGCTTGAATACTTTGACCAAGAGCTTGAAGAAGTCTAGCATACTCTTTTAGTTCTGCCTTAGAGATGTTAATATAACTGCAAGCTCTTACTTCGCAACAATCATTACCATAAAACACTTTCCCTTTATTTTTGTTGGACATTTGTTCATTCCTTTCTTTTATAGAATAAATAGTCGTGACTATATAATAAAATGAAAACTAAACTGAATTCGTGAGGGACAAACTACTATTTCTAAAAAAATAAGAAGTTTACCTATCTTGTAAAACAAAGAACAATTAAGAGATAGAGAAAGATTTATATGAGTTAAAAAAGAATAGGTTAGAATAAAAAAAACTGCACGCAAATTGTTAGATTATATCTAACAATTTGCGTGCAGTTCGTGGAACAGCCCAACCTTTTTAATGATTAATTCGTTCATAGTTCGCTTTAGGTAAAATTGGAATAGAAATAGTGAAAGTTGTACCGTTTTGATTACTAGACATTTTTAATGTACCGTTATGATTTTGAATAATTTTCTTCGTTACTGACAAGCCCAGTCCTGTTCCTGAATCTTTTGTTGAGAAGAATGGATCAAAGATATATTCTTGAATAGCTGGAGGAACCCCAGTTCCGTTATCTGTGAAAGTAATCCGAACAAAGTTATCTAGGCGATAACTAGAGATTTGAATGGAAAGAGGTCTTTCGCCTCGAGCATCGATAGCATTTTGAAATAAATTTAAAAAAACTTGCACAAGTTCATGACGATCGATATTGACAAGTACACCATCTAATTCCGTAGAAAATTCATAGTCAATAGAAATGTTGTGTAAAAAAACTTCACTAGCAAGTAGTTGTTGAATATATTCGCGTAAAAACGTATTGATGGGAAAAGGTTCTCTAGTAAATTCACGCGTTTTTGAAATGGCTAAAAATTTTGTGATAATACTATTTGCACGATCTAGTTCAGGAATGAGTAGACTTTTAAACAATTCTTTATTGGATGGAGAAACGTTATCTTGTAGAAATTGCAAGTATCCACGTACCGTTGTAAGGGGATTTCGTACTTCATGAGCAATCCCAGCTGCGATTCGTCCTGCTAATGAAAATTTTTCTGCATCACGTTCTGTGTTTAAATAATGGAAGACACTAATAACTCTAAAAATCTCTCCGTTATAATCCCGAATAATTCGATTGTTTAAAATACCATAGTTTTTGTCTAACACTTCTTCATTATATATTTCTGTTCCTGTTCTTAATGTTTCAATCGCTTTAATTTGTTCTTCTGGCAAGTTTAGTAATTGTTGAATTGGCTTTCCAATTATATCATTTCGTACTACACCAAAATCATCTGCTGCAGCTTGATTACATAAAGTTATATTTCCTTTACTATCAACAAAGGTGACATGATGTGAAAAAGCATCAAAAATATGAACAAAGTATGTTTCAAGTTGTTCAAATAAAAATAATGAATCGCAAGTAAGTTGAAAATCAGCCTTTTTATTCTCTTTTTGTATGTTTTGAATGGAATGAGTCGTTCTCGTTTTCTTTATTTGTAAACCAATATGTGGATTTTTGTATGTGAAATGATGTGGTAATTGATTCACAAGCTCTTCATATAACCGCACTTTATTTTCTAGTTCTTCTATTCGTTTTTCATGAGATACAATATCATCGTTTGGAAGCATAAATAAATAACCCCTCAATTTAAAAATTCTTCCATTTAGTATATCATATTTTTATACGGATACTCTTAAAGAAGGGGCTACTTAATGAAATTGATTAGCTGAAATGTCCGGGAAGTGAGTAGAATGGATAGAAGGTGAAGTTAAAAAGGGAGGGATATATTTGCTTTTCATTGGAGTGACAGGGTGGGGAGATCATGATTCTTTATATATAAATCCCTATGAAAATAGAAATAAATTGCGAACTTATAGTGAACATTTTCCCATTGTGGAAGTAGATAGTTCATTTTATGCGATACAACCTGCGCGGAATTATACAAAATGGGCGATGGAAACGCCGAAAGATTTTTCTTTTATAGTAAAAGCCTATCAAGGAATGACAGGACATATGAAAGGGGAAATCCCTTTTTCTACGTTCGATGAGATGTTTGATGTGTATAAACAATCCATTCTTCCTTTAATAGAAGCAAATAAATTAAAAATGATTTTATTTCAATATCCACCATGGTTTGATTGTAAAGTGAAAAATGTAGATTTACTTCGATACACGAAAGAAAAAATGGAAGATTTACCATGTGCAATAGAATTTCGAAATCAAACATGGTTTTATCCAGAAATGAGAGATAAGACGTTACAGTTTTTAGAAAAAGAAAACTGGATTCATACAATTTGCGATGAGCCTCAGGCTGGAATAGGATCAGTACCGCTTATATTAGAGGCAACAAACTCGGACATGGCGTTAATACGTTTTCATGGCCGAAATATTCATGGTTGGCTGGATAAAGGAGAAAATTGGAGAGCGGTTCGCTGTCTATATCGTTATAATAGTAAAGAATTGGCGGAATGGGTAGAACGATTAGAGCGATTGAAAAAGAAGACGAAGGATATATTTGTATTGTTTAATAATAATTCGGGCGGAGATGCAGCGGATAATGCGAAACAGCTTATGAAAATGATGAACATTACATATGGTGAGCCGAAGCCTGAGCAATTAAATTTGTTTGAATGATGATAAACAAGAAAGGCACTGTACAAACAGGGGGAATGTACAGTGCCTTTCTATATGAAAAAGAGGGGTAACAATGTTACTGAGCGTTTGGTTGATTCATCAATTGTTGGCTTCATAATAAATGATAATGGTTATCATTATCATAGTCAATAGTTTTTCGGAAAATAAATAAAAAACTTTTTATCCCGCTATTTACGGCAGTAAAACTCCTACCTCAAAATTCGGCTGGAGCAAAGAAGTTAGGTGGGAGCCCTGCTGCCCGTAAACGCTCGATTGGTGAAGGCTAATAATCAGTGGGGGATGAACAAGACCCCCACTGATTAAAGTTTCACTTTATATTTTAAATAGTAATAAAAAAAGAACAGCAATTACTGCTGTTCTTTTCCATTGATGATTTGTTGTAAATCAAAAGGAGTTATCGCTTGGATAAATTCCTTTGAGATAAGTGTTTGAACGAGAGTGCTTTCAGAAATTGTAGCACCTGTTTTCTTTTCATAAGATTTCTTTAATAAATCAAGTTTTTCAGCCGTTTCTTTCGGTAATTCAATTGTTAATGTGTTCATAATTTCTCCCCCTTACTATTAGAGTACCACTACAGTATAGGAGAGACAAGAAAAGAGAATATGAAACATAAAAAAGGTTACCAAATTTACAAATGGTAACCTTTTTATGTATAAGAGTTATTAAGCAATACCGATATACTTTAAAGTTTTGGATGGAGTACTGTGATCAAAGAAGTGTTGTAAAAATGCAATATCAACACCTGATTTGTATGCACAATAGCCCCAAGTTTTTCGAAGTGTATGTGAGCTAATCCCTTCTAATCCAACTTCTTTTGCAGCTTTGTTTAAAATGTACCATGCATGTTGTCTCGTAATAGACTTTGTTCCTTTTTGAGACTTTAATAATGGTTCATTACGTTTCCAAGTTTTACGTTCTTTCATGTAGTCTTCGATTGCGTGCTGTAAGTCTTCATTTACAGCAAACCATTTATGTTTCTTTACTTTTTCATTGTAAAATAAAATGGAATGGCGAACATTTTCGTCTTCATCGATTACATCACTAACTTTTAATTGTAAGATTTCACTTACTTTTAAGCCAGAATTTACAGCTAATACGAATAATAAGCCATCACGTTTCGAAGATTGTAAAAGTATATTTTTGATAGTTTCTAATTGTTTTTCATTTTGAATAGGTTGTCCTGCTTGTTTCATTTCACGCACTCTCCTCTTTTATATGTGTAAAGGAAAGGATTAACTTGTTTCTTACTATAAAGGGAGAGTGTGAATTTCATGTGAACTCCTAGTGAAATTAAGACAAATTATTTGACTTCTTTTACTTTTTGTAAATTAAAATAAAATACAACGCTATTAGTGGTATTATACACGCCGTATTCAGCGTGATGGAGATCTAAAATGTTTTTCACAATGGATAACCCAAGGCCAGTACCTCCAGTATGACGGCTACGAGAAGCGTCTAAACGGTAGAAGCGATCCCAAATTTTTTCAAGGCTTTCTTCTGGAATAGGATTACCTGTGTTTTCAATTTTGATTTTCACTGTATCTTCCGTTTCTATAATAGAGACGTGTATTTTTTCACCATCTGGAGTATATCGAATTGCATTGCTAAGTAAGTTTACAACGACTTGCTCAATACGGCTACGATTTGCTTTAACAAATAGAGAAGAGTCAGCATGGATGTCCACTTGTAAATGTTTTTCCTCCATGCTAAATAATAATTTTGTATAGACTTGTTGAATTAATTCACCGATCGAGAATGTCGACATTTCTAGTTTGTACGTACCTGATTCTAGTTTTGCTAATTCTAACATTTCAACAATGAGCCTGTTCATATTATCTGTCTCTTCCAAAATAACATTTGTATAATATGTCGTATCTTTACTTACGCCATCTTGAATACCTTCAGCGAAGCTACGAATAACACTAAGTGGTGTTTTTAATTCATGAGATACACCAGAAATGAATTCTTTTCTCGTTTTTTCCAATTGACGTTCGCGTTCAATATCTTGTTGTAATTTTGTATTAGCAACATTTAATCGGTCGATTCGATCTTTTAAATTTACAGAGAGTGTATTAATACCACTTGATAACCCGCCAATTTCATCGTCTGCTGTAACAGGTAACTTCTCGCTAAAATCAAAGTTGGCCATTTTTTTTGTAACACGATTTATCTTAATTAATGGTTTAACAATGATTTTTGAGTAGTAGAAGGATAACAAAATAATAACGAGAAACACGATAATTAAGGCATAGACATAATAATCTTTTAAAACGAGCATTGCTTCATTCACAGGTTGTAAAGATGCTATCACAAAAGCGTACTCCTTAGTTTTTCCGTTTTCCATAATAGGCTTTACAAAGACACTGTTTTTTATATTTTCCCCACTATCTAAAATATACGTGTTTAATTGATTTGAATTAGAAGTACCTTGTCTAATAGTGCTTGCAAAATATTCAACAGCTTGTAATGTTTCAAAATCATTTGCAAGGCGAACCTCAGATTTGGAAGGGATATGTAATTTAGATATCACACCGGTAAAACTGATCTGAGACGTAGTTTTATATCGATTTGTGAGTCTATTTTTAGAGGGGTTACCACTAATTGTTTGAAAATCCGAATTGACATTTTCATTTCGCCATCGATTATAATTAGTCGTCAGTTCTAGTGGCGTTATTATATTATCTTGTAAAAATCCCTCTACGTGAATCATGCCCTCTTTTTTTAAGCCTAAATTTTCGAATTTATTATATTCTTCGGGTGTTAAAAGATTATTAAGTGGGATGGAATAGGTTTTATTGTTATTAGGGTTAATTACCTCAATGTAGTAATTGTTTTCACTTTTAATAATGCCGTTAGAATCTAAAAATTGCATTTCAGCATTCGTTTTATCGTGAAATTCTTGTTTTAGCTTTCTGATTTCCTCAAAACTTTTGTCGCTTTTTTCATAATTATCTACGAATTTTTCAAAAGCCGTTTGAACGGTTTTTACTTTTTTATTAATATAAAATTTCTCTAAAAATAGAGATTGTCCAAGGAAAAAAAGGAGAAATATGATTGTAAATAAAGTTGATGTTAATAAAAATAGTTTAAAGACGATGCTTCTGTTCTTCACTGTTTCACCTCGTATGAAAAATACTGTAATATAAATGATTTCTTAATTATAACAAAGGTTACAAAAAAGTAGAGGGGATAAATCTGTCTCTCTCTAAAGTAGTTTTTTATAGAAAGTCACATAAAGAGACGGTACAGTGACTATGGAAGTATTTTAGTATAAAAAAGAACTCGCCAGACGTATGACGAGTTCTTTAGTGTACTATTGCTGAATTGCTGCATCTAAAGCGATTTCAATCATTTCGTTAAATGTAGTTTGACGCTCTTCAGATGTTGTTTCTTCACCAGTGAAGATATGGTCGCTTACTGTTAATACAGATAATGCATTTACACCATATTTAGCTGCTAATGTGTAAAGAGCAGTCGTCTCCATCTCTACTGCTAATACACCGTAATCTCCAAGTTTTTTAACCATGTCCATGCTCTCACGATAAAATACATCTGCTGTTAATACGTTACCAACACGAACGTGTAATCCTTTTTCTGTTCCAGCATCGTAAGCTTTCTTTAAAAGATCAAAGTTTGCAGCAGGAGCAAAATCAAAACCCGGGAATGTTAAGCGATTCATATTAGAATCTGTACAAGCCGTCATCGCAATAATAACGTCACGTACCTTAACATCTTTTTGAATTGCACCACATGTCCCAACACGAATTAAATTTTTCACTCCGTAGCTTTGAATTAATTCGTTTACATAAATAGAAATAGAAGGAACACCCATACCTGTACCTTGAACAGATACACGCTTTCCTTTGTAAGTTCCAGTAAAACCTAACATGCCACGCACGTTATTATAACAAGTAACATCCTCTAAAAATGTTTCAGCAATATATTTTGCACGTAATGGATCACCAGGTAATAGAATAGATTCAGCAATTTCGCCTTGTTTTGCTTCAATATGTACACTCATGAAAAATCCTCCTTATAATGTATTGATAGAAATCAATATCATTTGCATTATACACTACGACTCCTTTCAATTAAAATCTTTTTTATTTGTAATATGTGCAAAAGAGGAGGATTTCATAAATCATAATCTAGAATATATATTTAAGAGGTTTTGCATGGATAAAGACAATAAAAATGGTAGGTGATATTTTGAAAAATCTTGTCATTGGGCTTATTGCACTAGTACTTATTGTGGCAGGAGGATTTTACATAAAAAAATATCAAGAAACTGTAGAAACGACCGGAGATGTTCAAGAAGTGAAATGGGATGTGAAAAATAAAAAGGGAAATGAAAAAGCCGATATTTCGTTTCAATTGCTAAATAAAATGAATAATGAAGTTCGTGGTGTGAACGATCAAATTCGAGCAGTGATAGTGGATGGGAATTTGAAAAACATACAACAAACGAAGCCTATATTTGCTGGAAATGGATCGTATAAGCTATCTTCAGATGTAGCAAAAGGTGAAGGGTACACGATATTTTTGTATGAAAATGAAAACAAGTCCGTGGAATCATTTGCTAAGAAAGATTTTGGTGAAGAAAAAAAGGAGACAAACAAGGACAAGAATAAAAAGAAACTACCTGTCGATACTGTACTTACAAAAAATATAGGAGAGCATCAAGTGTCTCTTTTATTTGGTGCATTACATCCGAATGAGGCAACGACATTAACATTTCAGTTTCAAGCGAAAAAGGGAGAAAAGCTGAAATTAAATTCAGGGAGAGGCGAAGTCAACGCGCTATATATCGTTGATGAAACGAGGGGACATTTTTTATATGCCATTCCTGTTGATACGGATGAGCAATTACAATATCGTATTACATTTCCAGAAGAAGGAACATATAAAATATGGGGGGATTTCTATATAAATGGTAAGAAGTATGAAAAGGAGTTTAGTATACAAGTGCAAAAACGAAAAAACAGCTAAGTACTTAGCTGTTTTTTCGTTTTCCTATTAATTTTGTTACAGAGAGCATTGTAATTGGTAAAGAATGATTCTTTCGAAATGCTAAATATTTTCCACTCCATGCAGGTTTATATTTTTCTTTGAAATGTCGTAAACCGCTGAAGCTATATGTGTAACGAACGTTATTAAATATTGCAGCAGCAACTCGTTCAGACCAGAACGATTGCGTTGATAAACCGACATTTGAGAGTGGTGCCATACCAATATTAAAGGAATGGTATTCATTTTCTTTTGCCCAGTGGAATAAGTGGATAAAAATTGCATCCATAATTCCGCTAGGGGCATCTGGATAATAACGCATTAAATCAACAGATAATATGCCACTTTGATATACTGGCATAAAGGTTGTGAATGCAATGATTTTTCCTTCTGCATCAGATAATGTAGCGATAGGGGCACGACTAATATACTCACGATCGAAGTACCCAAGTGAAAATCCTTTCTCTTTTTTTCCGCCGAGCCAAGCGTCAGACACTTTCTTTAATTCCTCGTATAATTCGTCTGAGAATGGTGGCTCATGAATAGAGAATGTATAACCTTCTCGTTCAAAACGGTTGAAAGTGGCTCGCATACCAGCACGTTTCTTTCCTGTTATTGTAAACGTATTTAAATCAACGACAGCCTCTTCACCAAGTTTAAAGAAGTTGTAGCCAAAATCGTGGTATAAGCTCATCCATTTGCTTTCAATTTGATAGAATACGCAAATATACCCAAATCGATCAGCTTCAGTCAAAAATTCTTGCAACACAGTGCGGTAGGAGGATGGATCACCAATTGGATCACCTAGTACAACAAGACGTTTTCCAGTAATTGAAAAGAGAAGAAGTGCTTTTCCGTCACTACTGAAGAAGAACTGTTTATCTCCTAAAAAACCTAAATGACTAAGTACATTCCCGCCATGTTCATCTAAGAAGTTTTCTAACCTTTTATCATTAGCTGGTTGCCCGGGAAATTGACTACGATAACGATTGGCAATTAGTGAGCCGATAAGTAAAAAAGTAGGAACGAAAAAGGCTGCTGCTAATGCACTTCGTTTAACTTGTGTAATATTTCGAACGACAAAATCAGGTTGGAACGCTTCTTTTGCACCCGCAAATAAAATACCTAAGTTTTTATATAAATATAGCGTAAGTAATAAGAAGATAAATACTTTTACGATATCAGAAAGTGAGACTTCCATTTTCTCGCGTATAAATCTTTTACGAAGCATATACAACACAGCAAGTACGATTAATAAAATAAAGGTTTCTTCAATGTCAATTCCTTTTAGGGTATTAAAGATTGCTGCTCCAATTAAAGAAACAATCGTCATATAGTAAGAACGCTTTGTTCCATAATATATGCCTCGCGAAAGAATCAGGAGGAGAATACCGAATGTTAATGATAAGCTAAAAGAAAATTGAATAAGGTGCTTTGGAGCTAAAATATGTAAGGCGTGAGCTCGATTTATACTAGTCGGTAAAATTGTTGATAGAATAACCATTAAGCCAGCGAATACTGTTAAAGCGGCGGATGCCCATGAACCTAATTTCCCTAAAAAATCACGTTGTAAAGTCCAAATTACACCAGTTGTTTCTAACGCAGGTGCAATAAAGGGTTTATCTTCAATTTTTTTTATGGCCGCTCCTGTCATTTCAAAGGCTGCAAAAATGAGACCTAGGCAGAATGGTAGGATGTAATAGACAAGTCGGTATAATAACATAGCAGGTAGTAATACGCCTGTATCAACGCCGTATTGTCCTAGTCCAGTTAAGAAAACAAGGTCAAATGAACCAAGGCCACCAGGAACAAGACTTACGACACCAGCTAAAGCAGCGATTACGTAAACACCTAAAAACTTTTGAAATTCGATATCAATTCCAAACAATATTAAAATGACGTACATAACGATACCGGCAGATACCCACTCGACTAATGAAACTAATGAATATAAAACAGTTGGATTTTTCTCTTCTTCTTCTTCCTCTTGTCCGTCTAGCTGTTTTGTTTTTCTATTTTTAATTTTAGAAAACCCAATATATATAGGAACGAAAAGAGCAAAGAAGATAAGAACAGGCCATAACCACGGTTTTTCGTGCAAAATAAAACTAGTGTCTAATATTCCAATAAGGCCGAGGAATGACAGAATGGCTAATCCGTTAATAAAAGCGGTTGTCATCCAAGCAATACTTTTAATAAGTTTTCCATTATCTTTTATATGCGGACGATATAGCATTGTACGTACACCGGCACCAACAAGACCACCAAAACCGATAAATCCATTTAAAGTGTTTGCAATCCATGAGATACGGAAAATCTTTTGTACAGGTATGTCTGCTTTTAAGTAACGAAGCATAACAAAGTCATAAAAGAACATTGTTGAAACGGCAAATGCACCGAGTGTAATCGCTAAAAATACCCCACCAGTTGGAATGTTTTTAATTGTTTCAATTGCTTCTAAAAAAGAAATGCCTGCTAATTCTTTTTTAGCTTGAAAGAAAACAATTGTTAAGACAACAAATGGGAAGATTATTTTCCCGATTTGTAAGAAACGTTTCCATGAAAACGACATAAATACAACTCTCCTTGTGTAAGAAAACTGAGACAATAATATTATTATGACAAACTTCAAGAAAAATAAAAAGGTAAATTCCTGTATAGGGAAGCTATTTTTTATATAGGTTATATTTAAAAGAATATTTCGTTTATCAGAAAATTAAGTTAAGATAAGATGGAAGAAGGAAGAGAGGGGAAGTAGATGATTATAATAGGTTATGCAGGATATGAGTTAGAAAAAGCAAAACCGAATACATCAGAAGATTTTTTTAATAGATCTGAAGTGACATATATATTAAATAATCAAGAGAAAACCTTTTCTGTCTTATATGTTCGATATTTTGAAGAAATTTTACAAGAAATTACCCCTTTTGAAGGAAATCCAGTTTATAAAGTAGAAGAACAAGACGTATATTTACGAGATATTGTAGCGATCGCTTGTTTACTGAAAGATAAAGAGCTACGCGCGCAGAAGCGCTTGTATCTCAATGAAGTAACAGACTTTCAACGATACTTTGATGAGGGAACAGTGGTGAAAGTACAAGAAATATTAGCTGAATTACATAAAAATAAAAGAGTAGAAATAGCGTAAAACGGCAAAGGAGAGAGAAGCCATGTCTAATTTGATGGTTGAAAATCAAACAGAACAAGTTTCTATATTTTTAGAAGATGTAATTTCCTTGATAACTAATTATGTAAATTATCATACGTTACCTTCTTTATTGGAGGAGACACCAACAGGAAACGAGCAATACTATAAAGGGATATTAGCATCAATAAGAAGACTTCTTGTTTTTTGTGAAGAAGGACTTGATGCATGTTTTGTTTTGCTGAATAGCCAACCATTTCGAAAGACCGCAGCTGAAACAGTTTTATATAAGATTTACCATCAAGTAATTGCAGAGTTTTTTTCGCCAAAGAATGATCATTGGTATGAAAATAGTCGTTCTGCTTATACAGGGAAAAATTCTATTGTTTTTCAGCAAATCCCCCCTAGATCTATAGAACGAATGATGAAGGATTTAGAAGGGAAATTTCAATTGATGCGTGAAGAACTAGAATATTATGAGACAGATTACCAAACAAAAATGTTGCACAAATATTAATTAAGGAAAAGAAGCTAAGGATACTTAGCTTCTTTTCCTTTTGTCCAGTTATATAAGGGATTTTAATTGAATATAGTTAAAGTGGATAGCATCAAGGAGGTGTGACATGAGTCAGCAAGGTGTATTTACAGATTACTTTCATGAAGTAGAAAGCTGGTGTGAAAGTGTTCTTCAAGTATTAGATAGCCGTGCAATGGAAGTGTATGATGTCCATATGCTTGCTTATAAAATTCAAACGTTATTAGAGCGTATGAAAGAGCATGAATACGACACAGATGCCGAGTTTATGTATGAAATAAGTGATGATGTAGAACATATTCAACACCATTTACAGGAAGTATTTATGCAAGAAGGAGAGGAATATGAACTATGTGAAAGAGGGGATAGCGAACGAGCTGTTCCGATTGGGGGGCATACCCTTCCGCCATTACCTTATCCATATAATGCGCTAGAACCGTACATTTCACGAGAAATTATGATGTTACACCATGATAAACACCATCGTAGTTACGTGGAAGGATTAAATAAAGCAGAGAAGATGATGGAAGAAGCGAGAAAAACAAATCAATTTGATTTAATTAAGCATTGGGAAAGAGAAGCGGCTTTTCATGGATCAGGTCATTACTTACACACGATATTTTGGAATAACATGAAAAAAGATGGTGGTGGAAGTCCGAGAGGGGCTTTTTCACAACAAATTGAGCAAGATTTCGGAAGTTTTTTACGTTTTCAAAAGCATTTCACGGAAGCCGCTTCTAAAGTGGAAGGTTCAGGATGGGCAATTCTTGTATGGGTACCCCGTTCAGGAAGGTTAGAAATTTTGCAAAGTACGCTTCATCAATTGTTTACGCAGTGGGATACGATACCACTCCTTGTACTGGATGTATGGGAACATGCGTATTATTTACAATATCAAAATCGAAAAGATGAATATATTAAAAATTGGTGGAATGTTGTAAATTGGCCAGATGTAGAAAAGAGATTTGAAAGTGCGAAGCAAATTGAATGGACACCGTATTAGACGCATATCTCATGCGTCTTTTTTAGTGGAGGTGGAAGGAAGATTTCGTTCATATTTTAAAAGGCCAAGCATACACTTGTACAAAAAGTGCCAAAAGGACGTGGGGGGAAATATGAGACGAATTTGTATAATAATTACGCTAATTATAATGTACGCAAGCGTTATGCCAATTCCTGCATATGCAAAAATGAACGGTGGTGTCAGTGCTCGTAACGCAGTCTTAATGGAACAACAATCCGGTCGTGTGCTATATGGGAAATTAGAACATGAGCCACAAAAAATTGCTAGTATAACAAAAATTATGACAGCATTGTTAGCTGCTGAATCAGGAAAAATGAAAGAATTAGTATCGGTTAGTAATGAAGCGGTACGAGTAGAAGGATCGGCAATTTATTTAAAACCTGGACAAAAAGTTAAGTTAGAAGATTTAGTTTACGGATTAATGCTTAGATCTGGTAATGATGCAGCACAAGTAATTGCTGAAAATGTGGGAGGGAGTATAGAAGGATTTGTATATTTAATGAATGAAAAGGCGAAAGAAATCGGAATGAAAGATACGCATTTCTCAAACCCGCATGGCTTGGATGGGGATGGATCGCATTATTCGTCGGCTTATGACATGGCATTATTAACGAAATATGCAATGGGGAACGAGACCTTTAAGAAAATTTTTGGAACAAAAACGTATAAATCAGATTCTTGGGATTATCCGTGGAAAAATAAACATAAGCTTGTGACATCTTATTATGAATTTGCAACAGGGGGAAAGACAGGTTTTACGAAGAAAGCAGGACGGACGCTTGTCACAACAGCTTCAAAAGATGGACTAGATTTAATTGTCGTAACTTTGAGTGCTTCTAGTGACTGGGATGATCATATGAATTTGTTTGATAAAGGCTTTGAACGCTATAAGCAAGCGAAAGTTTTAGGACAAGGCGCACTCGCTGAAATAAATGAAAAGAAATATGCCAATCATGTTTATACGAAAAATAGTTTTTCTGTACCTTTAACTGAAGAGGAAAGAAAGAGCGTGTTATTGAAAGTTGAGCTCGATAAAAGTGCAAAACTTACGGATGGAGTAAAGATTGGGAAGACAGAAATTTATGTAGGGAACGAGAAAGTTGGAGAACGAAATTTGTTTTACAGTAAACGAAAGTTAGTAGCTACAACGGGAATGTATTGGAATAACGTAAAAGAAATCTTCTCTTACATGATAGGTGTTGGGATAGATGGTTAATCTCGTATGGGCAGCGATGGCAGTTATAGGGATTGTGTATGCCATGATAAATGGAACGATGGAAGAAGTGACCAAAGCAGTGTTTGAAGGGTCAAAAGATGCTGTAACGATTTGTATTGGACTTATTAGTGTTTTAGTATTTTGGCTCGGTTTAATGAAAATTGCTGAGGAAGCTGGATTGTTAAAGAAGTTAGTATCACTTTTTATGCCGATAGTAAAAAGATTATTTCCAGAAATACCGAAGGATCACCCGTCAATGGGATTCATTTTATCAAATATGATGGCGAACTTTTTTGGGTTAGGTAATGCAGCAACACCTTTAGGTATTAAAGCAATGGAACAACTGAAAGAGTTAAATGGTGGAAAGGATTCAGCAAGTCGTTCTATGGTGACGTTTCTAGCATTAAATACTTCAGCGATTACATTAATTCCGACTACTGTCATTTCGATTCGAATGACTTATGAATCAGCAAACCCTACTGAAATCGTTGGCGTAACATTTATAGCACAAGTGTTATCGATGATTGGAGCGATTTGGATTGACCGCTATTTTTACCGGAGAAGGAGTAGAAAGGGGCGGAAAAAATGAGTATTGTAAATACAATTTCATTATGGGTAATTCCTTGTGTAATTGGTTTTATCCTTTTGTATGGCACGATAAAGAAAGTTCCAACGTACGAATCGTTCGTTGAGGGCGGAAAAGAAGGGATTCAAATTGCGGTTTCCATTTTGCCGTTTATGGTTGGAATGCTTGTATCTATTTCTATTTTTCGGGCATCAGGTGCTTTAGATGCAATGATATCGGTAATGAAGCCGATGTTAGACTTTATTCATGTACCAGCCGAAATCGTTCCACTTGCACTTATACGTCCGATTTCGGGATCTGCTGGTTTAAGTATTACGACCGACTTAATCGCTACATATGGGCCAGACTCGTTTATTGGTAGGTTAGCTTCAACGATGCAAGGTAGCACAGATACGACTTTTTATATATTAACAGTATACTTTGGGGCTGTCGGTATTAGAAAAATGGGAGATGCATTAAAGGTAGGACTTTTTGCAGATTTAATCGGAATTATTTGTTCGATTGTGTTTGTTTCCCTATTGTTTCGGTAATGCTATTCATTTTTTGCGCTATTTCGCTTATAATACGTATACGACCACTATTAACGTGTAGTTTAATAGTGGTTTTTTTATGCGGTATTTTTGACAAAATGGTGAACTTTTATCGTGGACAACATGAAAAAGTGTAAATAATAATAAAGGGTGAAAACGTGATATAGCCTTTATACGTTTATTATCATTGCTATGTTGTTAAAGGTAGGCGAAGTAAATGGCATAAAGCTTAGGCGGTTGCCAAGTCTTTCTAATGTAAGGTAAGATAAATTTGAGGTGAAAAAAAGAAATGGAACGATTACAAAAAGTGATTGCGCAAGCAGGTATTGCATCGAGAAGAAAGGCTGAGGAATTAATTCAGCAAGGAAAAGTGAAAGTTAATGGGAAAATAGTGAAGGAGTTAGGAACAAAAGTAACTCCTCAAGATAAAGTGGAAGTAAATAACATCCCTCTTGAAAAAGAAGAACCTGTTTATTTTTTACTATATAAACCAACTGGTGTAATTTCAAGTGTATCAGATGATAAAGGAAGAAATGTTGTAACAGACTTTTTCCCTGAAATTAGACAACGTTTATTCCCAATCGGACGCTTAGATTATGATACGTCTGGCGTATTATTGATGACAAATGATGGTGAATTTGCAAATGTATTAATGCATCCGAGATATAAGGTTGAAAAAACGTATGTTGCGAAAATTAAAGGGCCATTAACAGGTGATAAAATTCGCATGTTAGAACGAGGTGTTGCATTAGAAGATGGGAAAACAGCACCAGCACAAGTGAAAATTATTTCTTGGGACAAGCGTAAAGAGATGGCGATTGTACAATTAACGATTCATGAAGGACGTAACCGTCAAGTGCGCCGCATGTTTGAAGCGTTAGATTGTAAAGTAATGAAATTAAAACGTGAACGTTATGCCTTTTTAGAAGTGGGTAGCTTGCGTCCTGGTGATGCAAGAGAATTAACACCACATGAGGTGAAACAATTACGTGCATTGGCTTCTACAAAGCCTCGCTAATCTATATTGTGAAACTTTCACCAGTGGAATGCTCCGCTGGTGATTTATTAAAAAATACATATATTTATCACTCGTCGAAGAGAGGGGAGACAACATGAAAAAAAATCGCTTATTATTTCGTGTTATCATTTTGCTCATTTTAAGCGGTGCGGTAGGGTTTACGCTATATCAAGGATTTTTTACTGATAAAGAGAAAATGCAAATTGGAAAAGAAGCACCTAACTTTGTTGTAACTGATTTAGAAGGAAAGAATATTGAATTAAAAGATTTAAAGGGAAAAGGTGTATTTTTAAATTTTTGGGGAACTTGGTGTAAACCTTGTGAAAAAGAAATGCCTTATATGAATGAGTTATATCCGAAATATAAAGAAAAAGGCGTTGAAATTATTGCCTTAGATGCAGATGAAACGGATATCGCAGTGAAGAACTTTGTGAAACAATATGATTTGAAATTCCCAGTTGCAATTGATAAAGGGCAAAAGATCATAGGTACATATGGAGTGGGACCATTACCAACAACCTTTTTAATTGATAAAGAAGGAAAAGTAGTAGAGCAAATTATAGGTGAGCAAACGAAGGAACAATTGGAAGAGTACTTAAAGAAAATCACTCCATAATTAAGAAAGCCTTTACATAAGAGGTGCTTACGTATAGCGCCTTCGCTTTAAAAATTCTGAGTATTGCGGTAACTCTAAGCTGGAATATACAATAGTACATATAGATAAAAGGGCGGTGAGAGCTTTGAAAGAAATTAAGTGTGAATGTGGACATGTTAATCCGATAGGAACCATTTTTTGTGAAGCATGTGGGAAACCATTTGAAAGTAATGAAAATATAAAATTATTGGATATGAGATATGAGGGGAGTGCTCGGAGATCTCTCACACATACAAAAACGATAGTCGATAAAATTTGGAGTTTTTTCTCTTCTGTAAAAGTAGGTGTATGGTTAATCGTAATAACTTTAGCTGCATCGGCAATAGGAACTATCTTTCCCCAAGAAATGTACATAACTCCAGGAATCGAACCAGCTGAATATTATAAGACCGAGTATGGATTTTTAGGACAATTATACTATCAATTAGGATTTAATAATTTATATGGATCATGGTGGTACATGATTTTAATTGCTTCTATTGGTATTTCACTTGTTATATGTAGTTTAGACCGTGTCATTCCTCTTTATAAAGCTTTAAAAAAACAAGGGGTGAAAAGACACCCAAGTTTTTTGAAAAGACAGAGAGTGCACGGGACTGGTACGCCGCATGAAGGTGACTTAGAACGAGTTCAAATTAATTTAAAGAAACGTAATTATAATGTGAAAGTGGAAGACGGGAACGTTTTAGCGGAAAAGGGACGTTTTTCACGTTGGGGTCCATATGTAAACCATATTGGTCTTATTATCTTTCTATTCGGTGCAATGCTACGTTTTTTACCGAGTATGTATGTAGATGAAGCACTTTGGTTACGTGACGGTGAAACGAAAGAAATACCAGGAACAGAAGGTCAATACTATTTGAAAAACGAAAAGTTTATCAAGGAAGTTTATGATAAGAGTAAGGATAAAGAAGTTTTTGATGAAGCAATTGATCGTGTTGGTGATAAAATGATTGCGAAAAACTTCCAAACAAATGCTGTATTATATAAAGCGGTAGGAGAAAATATAGCGGGTCAAAAACCAAAATTAGAAAAGGTAAAAGAAGCTGAAATTCGAGTGAATGAGCCACTGAAATTTGATCAATTTGCTGTTTATCAAGTGGATTACAAAGAAAGTGAATTTAAAAGCATGTCTTTCCATTTGCAAAACAAAGAAAATAATCAAAAGTTGGGACCGATTAAAGTAGATTTAGCGAATCCTACAGAAAAATATGATTTAGGAAATGGGTATTCTCTAGAACTATTAAGCTATTTTCCTGATTTTTATTTTGATGAGAATGGAAGGCCGAATACGAAAACAA
Organism: Bacillus sp. RC242; assembly: GCF_044908245.1. Classification (NCBI taxonomy): domain Bacteria; kingdom Bacillati; phylum Bacillota; class Bacilli; order Caryophanales; family Bacillaceae; genus Bacillus; species Bacillus sp. RC242. Next base: position 80,754 of record NZ_JBIYCZ010000013.1, read on the forward strand.
AATTACCGAATAATCCTGCATTCGTCTTTAAAATGTTTACCCCGGAAACACCAGATGGTGAAGTTAGTTTCGTCGGTATTCAGCAAAACATAGAGCCTGACGGGAATAATAAATATAAAATGTCATTTGCAGGTGTGGAAATGCAAAATGCAACAGCTCTTACAGTAAGAAAAGATTTGACGCTTTTGATTCTCGGTATTGGAGGATTTATATTTATGGTTGGTGTGATTCAAGGTATGTATTGGAACCATCGCCGTATTTGGATACAACGTGTTAATGATGAATGGTGGGTTGCAGGCCATACGAATAAAAATTGGTTCGGCTTAAAGAAAGATATTGAAAGAGTACTAGAAGGAACAGCGATTCCACAACCACACGATAAAATGAATGAAAAAAATTAGTTAAGGTGGGGAAACGATATGGTACAAATAAGTAGTAATTTTCTGTTCGCGGCGTTTATCTTATATTTAATTGCAACTTTATTTTTTGGAGGAGCAATTAAAGAAAAAGGTAACAAGTGGGCAAATATAGGTATAACTATAACAATTTTAGGATTTATTGCACAAATAGTATATTTTGTTACAAGATGGATCGCATCAGGACATGCACCGGTTAGTAACTTTTTTGAATTTGGTACATTTTTTGGCATGATGCTTGTGGGAGCTTTTATCATTATGTACTTTGTATATCGTGTAAGTATTATTGGTTTATTTGCTTTACCGGTAGCTCTTTTATTAATCGCTTATGCAAGTATGTTCCCGAGAGAAATTTCGCCGCTTATCCCATCTTTAAAGAGTAATTGGCTACATATTCATGTAACGACAGCGGCAGCGGGACAAGCAATATTAGCAATTAGTTTTATTACAGGCGTAATGTATTTACTGAAAAATGTAGATCAATCAACAAGAAGTAAGCGTACATTTTGGTTAGAGACAGTAGTTTTCACACTTGTTTGTACAGTTGGGTTTATTGGAATAACAACGGTATTTTCTAGTATGAAATACGAAGCGAAGTTTCAATGGATTGATAAAAATGAACAACAAGTTGAAATGAAGTATAATCTCCCTGCTTTAGTTGGACCGCATGAAGGGAAGTTAATGACAGAAAATAAATTAGAACCGGCGGTTGAAGTTCCAGCGATTGTAAATGCGAAAAAGTTAAATACTGTTATTTGGTCAGTGTTAGTCGGAACGCTACTTTATATTGTATTAAGACTTGTTTTACGTAAGCGAGTGTCAGCGGCACTTCAGCCGTTAGTAAAGAATACGAATAGTGATTTATTAGATGAAATCGGATATCGTTCTATTGCGATAGGATTCCCGGTGTTTACATTAGGAGCATTAATCTTTGCAATGATCTGGGCTCAAATCGCTTGGACGCGCTTTTGGGGTTGGGATCCAAAAGAAGTTTGGGCGCTTATTACTTGGCTCTTTTATGCTGCGGTATTACATTTACGTTTATCTAAAGGATGGCATGGAGAAAAATCCGCCTGGCTTGCAGTGATTGGTTTTGCAATCATTATGTTTAACTTTATTGTAGTAAACTTAATTATCGCGGGTTTACATTCATATGCATAGAGAACTAAAATAGGAGAGTGTATGTCACTTTCCTATTTTATTTTTGTCAAATTTTCTTCTTTTTTGAGAAAAACATGACAAAGTAGCGGTTGATTCTGTAAAATGATGTCGAGGACCAAATATACTGTTCAAAAAAAATACATAGTTTTGGAAAAAAAATGAACAAACTTTATTATTCTTGTGAAGCATAATATGGGAAGTGGAACGTTAAAAAATGCTTAATTAAACGAGGATAGGTGCAACATTATATTGTAGAAGGGTAGGTGTAAACCGTTGTGGTAAAAGTACGCAGCGGGTAGAAATGGAAAATGAATCAAGAATTTTAATTGTAGACGATGAGGATCGTATTCGTCGTTTATTAAAGATGTATTTAGAAAGAGAGCAATACACAATTGAAGAAGCGGATAATGGTGATACAGCTTTAGAAATGGCGTTACAAAATGATTATGATTTAATCCTACTGGATATTATGATGCCTGGTAAAGATGGTATCGAAGTGTGTAAAGGGATTCGTGAGAAGAAAGCGACGCCAATTATTATGCTGACAGCAAAAGGTGAAGAAGTAAATAGGGTACAAGGGTTTGAAGTTGGAACTGATGATTATATTGTAAAGCCGTTTAGCCCGCGTGAAGTAGTACTTCGTGTGAAAGCGGTATTACGCCGCGCTGTACCAACGACATTCTTTACACAAGATACAACGACGAAAGATGTTACTGTTTTCCCTCATTTAACAATTGATAATGATGCGCACCGCGTTACAGCGGATGGTAATGAAGTAAACTTAACACCGAAAGAATATGAATTACTATTATTCTTAGCGAAATCCCCGGATAAAGTTTTTGACCGTGAGCAGTTGTTAAAAGAAGTATGGCAATATGAGTTCTTCGGAGATTTACGTACAGTTGATACGCATGTAAAGCGTTTACGTGAAAAGTTAAGTAAACAATCACCAGATGCAGCGAAAATGATTGTTACCGTTTGGGGCGTAGGTTACAAGTTTGAGGTTGTGAACGACTGATGCTTTGGAGAAGTGTAGTAGGGAAGTTATGGATGACCATATTACTTCTCGTTTCGTTTGTTCTTGGATTTGTTGCTATTTTACTTTCACAGTTTTTTAGAACGTATTATGTTGATATGAGTGAAGCTAGGCTTCAGAAAGTTGCAACAAGTGTCACGGAATTAATTGAAGAAGGTGCCGATGTAAAAACGATTGAGAATATTGCTTACAAATTTTCTGATCCACTTTCAAGGATTATCATTGTAGAAGACGGTAAGGAAATTTCTTCTTCGCCGAAACAAGAAGGATTAGTTACTCTTACAATAGATGATTTGAAAAATGATAAAGAATTAGCAGCTGTTTTTACAGATAAAAAGGATATTAAGAATAATATTAGAAAAGCTTCTAATAGTAGGAAGAATAAAAATACTGAAAATGATATTATGATCGTCGGGAAACCAGTACAGTCAAAAAATCAAAGTGCAGTGTTTGTATATGAATCATTGCAAGTTCCAATACAAGGTATGGAGAGAACGACTGATTTTATTTTCTTATCAGCCGGGATTGCGATTATTTTAACAACTTTCTTTGCATTTTTCTTATCTACTCGAATTACGGCACCGCTTCGTAAAATGCGTGAGGTTGCATTTGAGGTAGCGCGCGGGAAATTTGATACGAAAGCCCCTATGGTGTCGCAGGACGAAATTGGTGAGCTTGCAACTGCTTTAAATCAAATGGGGAAACAGTTGAAGTTTAATATGAATGCCCTGCAGCAAGAAAAAGAGCAGTTAGCTAGCATTTTGAGTAGTATGGCAGATGGTGTTATTACGTTAAATCAAGAAGGTGAAGTCGTTGTTATCAACCCACCGGCAGAAAACTTCTTACAAGTTTGGCAAGAAGAAAAAGAATTAGAGTTAAGTAAAAAACTGCCTTCTGAACTTGTTGAACTATTCCATCTCGTTGTAGAAAGCGAGCAACAACAAGTTGTTGAAATTAATTTGCAAAAAGGTAACTACGTAGTTCTTATGACACCGCTTTACAATCAAACAAAAATTCGTGGAGCTGTAGCAGTATTGCGAGATATGACGGAGGAGCGTCGTCTTGAGAAAATGCGTCAAGACTTTATTGCGAATGTATCACATGAACTTCGTACACCGATGGTAATGCTTCAAGGATATAGTGAAGCAATTTTAGATGATATTGTGCAAACGAAAGAAGAAATTAATGAGTTTGTTCAAATTATTTATGATGAATCTGTTCGTTTAGGTAAACTTGTAAATGAGTTATTAGATTTAGCCCGTATGGAGAGTGGACATGTAGAGTTACATATAGGTGAAGTAGATATTCATCCATTTGTCGAAAAAATTGGCCGTAAATTCCAGGGGATTGCAAAGGATAAAGAAGTCCAATTAACAGTGGATTTCCAAAGTCCAATTGAACAATATCCGTTTGATGCAGACCGTATGGAACAAGTACTGACGAATTTAATTGATAATGCAATCCGTCATACAAATGCAGGTGGACATGTTACACTTGTAATTAATACGAAAAATAGTGGCCTTACTTTCGAAGTGCAAGATTCAGGTGCTGGTATTCCAGAAGAAGATATTCCGTTCTTGTTCGATCGATTCTATAAAGCTGATAAAGCAAGAACGCGAGGGAAAAAAGTTGGAACAGGACTCGGGCTTGCGATTGCTAAAAATATTGTTCAAGGTCATGACGGGAAAATTTCTGTATCAAGTGTCGTTGGAGAAGGAACTACATTCTCTGTATATTTACCAAATCGTATAATTTAGATATATATGTTTTTTAAAAGTTGATCATGAATAAAAGCTTTACTGTTTTTTTATTTTTTTGTAAGTGCAATTAAATAAAGAATGGTAGAGTTTTTTTTCTTTAATAATCAGAATGAAAATAAAAAGAGAGGTGTCATAATGAAATGAAACTTTATACAAAAACAGGTGATAAAGGGGAAACGAGTGTCATAGGTGGCCGAGTGGATAAAGATCATATACGTGTAGAAGCTTATGGAACAATTGATGAGGCGAATTCTCATATCGGATATGCCATGTCTAAATTACAAGAGGAATGTTTTCGTAACATTTATAACGAACTTGAAAATATTCAACATGAACTATTTGATTGTGGAGGGGATTTAGCAATAGTAGAGAAGAAAATCCCTTATAAAGTAACGATAGAGATGGTCGAGTATTTAGAGAGACGAATTGATTCGTATACAGAAGAAGCGCCGCCTTTAGAGCGTTTTATTTTACCAGGCGGTAGCGAGATATCGGCTGCACTACACATTGCACGTACAGTTATAAGAAGAGCAGAACGTTGTATAGTGTCATTGCAAAAAGAAGGAGAAACCAATGAAATTGTTCTAAAGTATATAAATAGGTTATCTGATTATTTATTTGCGCTTGCTAGAGTAATAAATGCGCGTTTACAAGTGAAAGATGTGGAGTATAACCGCAGTGCACTTGTTTTTCGTAATAAAGAAGAGAAGGAAGTGGAGTAATCCACTTTCTTTTTTTTGTATACTTTTTTCTGTAATATCCCACAATAGAGAAGGTATGACGGTTATTAGAAAACGGAGGATGTATATGAAAGCGTTAAAATGTGGCGTGGTGATATTGAGTGTATTATTTTTATCTCAATTACATGTTTACGCTGAAGGGAATCAGTGGATATGGCCTGTTGATGGGCAGATAAGTGATTATTTCGGGACAAGACATGGGAAACACTATGGTATTGATATAGCTGCGCCTATTGGAACGCCTGTTGCAGCTATTCAAAATGGTAAGGTGACAAAGTCTTATTTTTCAAGTAGTTATGGAAATGTTGTGTTTATTAAACATGGAGAATATGAGGCTGTTTATGCGCATTTAAATAAGAGATATGTAGTTCAAGGTGATAACATTTCAAAAGGAGAGCTAATTGGAGAGGTAGGGAATACAGGAGAATCGCGAGGAGCTCATTTACATTTAGAAGTGCATCAAGGGAGATGGACGATGGAGAAAAGGAATGCGATGAATCCGTTGCTTGTTTTAAATGAACAAAAAAATCAAGTTGTGTCATCATCACTATATATTGTACAAAAAGGTGATACTTTAGTTGGTATTGCCCGGAAATTTAGTATGACAGTTGAGGAAATTAAAGTGAGGAATGGATTGCGACAAGAGCAAATCTATCCGAACCAACAACTATACGTCAAGTAAAGGCAACGTCCCAAAAGCATAACTTTTGAATAAATTTATTTTCTTCTTATTTAAGATTGCGATAGTAAATGAAATTATATCGACATTTCGACAAGAAATATCGACTAACAATAAAATGCGACAGTAAGAGCAACCTATCCTTAACGAAAAACCGTCCCAAAAGATCTTTTGGGACGGCTTCTTTTACCAAAAAATAAAGACACATATAAATCCAGTAATAGCTAAGTAGCTATATAAGTAAAAGACTTTTGTTCTTGTTTTTTCTTTTGTCCGAAATAGTACGATAGTTGGTTCGATTAGACCAATTGTAAGACAAAGTAAACCAAGAAGCATAAAGCCAATTGAAAGAGAATACAGGGCGATTTGTGGTGCTTGAAATGGAATCATCCATTTTAATAAAAATGCAATAAGTGCAGTGTAACAAATGCTACCGATGTATTTATTCAATGGTGTATCAGAACGGAAACCAGGAAGCTTCTTGGAAAACGGACGGGAAACAACTTCCGTTTGTAAAGATGTATGTTCTTCAATTATTTTTTGAGCTTCTTTTCCTTTTTGGAAAAGGGATAAAATCCAGTTTCGCTCACCTTGGAAAATAAATTGAGAAGTTGTTAAATAGTGATCAACTTTTACCTTATTCCAACTCTTCCATGGATGACGCTCACACAATTTTAATTTACTTTCTGTTTTTTTATCATACTGATAAATACTTATGCCATCTTGGTCAAAAGTAGCGTAGTATGTCTCTCTTGAGAATGTGCCTAGATCAATTGGACAGTAGAAAAGTAATTCTTTTTTCAAATAAAAGTATTCTTTTCTTAAGTTCTTTTTCATTGCTTCTCGAATAGAGTGTCTTTTATCTTTCTTCATGACATTTCCTCCATAACTCAGAAAATGTTCTTATCTTAACAATTCAACATCTTATCACTTTTGACGACATATGACTAGGGGGATTCATAGGAGAAATACCGAATTATAAAAAATATGGGTTGTATTGTAAAATATAGTGATCGTTTCTTTAATTATATAAAATCAATAACTTATTTTTAGTAAGTTACACTTTTTTTGTTCACAATACGATCATGTTGTTGTATAATGAAGTGGAAAATAGAATATCGGTCTATCTTCGGGGCAGGGTGAAAATCCCGACCGGCGGTGATGAACAGTTAATAATTTCGTTCTAAGCCCGCGAGCCGTTAAGGCAGGATTTGGTGTGATTCCAAAGCCGACAGTACAGTCTGGATGGGAGAAGATGGAGGTTCAAGCGTTCAAAAAAGATAAGTATTTGAACGTCTGTTTGATGTGCCTTAAAATTCTCCCTTTGTGTAAATCACAAAGGGTTTTTTCGTTCTATGAAAAATAGGCATAGCAGAACCTTTCCACTTTCCATGAGAAGATCGATGGAAAAGGAGAGAGAAAGATGAAACAAAAAAACAGTGTAGTGCAGATGGTGAGTGTAGCGATGCTAAGTAGTATTGCGTATTTACTAATGATGTTGGATTTTCCATTCCCAGGGCTTCCGCCATTTTTAAAAATTGATTTTAGTGATGTGCCAGCTTTAATTGCGGCAATAATTTTTAGTCCAATTGCAGGTGTAATTGTAGAAGCGATAAAAAATATTTTGCATTACGGAATTCAAGGAAGTTTAACGGGAGTACCAGTAGGAGAAGTAGCAAACTTTATAGCGGGATGTTTATTTATTGGTCCAGCAGCATTCTTATTCCGAAAGTATCGCACAGTAAAAAGTTTAACGACAGGATTAATGTTAGGTACAATTACTATGACAGTTATTATGAGTGTGTTAAACTACTTTATTATTTTACCAGCGTACACTTGGTTTTTAAATTCACCAGCTATGTCTAGTGATATTATGCGACAAACTATTGTAACGGCGATATTACCGTTTAATGTAATTAAAGGAATTGTTGTAACAATTGTATTTGTAGCATTATTTTCACGCTTGAAAGTATGGGTATTTGCAAAAATGAAAAATGCTTAAAAATATTAAACCATTGGCAGCGTAACTGCTAATGGTTTTTTTGTTAGTGAGAATGAAAAAGAGTTCAAAAAATCCCCCTCATACTTATGAGGGGGATTTTTTGAAGTTAATAAAAGACTATTCGAATTTTAAAGAGTCGCCATCAAATGATTCGTCAGCAACTTTAATTGAGTCAGTTGGACAACCTTCGAATGCATCCATCATATCTTCAATTAATACATCTGGAATTTCAACGATACCTTGGTTATCGTCTAATATTACAAATGCAATGCCTTCATCATCATAGTCATAAATGTCTGGTGCAGCAGCACCACAAGCACCGCATGCAATACAAGTATCTTTGTCAACGATTGTATATTTTGCCATATTTTTTCCCTCCTGATAATATGTATGTGAAAAGTTCGCCAAAAAATTATAATCTTATTGTAAAACGGTTTTTAAAACTTTTCAACATAAAATTATAATGATAATGCTTATCAATTAGAGTGTCAACTTATTTTTGAATTATTTCATAAGATTTTCAAAATACTTAAATGTTATTTCGTTTGATACAATAGAATATATAAAAGCATGTAGTGTGAATATGATAAGTTGAATGAATAGCAGTTAATGTGCAATCGTATTGAAAAAGGAATGAAGTTAGACTGAGAGGTGGAAGCGGTAATGCAGCTACAATATACTTTATTATATTGTTTAAAACAATTGAATGGTGAAAGAACCGTTTCTTCAATTTATTATTTACTAAAAGGAAAGAGATCGTCGCAAACATTACAAGATGGGAATATGTTTCAAATTTCTTTTTTGTTTGGGATTTATAAGTCATTAAATAGAGCTGATTATGATCAAGAAGTTGCAAAGTTGTTACAAACGGATTTAGTTCAAGGTATACATGATAATACATATGTGTTAACGACTGCTGGTAACGTGCAATTAAACAAATGGGAAGGTGACTTTGCCTTTCCGACATATTTAAATGGTTTACACTATGGGGAAATAGGTGAAACGTTTTGGAAGAGATTATCATTGATCGTTCAAACCATTTCGAATTTACAACAGGCGAATACGAAATTTATTCCAATTCAACAGGATACAGAAATAATGATGTGGGTGAAACGTTTTCTCACTGGAATACCGTATATGAGAAGTGAATTGGCTAAAAGATTATGGAAGGAAATGCATACTCTTTTACAAAAAAATAATCCAGTAGAGGCGACAATCGTAATATATCGGTTAACTGGGTATAAACGTATTGGGTGTACTTTACAACAATTAGCGGAAATTACGAAACAAGATATATTTCGAGTGTATTTTTTATTTTGGGGTACAATTCATTTCCTTATTCAAGAAGTTCGCAATAAAGAAAACGAGTTTCCATTATTAGCTGAAATTATATCGTATCCAAATGAGAAAGCTGATTTATTTAGTTTATCAACGAAAAAAACATATAATCTTTGGAGACAAGGACGCTCTTTAGAAGAAATAGCAACAATTCGGAATTTGAAGGTTGCCACGATAGAAGACCATTTTGTAGAAATTGCTTTACGAGAAAAAGAATTTTCTATTGAAATGTTTATGGAAAAAGAAAAAATGGAAAAAGTAACAAAAGTAATTGAAGCATTACAAACACGTAAATTGCGTGTGTTGAAGCAAGCGGTTGGAGAGGAAATCTCTTATTTTGAAGTACGTCTTGTATTGGCACGGATGGAGGGTATAAATGAAGCTTGAGGAATATTTATATAAGTGGTTTGGATATTCTGAATTTCGTCCGGGGCAAAAAGGAGTTATTACGGACTTATTGGAAGGGAAAGATGTTGTAGCAATGCTTCCGACTGGAAGGGGAAAGTCAATGTGTTATCAACTTCCGGGGCTTCTGCAAGAGGGTACGGTGCTTGTTGTATCACCATTATTATCTTTAATGGAAGACCAAGTTACGCAATTAAAGTATGTCGTGAAAAATCGAGTTATTGCATTGAATAGTTTTCGGACGTTAATTGAAAAAAGAGAAGCAATGAAAAAGCTATCTTTTTATAAATTTGTTTTCGTATCACCAGAGATGTTGCAGTCGGAACTTCTAATAAGAGAATTGAAAAAAATTCATATTTCATTATTTGTCGTAGATGAAGCGCATTGTATTTCACAATGGGGCTATGATTTTCGGCCAGATTATAAAAAATTAGATAAAGTAATTGAGAGTATCGGATCTCCGACAGTACTAGCATTAACAGCAACTGCGACAAAGGATGTACTGCGAGATATAGCGGAAAGTTTAAATCTAAAAAATATTGCTGAGCATGTGTACTCAATTGATCGTCCAAATATTGCGATGGAAGTGCAATTTGTGGAAACAATAGAAGAAAAAAAAGAGGCGCTTTTTGAGCATGTAATGTATTTGCAAGGGCCTGGTATTGTTTATTGTTCAAGTAGGGCCTGGACAGAGCGTTTAACCGAGTATTTAAGAGGAAAAGGAATTACAGGTGTAGCTTTTTATCATGGTGGTATGGAACATGAAGAGCGTATGTTAATTCAACAACAGTTTATGAATGACCAGTTGCAAATTGTAATATGTACAAGTGCTTTTGGGATGGGGGTAAATAAGGCGAATACAAGATATATTATTCATTTTCAATATCCGACAAATGTAGCTTCCTATTTACAAGAAATTGGAAGAGCGGGAAGAGATGGAGAATTGAGTATAGCCATTTTATTATGTAGTCCATTGGATCACGATTTGCCAATTTCAATCATTGAAGATGAATTACCAAGTAAATCGCAAATACAATTTTTATTTTCGTTACTACAAGAAAGAATGTTTCAAACGAAAGTATTACCATTAGAAGATGTAGAAGAAATTTGTTATAATGCAGCAAGATTTAATGAACAGTATTGGCGCTTTACACGTTATCATCTCGAACATCTTGGAATCATACAACAGCGAAATCTCATGTTAGAGAGCTTGTCAGATGAAATAATGCACAGATTAATAGCGGAAGTGGAAGTGAGAATGCGTAATAAATATAGTGAGCTAGAAAATATGAAGTCATGGATACAAGTTCAAGGATGTAGACGTGAATATTTATTACAACAATTCGGTTATAGAAAAGAAAAAGAGATAGAAAACTGTTGTGATTACTGTGGTGTTACAAAAACGGATTATAAAAAAAGACGAGCGCAACAGTTAGTTTTCGACTATAATTGGGAAACAGAGTTACAAAAGCTTTTCGGCCTAGGAAAGATGGAGGAATGATGAACATTCAAAGGCATAATGTTGAAGATATGAGTCCGAGAGAAATAAGACTGAATCTCTACATAACACAACTAATCATTATTGGTATCGGTTGTTTACTAGCATATATATTATTTCAAGATAAAAGAGAAGTTTATAGTTTATGGAAATGGGAACCGGTTTCTATACTTTTAATAGGTAGCTTGTTAGCGATTTGTATTGTGTTATTAGATTATGTTGCAATGCGAGTGTTTCCAGAATCTTGGTTTGATGATGGTGGCATTAACGATAGAATGTTTCAAGGGATTTCTGTCATGCATTTACTCGTTATCACGTTTATTATTGGCTTTGCGGAAGAGTTTTTATTTAGAGGTGTAGTGCAGACTCATTTCGGAATTGTAATAGCGAGTTTAATTTTTGCTGTGTTACATATTCGGTATATAACGAAGCCTTTTTTGTTTTGTTTCGTCTGCTTTATTAGTTTTGTTTTTGGGTATGTATTCGAGTGGACAGGAAATTTGTTTATAACAATCTTTGCACACTTTCTTGTTGATTTTATAATGGGGCTCCAATTAAGAAAATAAATGGAAGGTGGTGGTGAACAACATGAGAAAACGAATTCCTGATTTTGAAGAGGAGTTAGAAGTTGAGCAAGTGGAAGAAGATGAAAGTTTACCGCCGCGTAGTGAAATTCATAGAAATAAAGAGAATAAACCAAAGTTTAAAATGAATCACATTTTCGTCCGAGTGTTAACATTTTTGTTCATATTGTTACCTATTAGTATCCTATGGTATACGGATAAATATATACAGGTAAAAAGTGATAGTAATAATGCTGAGAAAAGTGCGTTTGAAGTAATTTTCTTTGATTCCGCTAAGACTGAATCAAAGAAGCAGTCTGAGAAAGTAGCAACTCATGTTGTGAAAGATGGAGAAACTTTAGAAAGTATAGCGAAGCAATATTTCTCAGATGAAGATGGGATAGAAATAATAAAAAAGTATAATGATTTACAAGAAGACGAAGTGAAGGTAGGACAAGAATTGAAAATTCCTATAAAAGATAAGTCCACGAAGTATGAGAGCTAGCTAAATGAGTGATATATAGCTCCACATAAAATTAAGGACTATACTTTACGAGGAGGGAGAGTAAAAAATATATGTCATGGATTATATTATTATGTACTCTCATATGCATTGGTTTTGTATGTCTTCTTGGAATGTATAAAGAAGCGATGCGTAATACAGTGTTGGAACATACTTTAGTATTCGAAGAATTTCCGGAAAGTTTTCAAAAAGTTAAAGTTTTTTTTATTTCGGATATTCATAGAAGGATCATTTCTAGCTCGCTAATTGAACGAGTGAAAGGAAAAGCAGATATCGTAATTATTGGCGGTGATTTAGCTGAAAAAGGAGTACCTTTATCGCAAATCTCTTTAAATATTCAAAAGTTAAGAGAAATAGCCCCTGTATATTTTGTATGGGGAAATAATGACTATGAAATTGAATATCACGAATTAGATGCTTTATTAATAGAAAATAATGTGAAGGTATTAGATAATACAAGAGTTGTATTTGAGTCTGAATTAGGAGAGAAAATTTGCTTACTCGGTATCGATGATGTTGGATTAGAACGAGATCGTTTAGATTTAGCGTTGTCTGATTGTAAAGAAGAAGGTTTTCGCATTTTAATTAGTCACAACCCAGATATAATAAAGAAAATGTCTGGTAATGAACAAATTTCGCTCGTATTAAGTGGACATACACATGGAGGCCAGATTCGGTTGTTTCCATCTGAAAAGTATTTAAAGGGTGGCGTATATAAGCATTCTAATACGACTCTCTTTGTTAGTAATGGGTATGGAACAACATTGTTCCCTCTTCGTTTTCGGGCACCTTCCCAAACACATATCATTACGTTATGCGGAGGGAAATAATGCCGAATTCAAATGGAAAATATAATATAAAAGCTGTCTCAAATATACTCGGAATTCAACCGAGTACACTTCGCGCATGGGAAAGACGCTATCATATTATTGCCCCAAAGAGAAATCGTGCGGGGCATCGTTTATATACAGAAGAGCATATTCATATTTTGAAATGGTTAATGAACAAAGTTTCTGAGGGGATGATGATTGGACAAGCAGTTCAGTTATTAGAAGGGAATTGGTTGCAGAACAACGTTCAAAAAGAAAAAATTACTGATACAGAAGTTGTTTTAGTGGACGATATACTACAAGCTTTGTTAGAATTTGATGAAATTACAATTTCTGCATTATTAAACGAGGTTTTTAGTATATATTCAACGGAAAAGGTTGTTGCAAGCATCATTCTTCAAGTGGCAAACAAGTTGTTAACTTTAAAAAGTAATAATGAGATTACAATGTCGCAATTCAAATATGTTGTATCATTCTTACAAACACGTTTAGGAATGATCTATCATAATGCGTCGGTGTATTCTTCCGTTAACAAAGTTTTCGTCTTAGAAAATAATATATTAAAAGGATTTATTTTCGCGACGTATTTACGACTAAAAGGATATCAAACAATGTATATGGGGACAAGTTTAGATGAAGAAGGTATTTTACTAGCTATTGAACAATTACAACCTAAATATTTGTTTATATCTTTTGATGATGAACGAGAACTTGAAGAGGCAGTAGAATTTATTGACTTGTTACAAGAAAAAAATGAAAACATCTCTGGTGGTTTTATAGGAAGAAAAGGCATTGGAGATCAATTAAATCTTCAAAATATCCTAATTGGTAACACGAAAGAAGAATGGGATGGATGGTTAAAGATGTCGGAATAGTCGTTCGAAAAGAACCATCTATTTTCTATTTCATATAATAAAAATTAGATGCAATGGTTACGTAGGGAGGGTATGAGATGAGACTGGAACGTTTAAATTATAATAAGATTAAAATTTTCCTAACATTTGATGATTTATCTGAACGAGGATTAACGAAAGAAGATTTGTGGAGAAATGCACCGAAAGTACAGCAACTATTCCGTGATATGATGCAAGAAGCAAATACAGAATTAGGGTTTGAAGCGGATGGACCGATTGCTGTTGAAGTATTTTCTCTACAAGCTCAAGGTATGGTTGTAATTGTAACAAAAGAAAATCACGAAGTGGACACAGAAGATGAGTTCCGTGACGAGTTTATTGAAATGCAAGTGACTCTTGATGAAAGTGAACATATACTTTACGAGTTTGCTACATTAGATGATGTAATCAATTTGTCAAATCGCTTATATAACCTTGGTGTAACTGATGGGAAGTTGTATACGTGGGATGATCGTTTTTATCTTTGGATAGAAGAAGAAGAGCAATTTCAATTATTGAAGGCGGATTTTATAGCTATTTTAGCGGAGTACGGTAATCCGTCAACAGCAACAATTTACCGCGTAATGGAATATGGTAAAGAATTAATGGATTCTCAAGCGATTGAACAAATATACAATTACTTTGTGAAAAAACAAAACCTCAGCTAATGTAACGTAGCTTGAGGTTTTATTTTTATTCAGTTGAAAATCTAAAATCTATAAAACGAAGTGTAGGTAACAAGACTAGCCGATCTGTATGTTAAAATGTAATCAGTATTTCTTGATGAAATAATTGTTTTATCGAATGTATTTTGATGAAAATAAAAAATATTTAAATATTTAAGTATTTTACTTTTCTAAAAGCAATAAAAGGACTATAATAATAGTGAAAACGCTTGCAACACAAAATAGTTTGTATATATTTGTTAGCGTTTTCTATTGCATTCCAAATTTAACGGTGTATACTAGGCAATGAAGGTTTACTAAACAAGTGAAATTACAGGGGGTTTACTTACTATGGTAGCCGAAAAGGGAACTCAAACGAAAACACAACAACAAGGGGAACAACATTTTGAATTGTTAAATTCAACACAAATTGTAATTAATGAAGCATTAGAAAAATTGGGTTATCCAAACGAAGTATATGAATTATTGAAAGAACCAATTCGTATGATGACAGTGAAAATTCCAGTTCGTATGGATGACGGGACTGTTAAAATATTTACAGGATATCGTGCACAACATAATGATGCTGTTGGTCCAACGAAAGGTGGAATTCGCTTCCATCCAAACGTAACAGAAAATGAAGTGAAAGCACTTTCTATTTGGATGAGTTTAAAATGTGGTATTGTTGATTTACCATATGGTGGAGGTAAAGGTGGAATCATTTGTGACCCACGTGAGATGTCTTTCCGTGAATTAGAAAGATTAAGCCGCGGTTATGTACGAGCAATTAGCCAAATTGTTGGTCCGACAAAAGATATTCCGGCTCCAGATGTATTTACAAACTCACAAATTATGGCATGGATGATGGATGAGTATAGTCGTATCGATGAATTTAATTCACCAGGATTTATTACAGGTAAACCACTTGTATTAGGTGGATCACACGGACGTGAAACAGCGACTGCAAAAGGTGTAACAATTTGTATTCGTGAAGCTGCGAAAAAACGTGACATTGATATTAAAGGTGCACGCGTTGTTGTTCAAGGATTTGGTAATGCGGGTAGCTTCTTAGCTAAATTTATGCATGATGCAGGCGCGAAAGTAATTGCAATTTCAGATGCTTACGGTGCACTACATGATCCGAATGGATTAGATATTGACTACTTACTAGATCGTCGCGATAGCTTCGGTACTGTAACAAAACTATTTAATAATACAATTTCAAATACAGAACTGTTAGAACTTGATTGCGACATTTTAGTTCCTGCTGCAATTGAGAACCAAATTACAGGAGAAAATGCTGATAAGATTAAAGCGAAAATTGTGGTTGAAGCTGCAAATGGTCCAACTACATTAGAAGCAACAAAAATCTTAACAGATCGTGGTATCTTACTTGTTCCAGACGTATTAGCAAGTGCTGGTGGCGTTACGGTATCTTACTTTGAGTGGGTACAAAATAACCAAGGTTACTACTGGACTGAGGAAGAAGTAGAACAACGTTTAGAAAAAGTAATGGTAAAATCATTCGATTCAATTTATGAAACATCACAAGTTCGTAAAGTGAACATGCGCTTAGCTGCATACATGATTGGTGTTCGTAAAATGGCTGAGGCTAGTCGCTTCAGAGGTTGGGTATAATATATAATGTTTTGAGAAAACGTGATTTCCTTTCGAGGGAATCGCGTTTTTTTGTTGAAGTATTAAATGAGGTGTTGTATATGGGGAATGAAATGATGGAACGAGTAGACCAATTAGAAGAAAAGGTTAAGGTGTTAGAGGGTGAACTTGCAAGAGCTAAGAGAGCCCGAAAAACAAGTATCGTTCGGGTGTCCGGTGAAGGATTATTGTTTTTAATATTTGGTGCAGTTGTAGTTGGACCAATTATCGCGTTTATATTCACAATTATTACTTGGCTTGTTGAAAAATAGAATAAAAAATAAAAAAGAACGCTTGTTCTGCACGAACAAACGTGCTATACTTTCCTTAGATAAGCAAAACGGAAATGATTTTAAGGAGAGATAAATGATGAAAATGACAGTAGACCAAAGATTTATGATGCCAGCAGATGTTGTAGAACGAGTGGAAGTATTACGAAACAAACAAAGCAAGCGTGGCACATTATTACAATCGGTAAATAAGTTTTTCGGTTTAGATACGAAAGAAGATTGTGTTTGGTTTTACGGTTTTTATGGGGTGGCTGTAAGTATTGTATTATTTATGGTATTCACATCAAATATTTTCGATGTTCTCTTCGCATAAGAAATATGCCATAAGGACATTGCCACCGAATACATATATAAGGAAGTAAGGTAATTTTTTAGAGCGGGAGTTGGTAGTAATGGCGATGTTCCCTATAGAGCGTAACTATATTGGGTATGGAAGTTCACGACCAGGAATTCCTCTTTCAAAAGTAAGATTTATTGTAAGTCATGACACGGGGAACCCTGGTAGCAATGCGATAGGAAATCGGGATTACTTTAATGAAATACAACCGAAAGCTTCAGCGCATACATTTATTGATGATAAAACAATATTAGAAATTGTCCCTATAAATGAAGTTGCGTACCATGTTCGATACAATGTGCCAACGGATAATGAGTTATTCGGTTATGATGCGAATAAGGCTGCAATTGGGGTTGAACTTTGCTATGGTGGCGACGTAAACTTTTGGGAGGCGTATACTCGTTTTACGTGGTATCACGCTTATTTATGTCAAAATTTCGGTTTAAATCCTAAAAAGGCTATTGTGTCACACAAAACGTTGGATCCTACTCGGAAAATCGATCCTGAGAATGTATTAGGGCAACAAGGAATTAAATTTCAGCAGTTTTTAGCAGATGTCTATCGGATGTATGTTTCGTTTAGATGACAAATATATGAAAAATGAATACAATAAAGATAGATGCCTACTGCTGTAAGTAGGTTTTTTCTTGTTTATATAAATAGAGCAGAGGTAGAAGACTAGGAGTGAACTAAGTATGCAAAAAGAAACAGTTATTATTATCGGAGGCGGTCCATGCGGATTAGCAGCGGGGATTTCGTTGCAAAAAGTGGGGTTAAATCCGTTAGTAATCGAAAAAGGAAACATTGTAAATGCAATTTATAATTATCCAACTCATCAAACATTTTTCTCCTCTAGTGAAAAATTAGAAATTGGTGAAGTTGCTTTTATTACAGAAAATCGTAAGCCATTTCGTAATCAGGCGCTTGCGTATTATCGTGAAGTAGTAAAGCGTAAATCTATACGTGTAAATGCATTTGAACGAGTGGAACAAGTTCAAAAAGATGGTGATGTTTTTAAAGTTGAAACGACGAAGCGTGACGGAAACAAAGAAATATATGTTGCGAAATACATTGTTGTCGCAACTGGATATTATGATACTCCGAATTATATGAATGTACCTGGTGAGAAACTTGAGAAAGTAGCTCATTATTTCAAAGAAGGACACCCTTATTTTGATCGAGATGTCGTTGTAATAGGTGGTAAAAATTCAAGTATAGATGCAGCGTTAGAGCTTGTTAAATCGGGTGCACGTGTAACAGTTCTATACCGTGGTGGGGAATACTCGCCAAGTATTAAGCCGTGGATTTTGCCGGAATTTGAGGCGTTAGTACGAAATGGGACAATTCAAATGCATTTCCATGCGCATGTAAAAGAAATTACTGAGCATACGTTGACGTATACAGTAGATGGTGAGGCAAATACAATTCAAAACGATTTTGTATTTGCTATGACGGGTTACCATCCAGACCACAGCTTCTTAACAAAAATGGGAGTTCGGATTGATGAAGAAACAGGGCGCCCGATTTATATAGAGGGTAGTATGGAAACAAACGCTGAAAATATTTTTATTGCAGGTGTAATTGCTGCGGGGAATAACGCAAATGAAATATTTATCGAGAACGGTAGATTCCATGGAGATGCGATTGCGCAAACCATTGCATCAAGAGAAGAATAAAAAGAAGCTGTCGAAATCTTCGACAGCTTCTTTTTTAATCGTGCATAAACATATGTTGGATTGTTTCGTGAGAGTTTGTGTTTTCTAGTGCGACTAGTAATTTAATTCGCGCCTTTTGAGCGTTTAAACCGTAGGTGAAAACAATGCCCATATCTTTTAATTGTTTTCCGCCACCTTCATAAGAGTATACGTCTTGAACGATACCGTTAAAGCAGCGTGAAACTAATACAATTGGAATGCCTTTTTCTATTAATCGCCCTAGACTAGGAAGTGTTCTTGGAGGTAAATTACCTTGTCCAAGTGCTTCAATAACAATTCCGTCTACTGGTAGTGTTTCGATTGCTGATAATAATGTATCATCCATACCTGCGTATGCTTTTAGAACGACAACGTTTTTAGAAATCTGTCGTACTGTGCATGTTTCGTGATGCACTAAAGCATGATGGAAAACAACACCACGTTTTGTTACCATGCCAATTGGTCCGTACTGTGGACTTTGGAAGGTCGCGACATTACTTGTGTGCGTTTTTGTTACATTTGTAGCACAATGTATTTCGTCATTTAATACGACTAGAACGCCTTTTTCAGCAGCTTCATTACTACTAGCAACTTTTACAGCTGATAAGAAATTATATAGACCATCGGCACCTAATTCATTACTAGAACGCATTGCCCCTGTCACAACGATTGGGATAGTTGCTTGAACTGTTAAATCAAGAAAATAAGCTGTCTCTTCTAATGTATCGGTACCATGCGTGATGACTACGCCGTGAATATCGTCTTGTTTTACTCTTTCGTCAATGATGACTTGCAATTGTAGCATTTCGCTAGGAGTCATGTGAGGAGATGGAAGATGGAACACATCTTCGACAATTAAATCAACATCGCCTTCTAAATCAGGAATAAATTTTAAAAGAGGATTCTTTTTACCTGGTTGTACGACCCCAGTTTCTTTATCTTCCTCCATTGCAATTGTTCCACCTGTGTGTAAAACTAGGATTCTTTTCAATGCTTATACCCCTTTCAAGTTGAAAAATACATTTAGAACATAACATGTTTTGAGTAAATTCGACAATGAAAATGTATAAAAGTATGCTTAGAAAATGACAATAAAATAAATTACTTTAAGTGTGCTCCGGTAAGTGGTTATTAGGTTAGGTTTTGTTTATGGAAATTTATGAGAGTAGATGTGTAAGTGTAGAGAGGGAAGGAGTGAGTTTTTTTGAAAAAAGTGGAGAAAATTATAATTCGTATATTACTGATTCAATTTATTTTTCTTTCTGTCGTCCAACTGCTTTTTATACATAAATCTTCAGTGAAATATTTATCGAAAATTGTTTATTACGAAGGTGTCGTCACGAAAAATAAGGCGGAAATCTTACAGGTGAATAAGTAGTTTTCATTTTCTTCTATGATGGATTATGCTACAATTATTGAGGATTTAATGACGTGAGGCAAATGAGAAGAAGCAGGGGGAGAATACCTGCTTTTCGTTTTGTTTTATAAGTGAAAAATGAGGTGTTACAATGGATAAACGAATTTCGATTGCTATAGATGGTCCAGCGGCTGCTGGGAAAAGTACAGTTGCAAAAGTTGTTGCAAAAAAACTTTCATATGTTTACATTGATACAGGCGCAATGTACCGTACTATTACATATGCAGCCCTTGAACAAAAAGTGGATATTGAAAATGAAGAAAAGTTAATGGAAGTCGTAAAAAATGTAAATATTGAATTTCAGCAAGGGGAAAATACACAACTTGTATTTTTAAATGGACAAGATGTTTCTGAGGTGATTCGTACGCCAGATGTGACGAATCGCGTATCTATTGTAGCAAAGCATCGTCTTGTTCGTGAAGAAATGGTACGTCGTCAACAAGGATTAGCTAAAAAAGGCGGCGTAGTAATGGATGGCCGTGATATTGGTACACATGTACTACCAGATGCTGAAGTGAAAATCTTTATGCTTGCTTCTGTAGAAGAAAGAGCGGAAAGAAGACATTTAGAAAATATGAATAAAGGTTTCGATTCTAATTTAGAGCAGTTAAAAGAAGAAATTGCTAGGCGTGATAAATTAGATTCAGAACGCGAAGTTTCTCCTTTGAAAAAAGCTGATGATGCATTGGAATTAGATACAACTTCTTTATCAATTGAAGAAGTTGTCCAAAAAATTATGGGTATTGTTTCAGGAGTATTTGCGAAATAAAGAAAGAGGACTATCCTCTTTCTTTTTTTTTTTTTTTTTGAAATGTAAAGGATAAGTTAATTATAAGTCTCTTTTCTTGACAAATGGGCTAATTTGTAAGAAGTTAGTTACAGAGGAAAAAAACTGTCAGAATATATTCGCTATTATATTTCAAATCATACTTTCTTCAAGATGATTTTGCTGTATACTATTTATATAGATTTAATATAGTTTCTTGTGAACTGTATTGAAACAGAATATGTGATGATAAATTCTTAAACATGCAAATGAAAACATTTGTTTTCATTTCGTATATACATAAAAATGCTTTGTCAATTCTGTAGGGAGGTATTTCCATGGTAGAGAAAATGAATGAAGAAGTTATGAATTCAAAAGAATTACAAGTTGGTGACGTTGTTACAGGTTCTGTAACGAAAGTTGAAGAGAAACAAGTTCTTGTAAATGTTGGATACAAAACAGATGGCGTAATTCCGATTAGTGAATTAGCTAACGTTCATATTGAAAAAGCAAGCGATGTTGTAGAATTAGATCAAACACTTGAATTGAAAATTATTAAATTAGAAGATGATGATCTTGTTTTATCTAAGAGAGCTGTTGACGCAGAAAAAGCGTGGGTAGAATTACAAGGAAAATTTGATTCTGGTCATGTATTTGATGTTACGGTAAAAGATATCGTGAATGGTGGGTTAGTTGTGGACCTTGGTGTTCGTGGTTTTATCCCAGCTTCACTTGTAGAGGTACATTATGTAGAAGACTTTGCTGACTATAAAGGAAAAACATTAGCGGTGAAAATTGTTGAATTAGACCGTGAAAAAAATCGTGTTATTCTTTCACATAAAGCGGTAGTAGAACTAGAACTAGATTCTAAGAAAAAAGAAGCAATCTCTTCGTTAAAAGAAGGGGATATTGTTGAAGGAACAGTACAACGATTAACGGATTTTGGTGCTTTCGTTAACGTTGGTGGTGTGGACGGTTTAGTTCACATTTCACAAATTTCACACGAACGTGTAGAGCAACCTTCTGAGGTATTAGAGCAAGGTCAAAAGGTAAAGGTAAAAGTGTTATCTGTTGATGCTGATACGCAACGTATTTCTTTATCAATTAAAGCAGCTCAGCCGGGACCTTGGGAAAATGTTGCTGGCGAAATAAAGGCTGGAGATATTCGTGAGGGAGTAGTAAAACGCCTTGTTACATTCGGCGCATTTGTTGAAATTTTACCTGGTGTTGAAGGGCTTGTGCATGTATCTCAAATTGCAAATCGTCACGTGAAAAATCCAAATGAAGTATTGGAAATGGGACAAGAAGTAAAAGTGAAAGTACTTGAAGTCCATGTAGCAGAAAAACGTATTTCTTTAAGCATAAAAGAAACGCTTGAAGAAAATAATGTAACAGAAGATTATAGCCAATATGAGCCAAATGCTGATTCTGCTACTTTCCAGTTAAGTGATATTATTGGTGAACAACTGAAAAAATTAAAGAAATAAAGAGGGGTACAAGTGGTAAGGGCAAAACGTAAATTAGATCATATTGAATATGCTCTTTCTACTGGTCAGTCTCGTACGCATGGCTTTCATGATATTGATTTTGTGCATCAAAGCTTGCCAAATTCAAGTTATGACACTATAACATGTGAAACAAAAATCGGCGAACTTTCACTAAGTTCGCCGATTTTTGTCAATGCGATGACTGGTGGTGGAGGAGAGCAAACATTACATATTAATGAGCAATTAGCATATGTAGCGAAACATCATAACCTTGCTATGGCTGTAGGTTCGCAAATGGCAGCTTTAAAAGATGAAAGTGAAGCGGCTTCGTATAAAGTTGTTAGGAAAGTAAATCCGAATGGGATTTTTTTCGCAAACTTAGGAAGTGAGGCAACTGTCGAACAGGCAGAGCGTGCCGTTGATATGATCGAAGCGAATGCACTGCAAATTCATTTAAATGTCATACAGGAGTTAACGATGCCAGAAGGAGACCGTGATTTTACTGGTGTACTTCAGCGGATTGAGAAAATAGTTTTAAAAAGTAAAGTACCTGTCATCGTAAAAGAAGTCGGTTTTGGAATGAGTAAGGAAACAGTACAACAGTTAGCGAATATAGGTATAACAGCAATTGATATTGGCGGACAAGGTGGTACGAATTTTGCTGCTGTTGAAAATGAAAGAAGACAGCGAATGCTTTCTTATTTTAATAACTGGGGCATACAAACAGCTACCTCGATTATTGAAGCAACCTCTACAAATAATAACCTCTCTTTTATTGCATCTGGGGGTATACAAACAGCACTTGACGTGGCGAAGGCAATCGCATTAGGGGCGAATACAACTGCGTTTGCTGGATACTTTTTACGTATTTTAATGCAAGATGGTGTTGAGAATTTAGTGGATGAAATTGATCTTTTACATACAGATTTAAAATTTATTATGACAGCTCTTGGCGTGAAGACGATAGAAGAGTTACAATCTGTACCTCTTGTTGTAAAAGGTGAAACGTACCATTGGTTAGCTCAGCGAGGGATTGACACTGCACATTATAGTAGGCGATAAAAAATCAACCATCCGGTTGATTTTTTTGCGTTTTATTTTCGTAAAATGAAGAGGGAGGGCGAGAAATTATCATTCTATATAATTCTATAAATGGAAAAAAGAGAGAATTTATATTATAATAAAAGTATATACAAATATCGTGCAGAAAAGCTAAAATTGAAAAAAGGGTTATAAAAATGAAGAAATGTAGAAAATGTGCTGCTGAATTATTGGAGGAATCTTACTTTTGCCATGTTTGTGGAGAAAAACATGGTAAAAGTAAGAAAGTATTCCTCTCTATATAGCTGGTTAGCGATAAAACAAGATAAGAGATTGCTATTTAAGAGTCAAAAGAAACAAGGAAAAATTTACGATAATTTAGGGGATGAGGATGTTAATAAAAAAGGAGATAATGTATCTTCAAATAGTAAAAATACAATAGGACGCATTACATATAATAGTGAAGATGTTAACATCCATGCACGAAATATAAGAGAAGATACAGCGGTTTCTGGATATAATAAAAAGGTTGAAATTTCATTAACTTCAAATGTAAGAGAAGGAGATTTTAGTTCAACAACAGCACAATTAGCAATTAAAATGGCGAATATTGCAATCGCAGTCGGGAATAAATTGTATAGGAATCCAACGGTGAATGAAGGAAGGGGAATAGAAGCACTAATTTTGCCAAGGGAATTAGGAGAAGACAAAAATCCATCGGAAGATTCGTATGCAATTTATTATTTTAATATACCAAATGAAGTGAGTTTAAGTAATGCTGAAGTAGTATTACTTTCTGATCAAGGAAATACCATTGTGAGTAGGGAAATTAAAGGAGAAAAAGAAGATATTGTAGGTGCGAAAAAAGAGGTTGAGCGAAAGTTAAATGAGATAGGAGAGACGGATTATGTACGTGTAGAGGTAAAGAGTAAAAATCCTTCTCTACATACGTATTATGTTATTACATATTCTAAAAAACCAACAGGTGTAGTTACGATTGATGCCTCGTTGAGTGATAGGGTTTATAATGCGAAAACAAAAGAATTATATTACGAGTAGAAATAAATAAAATAATTGTGTAAAAAGACGGTTTCGTACAATATCGAAACCGTCTTTTTGTATTGCCTATTTGAGGGCAGCTTGATTGGTGTGGGCTAATAATCAGTGGGGATGGATCCCCCCCCACTGAGGTTTCACTTTATTTAATGCTGATTTTGCTTTCGAGCTTGCTCCGGTGTATCAAGACTTGTTGCACCGGGATATTGAAGTGATTGGTCGCGATCAGATTCAACGCGGCGTGATTCTCTTAGCTTTCGTTCTTGGCGATCTTTACCCATTGTGAGTTACACCTCCTTATTAAAAGTTTTGCTGTTATGAGAAAAACTATGCACAAAGAAAAGGAGGATTAACTTTCATAAAAAGTTCCCATAATGGAAATCATAGGAGGTGAAATGATGGATGGGAGTACTTTTTATTTTGTTGCTTGGATAGGGTGGATTGTCGTGACCTTTTTTATGAAAAAGGAATCTATTCGTTGGAAGATAAGTGCTTGTATATTAATTTTTATTATTTGTTCTCCGTTAAATGTGACGATTGCTTCTTTCACGATATCGGTAAATGCCCTTTTGCTTTGTATTATTTCTTTTGTAGGTATCGCGTTATATTCTATTTGGAAAAAATTGTATACCTTACTTTCGGCACTTATTATCGCAATGTTATATACAAGCTTTCATTTGTTAGAAGTATATGATCCAATTTGGATTGTGGTTGATAGGTTGTTGCTGTTAAGTGGTGCACTTGTGTATGCATCGGTTTTATTGCACGGGGATCGCATATTACGATTATGCTCCTTATATATAGGGATGTTACAAGGAGAATTATTGGTGACGCTGATTTTTCGTAAATTACATTTTCCTTATGAATACGGCAGTTTAGCTTTTTTAGATGTTGCTGCTGTTTCCACTTTATTTATGGCGATTTTACTTTGGATTACAAAGGCATCGGTATATATGGAACAATTTAAGAGGAAAACACGTAAAAGAAAGGCGAGGGTAATACATGACTGAATATACACCAGCTATTTTATGTGGCGTAATTGCAGGTACAATAACTAGGTTGTTAATGCTTCGTACCGATACGAGGCAATATCCGACGAGGCTTCACGGGAAAATTATTCATATCGCGATGGGATTAATTGCGGCTGCCTTAGGAGCAATTGCGATTCCGTCTGTTTTGAAAAAAGATTTCTCTGCAATTACATTTCTTACGTTAGCAGCGACGCAATTTCGTGATGTGCGCAATATGGAAAGAAATACACTTCAACAATTAGATGGATATGAGCTCGTACCACGTGGTAATACATACATTGAAGGAATTGCATTAGTATTTGAAAGTCGTAACTACTTGGCGATGTTAACGTCGTTTGTAACAACGTTTGCGTATATAGGATTCGATTCATGGATTGCCGGGGTAATTACTGGTATAGTAAGTTTTTTCATTGCGAAAAAATTAATGTCAGGTAAAAGACTTCATGACCTTGTAGAAATAGAGCATGTTCCACTTCGTTTTGAAGGAGCGGGACTTTATATTGATAATATTTACATTATGAATATTGGATTGCCAGCAAGGCAAGAAGAAATTATGAAATATGGAATGGGATTTATTTTAAAACCAAAATCGATAGATGCGATGGTTACAATCTCAAACTTAGGACAACGGCAAGCTATTTTACATGATGTTTCGGTTGCTTTAGGAATATATAGAGATTCTGGAACGCCGGCACTTGTACCGTTAGCGAAGCGTGATTTAGAGGATGGGAGAGTTGGGGTTTTTGTTCTGCCGCAAGATCAAGATGCAGAAAAAGCGATAGGGGTAATCGGAAATGTACCAACATTAGAGAGTGCTGTTCATATGTCATCAGAAGCTCCGAAAGGAAGGGGAGATAAGAGATGATGTTAGAAAGTGTTATTCTCGCAGTCATTACAACAACGCCAGAGAAATTTGCAGGTGGTGCCCCTTTATTTATTTGCGAGTCGACAGAGGAACTGGAATTTGTTGCAAATAATTTAGAGGCTATTTTAGATGGTATTGCACATCGCTTACAAGATAATGTATATATTATTGTGAAACATTAGTAACGTGTGGTATAATGTGAGGTGTTTTGATACGTTGAGAAATATTCTGGAATGCAAATCCCTTCTTGCACAAAGAAGGGTTTTTTACATAATAAACAGAAGCAAGTTGAAAGGATGAAAGTATATGCCGAAACCAGTAATAGCGATAGTAGGCCGCCCGAACGTAGGGAAATCTACTATTTTCAATAGAATTGTTGGAGAAAGAGTTTCAATCGTAGAAGATATACCAGGTATAACGCGAGACCGTATTTATAGTGCGGGAGAATGGTTAAATCATGAGTTTAACATTATTGATACAGGTGGAATTGATATTGGAGACGAGCCGTTCTTGACACAAATTCGTCAACAGGCGGAAGTAGCGATTGATGAAGCGGATGTTATCATTTTTATGACGAATGGTCGCGATGGTGTAACTGCAGCAGATGAAGAAGTTGCTAAAATTTTATACCGTTCTAAAAAACCAATTGTACTTGCGGTAAATAAGGTTGATAATCCAGACATGCGTAGTGATATTTATGATTTTTATGCATTAGGATTTGGCGAGCCATTCCCGATTTCAGGTACACACGGTTTAGGACTTGGTGATTTGTTAGATGAAGCTGCAAATCATTTTCCAAAGATTGAAGAAGAAGCGTATGACGATGAAACAATCCGTTTCTCTTTAATTGGACGTCCAAACGTAGGGAAATCATCACTTGTAAATGCACTTCTTGGTCAAGAACGTGTAATTGTAAGTAATATAGCGGGAACGACACGTGATGCTGTCGATACACCATATAGTAAAGATGATCAAGATTATGTAATCATCGATACAGCTGGTATGCGTAAAAAAGGGAAAGTATACGAAAGTACAGAAAAGTATAGTGTACTTCGTGCACTTAGAGCGATTGAACGTTCTGACGTTGTTTTAGTCGTTTTAGACGGAGAAGAAGGAATTATTGAGCAAGATAAAAAAATCGCTGGATATGCTCATGATTCAGGACGAGCTGTTATTATCGTTGTAAACAAATGGGATGCAGTGAAAAAAGATGAAAAAACAATGAAAGCATTTGAAGAAAACATCCGTGCTCATTTCCAATTTTTAGAGTATGCACCGATTGTATTCTTATCTGCGAAAACGAAAAAGCGTACACAAACGTTATTACCGGTTATCAATGAGGTAAATGAAAGCCATAGCATCCGTGTACAAACGAATGTATTAAATGATGTAATTATGGATGCGGTAGCGATGAATCCAACGCCGACACATAATGGTAGCCGTCTGAAAATCTTCTATGCGACACAGGTTGCGGTAAAACCACCAACATTTGTTATATTTGTAAACGATACAGAATTAATGCACTTTTCATATGAGCGCTTCTTAAAGAACCGTTTACGTGAAGCGTTCGGTTTTGTAGGAACGCCGATTCACATTATCGCTAGAGCAAGAGACTAATGGAGAGGATGTGATTTTATGACAAAAATCACAGTAATAGGAGCAGGTAGCTGGGGAACAGCGTTAGCGATGGTATTAGCTGACAATGGGCATGATGTACGTATTTGGGGAAACCGTCCTGAACTCATGAATGAAATTAATACGAAGCGTGAGAACAGTAGATATCTTCCAGGGATTACATTGCCAAGCACAATCGTAGCCTACTCTTCTTTAGAAGAAGCATTAGTAGATGTAAATACAGTACTGCTAGTAGTACCGACGAAAGCGTACAGAGACGTATTGCAAGAGATGAAAGAAATTGTTACAGAGCCAATTACTTGGATTCATGCAAGTAAAGGAATCGAACCAGGTACGTCAAAACGTATTTCGGAAGTGATTGAGGAAGAAATTCCAGAGAGCTTGATTAAGGATGTTGTTGTACTATCTGGGCCGAGTCACGCTGAAGAAGTTGGATTGCGTCAAGCGACAACTGTTACGTCTGCAGCAAAGCGTATGGAAGCGGCTGAGGGAGTACAAGATTTGTTTATGAATAGCTATTTCCGTGTATATACAAACCCAGATATCGTTGGAGTTGAACTTGGTGGTGCTTTAAAAAATATTATTGCACTAGCTGCGGGGATATCTGACGGGCTTGGATTAGGTGATAATGCGAAAGCGGCATTAATGACACGTGGTTTAACAGAGATTGCTCGTTTAGGAAGAAAAATGGGCGGAAATCCGTTAACGTTTGCTGGTCTAACTGGTATGGGAGACTTAATTGTAACTTGTACAAGTGTGCATAGCCGAAATTGGCGCGCTGGAAATATGCTTGGAAAAGGGCACTCTTTAGAAGAAGTGCTAGAAAGTATGGGTATGGTTGTAGAAGGTGTAAGAACAACGAAAGCTGCTCATGAATTGGCAGAGAAAATGGAAGTTGAAATGCCGATTACAGCTGCTTTATATGACGTGCTGTTCAATGGGAATAATGTGAAAGATGCAGTAGGCTCATTGATGGGACGTGTTCGAAAACATGAAGTTGAAGCGATACCTGATTTGTTATAAAGAAAGCGGTAGAAGTACATTTCGTACTTCTACCGTTTTTTATTTTTTATGGGTCTTTTCACCAATTTTTCATCTCTGCATAGGATGAAGAGTAACTTGAGGAGAGGGTGAAAAGAATGGATAACAACATTTTTAATAACATTGAAAAAGAAGCGAAAGTGAACAAAGAAGATATTTTTAAATTAGCGTCGTCTGTTCAAAATGCGAACTTACGTGATGAGACAGTGCTTCGCCAATTGATTCATCAAGTTGCTCTAATGGCAGGACGCGAAGTGCCGAAAGAGCAAGAGGATCAAATTGTAAAAGCGATTATTAACAATAATATGCCGGCGGATTTTGGTTCGTTAAGTAAAATGTTTAAAAAATAAATTATGAGAAACAAAGAGTTTAGAGAATGCATATGATAGTTATGAAAGAATGGGAATAGAGCTGTTAAGGGCATATTTGGTCAACCGAAGCGCATCATTTCGTGCTTCGGTTTTATTATTTTAAATAAAAATCATCAATTCACGGAAAAATGATGATTTTTATTTGTTTAAAGATTTTAATTTGTTAAAATAGTATAAAAATATATTGAAAGTAAAGGGGTGTATATATGTCGGAAGGACTTATGAAAATGTGGTTTGCTTTAGGGGCAATTGGATTTATGTTTCTTGCAGTAAGTTTTATTTTATTGAGTAGGCATAAAATGAAGAATAAATTTTTGAAAGGGATTACAGCTTTAGTAGCGTACACCCTCATGATTGTATCGGGAATTGTTATTTTCCTTGTTGTATTTAGTGGCCCTATTGAGCAATAAAGGATGTGTAGTCGGTAAATGTTACAAAAGCAACAGTCCATACTAGCATGAAAAGGTGATTGTCAGTGAAAAAAATCCATATTATTTTAATATTTTGTTGCATGAGCATTTTAACAGGGTGTATGTATCCAAGAGAAAATATGAAACAAAGTGCTATTCCTTATGAAGACCAGTTGCAAGTTGTACAAAAAGCCATTAATACATATAAGGAGCAAACGGATGGTTTATTACCAATTAAGACGCGTGATATGAGTACGCCGATTTATCAGAAGTATCCAATTGATTTTCAAAAAATTGCTCCAAGGTACATACAAGAGGCGCCAGGGAATGCGTATGAAAGTGGCGGGGTATATCAATATGTATTAATAGATGTTGAAAAAAATCCGACAGTAAAGTTAATTGATGTGAGAATGGCGGAACAAATTCAAGAAGTGGCATTGAAGCTAAGGATGTATCGTGATGAACATCAATATCCACCTTTTAAAAAAGTGATTACAGATGGTGTTTATGAATTAGACTTCAAAAAACTAGGATATAAAGATGTACCACAAGTGACAAGTCCGTACTCAGGAAAAGGTCTCCCTCTTGTAATTAATGAAAAAGGAGAATTGTTTGTTGATTATAGAATCGACTTATATGAAGCGTTGAAAAAAAATGAAGGACAATTTAAAGAAGGTGAAGATATCCGGAGTATACTATCGAAGGATTCCCCGTTTGTTCCTGCATATTCTTTGCCGTACACAGTAAAAAATGGAGAACCAATTTTTTTAAAATCATAAGTCATGAACCTTTCTTTTAGTGAATAAGTTCTAGAAGAAAGGTTTTTTATGTTATACAACTTGCGATGCAAACAAAAGGTATTTTTAAATAGTCATATGAAATTGGACAAAATTATATGATATATTGTCCGAACTTCTAGAATACCATTATATTATATCAGATATTATAGGCAACATTAGAGAAGGTATTAGTTGACTATAAATGTGGAATTATTCCCAAAAATATTGAGGGAGGGAATCACTTGGAAAAGGTAGATATTTTTAAAGATATTGCGGAACGCACAGGCGGTGATATTTATTTTGGAGTTGTAGGAGCTGTTCGAACAGGGAAATCAACATTTATTAAAAAATTTATGGAACTTGTTGTTATTCCCAATATTGAAAATGAGTCAGACCGTCAAAGAGCGCAGGATGAACTGCCTCAAAGTGCTGCTGGTCGTACAATAATGACGACGGAACCGAAGTTTGTTCCAAACCAAGCGGTTTCTATCGAAGTAGATGAAGGTCTTGAAGTGAATATTCGATTAGTAGATTGTGTTGGATATACGGTTCCAGGAGCAAAAGGCTATGAAGATGAGAATGGTCCGCGCATGATTAATACTCCTTGGTATGAAGAGCCTATTCCATTCCATGAAGCTGCAGAAATCGGAACACGTAAAGTAATTCAAGAGCATTCAACAATTGGTGTCGTTATTACAACAGATGGAACAATTGGTGAAATTCCAAGAAGAGATTATATAGAGGCAGAAGAACGCGTTGTAAATGAGTTAAAAGAAGTAGGAAAGCCTTTCATTATGATTATCAATACTGTACAGCCATATCATCCAGATACGGAGCAGTTACGTCAAAGTTTATCAGAAGAATATGATATCCCAGTAATAGCCATGAGTGTAGAGAGTTTAAGAGAAACAGATGTGTATAACGTACTGCGAGAAGCATTATTCGAGTTCCCGGTTTTAGAAGTGAATGTAAACCTTCCGAGCTGGGTAATGGTACTAAATGAAGGGCATTGGTTACGCCAAAGTTATCAGGAAGCGGTTCAAGAGACTGTAAAGGATATAAAACGTCTTCGTGATGTGGACCGTGTCGTTTGGCAGTTTAGTCAATATGAATTTATTGATCGAGCGAGTCTAGCTGGCATCGATATGGGGCAAGGTGTGGCAGAGATTGATTTATATGCGCCAGATGAATTGTATGATCAAATTTTAAAAGAAGTAGTAGGAGTAGAGATTCGAGGGAAAGATCATTTATTAAAGCTTATGCTCGATTTATCTCATGCGAAAACAGAGTATGACCAAGTGGCGGATGCCCTGCGGATGGTAAAACAAACCGGATATGGAGTAGCAGCGCCTGCATTAGCTGATATGAGCTTAGATGAACCGGAAATTATTCGTCACGGCTCAAGGTTCGGTGTTAAATTAAAAGCGGTTGCGCCGTCTATTCATATGATTAAAGTGGATGTAGAATCAACATTTGAACCAATTATCGGTACTGAAAAACAAAGTGAAGAACTAGTTCGTTACTTGATGCAAGATTTTGAAGATGACCCGCTATCAATTTGGAATTCTGATATATTTGGGCGCTCTCTTAGCTCTATTGTTAGAGAAGGAATTCAAGCGAAGTTATCTCTAATGCCAGAAAACGCTCGTTATAAATTAAAAGAAACGCTAGAAAGAATTATTAATGAAGGATCTGGCGGATTAATTGCGATTATATTATAAGAAAAAAATCCCTCTAATTGCAGAGGGATTTTTTTCTTTTTGAGTACGTAATAGAAAAATAAACAGTCATTATCTAATATTTTGTTGTAAATTGTCAAGTTTCATCAGAATTTCACATTTTTAGAGTAACAATTTCCTTAAAAATATTGAATTATAAAGGAGAATCGTATAATATAGGCGTTGATAATGATTTATCTACATCTTTGTAGTATAGAATTTGTAAAAATTGCCTACAAATGAAAGTAAGACTCATTTTATGATCATTATACAGTCTTATCTTTGGGAGGAGGTGAATGGCATGAACAAGACAGATTTAATCAATGCTGTTGCAGAAGCAAGTTCCCTTTCTAAAAAGGACGCAACAAAAGCAGTGGACGCTGTTTTTGATTCTATCTTAGAAGCTTTAAAACAAGGTGATAAAGTACAACTAATCGGATTCGGTAACTTCGAAGTTCGTGAGCGTGCGGCTCGTAAAGGTCGTAACCCACAAACAGGTGAGGAGATTGAAATCGCTGCAAGTAAAGTACCTGCATTCAAACCTGGTAAAGCGTTAAAAGATGCGGTTAAATAATCCTTACATATTAACAGGGAAGAAGAGTTTCCTTTTTGGAAACTCTTCTTTTTGCTTTTAAAAACATAAATATGCTAGAATGTGTTCGTATCACTTTTAGGTTTTTCGGGAGGGCTAGCGGATGGCAAAAGTTAATTTAGAACAAATTGAACATGCAGTACGTCTTATTTTAGAGGCAATCGGAGATGACCCAAATCGCGAGGGAGTACTTGATACACCGAAACGTGTTGCGAAAATGTACGCAGAAGTATTCTCAGGAATGCATGAGGATCCGAAAGAGCATTTACACAAAGTATTCGGAGAAGACCACGAAGAGCTTGTGCTAGTAAAAGATATACCATTCTATTCGATGTGTGAGCATCATCTTGTTCCGTTTTATGGAGTTGCTCACGTTGCATATATTCCGCAAGGTGGAAAAGTAACAGGACTAAGTAAATTAGCTCGTACTGTAGACACGATTGCGCGTCGTCCACAACTACAGGAACGAATTACATCAACAGTAGCTAACTCTATTATGGAAGTACTAGAGCCGCATGGTGTAATGGTAATAGTAGAAGCAGAGCATATGTGTATGACGATGCGTGGTGTGAAAAAGCCTGGTGCGAAAACAGTAACGACTGCGGTGCGCGGCGTGTTAGAAAATGATGCAGCAGCACGTAGTGAAATTTTATCGTTTATTAAGACGAATTAAAGAAGAGCGGGAAACTGCTTTTCTTTTTTTTATATACAAAAAAATGATATAGTTTTAATGTTAAAGAGCAAGAATATAAAGGTTGAAAATTACTTCTGCCTTTTGTGTAAATGAATGTTTGTAGTTGTTAGAGACGAAGATAACTTGTATGAATAAAAGTTGAGGCTTTATTCGGTGGCAGTTTGGCAGAAGTAGCCAAGTTTTGATTATAGAAAATAGAATGTATGTGTTATAATAAATTTTATGAATTAGAAAACAAGGGTGATTTTTTGTGTGTGACATCTACGGAGGGTATGCGGGTATTAAAGAGAAATTGATGGAGAAATTACGCCATCCTTATTTTATAAACTATATTGAAGAACCATTTATTGATGAAGAAAAAATAGCGCTGTTATACGGTGCATTAAAAAGTGCAAATATACATAAAGAACAAATTGATCATTATGTCGTAACGATTATGCTTGTACAAATTGCTCTTGATACACATGAAAAAGTATCAAATAAAGCAAACGAAGAGACGAGTGGATTCCATAAGCGTCGTCAATTGACAGTTCTTGCAGGGGATTATTATAGTGGTCTATACTATTACTTATTGTCAATGAATTGTGATATTATCTTAATTCGTGCACTTGCTGAAGGAATTAAGGAGATTAATGAACATAAAATTATGCTATATCAAAAAGCACATGTGGCGATTCAAGACATAATGGAAAGTGTAGTAATAATTGAATCTGCGCTTTTGCAAAAAACATGTGATCATTTTCAGTTATCTAATTGGAAACCATATATAACTTATGTGTTAGGAAAAAATCGTCTTCAAAAAGAGTGTCAATTGTATGCTGATAAACAAAATTCACCTGTTTTTCAAGCAGTCCAAAAAATCTCATTGGATGATGATAAAAATCTGGAAACAGTAATTAATGAATGGCTTATGGAAATGAGAAAGCAGGAAGAAAATTTTTTAGAGAATCATACAGAAGTTAATGAGATAATTTCTATGTTAAGAGATAAATCAAGGAAATAAGCAACTTTACATTGGAAGAAGGTACGAGCATGCAACAATCAAAAGAAGAAAGAGTACATGACGTATTTGAGAAAATTTCTGATAAATACGATGTGATGAATTCTGTAATTAGTTTTCAAAGGCATAAGGCATGGCGCAAAGAAACGATGCGAATTATGGATGTGAAACCCGGGAGTAAGGCACTTGATGTATGCTGCGGGACGGCAGATTGGACAATTGCACTAGCGGGAGCTGTAGGTGAAGATGGGAAGGTTTACGGTTTAGACTTTAGCGAAAATATGCTAGCTGTCGGTAAACAAAAGGTAGAAGCTTTAGAATTAAAGCAAGTAGAACTTATGCATGGAAATGCAATGGAACTTCCTTATGAAGATAATACGTTTGATTATGTAACGATTGGTTTTGGGTTACGTAACGTTCCGGATTACATGCAAGTATTAAAAGAAATGACGCGTGTAGTAAAGCCTGGTGGAAAAGTAATTTGCCTGGAAACATCCCAACCAACGATGATAGGTTTTCGTCAAGGGTATGTCTTATACTTTAAATATATCATGCCGTTATTTGGAAAGATGTTTGCGAAAAGTTATAAAGAATATTCATGGCTTCAGGAATCTGCTAGTACATTCCCAGGGATGAAAGAGTTAGCACGTATGTTTGAAGAAGCTGGGCTTAAGAATGTGCAAGTGAAACCATTTACTTTTGGTGTAGCAGCTATGCATTTAGGTATTAAACCAGAATCAAAATAGAAAATAGAAAAAAGACGTTTTAGGTTAAGGTGAACAATATGAAGTTACAACTTATGTACTCTTTTTTACGATCGGATATTAATGTTATAGAAAAAGAATTGAAGAAGACAGTTGCTTCTGAGCAGCCGTTAGTAGAAGAAGCGGCATTACAGCTTATTGAAGCAGGTGGGAAGCGGATTCGCCCTGTTTTTGTTTTGCTTGCAGGGAAATTTGGGGATTATAAGTTAGATGCAATTAAGCATGTTGCGGTTGCATTAGAACTAATTCATATGGCTTCGCTTGTTCACGATGATGTCATTGATGCTGCGTTTTTACGACGCGGTAGCGCAACAGTGAATGCGAAATGGGGAGATCGTATTGCAATGTATACAGGAGACTACTTGTTTGCGAAGTCTCTTGAATGTATAACAAATATAGAAATTCCAGATGCACATCAAGCGTTGTCTCATACAATTTTAGAAGTTTGTAAAGGTGAAATCGAACAAATTAAAGATAAGTATAACTATGATCAAAATTTAAGAACGTATTTAAGAAGGATAAAACGAAAAACAGCATTGTTAATCGCCGCAAGTTGTCAGTTGGGAGCGATTGCTGCTGGTGCTAATCGTGATACTGTAAATCGTCTATTTTGGTACGGATATTTTGTTGGTATGTCTTATCAAATTATTGATGATATTTTAGATTTCGTATCGACAGAAGAGAAGCTTGGAAAGCCTGCTGGTGGTGATTTATTACAAGGTAACATTACATTACCTGTTTTGTATGCCATGGAAGATCCAGTTCTTCGTCAAAAAATTACATCTGTACATGAAAATACAACAGCAAGTGAAATGAAAGAAATTATTGATGATATTAAAGCGAGCGAAGCTATTGATAAAGCATTTTCATTTAGTGAACGTTATTTACATAAAGCATTAGAAATAATAAAACCACTCCCTCGTGGACAGGCGAAGTATGCGTTGCAAAATGTCGCAAAGTATATTGGAAAACGAAAATTTTAGTGTTTTGTCTAAAAAATAAAATAATCTCTCTATTTCAAAACTATTGCGCAATTGTGATAAGGGTGTTAATATGTGTGTGGGGATATACAATTACATACATAATTCAGAAGTGGAGAGATTTTTTATGGAAAAAACATTTCTAATGGTAAAACCAGACGGTGTACAACGTGCCTTCATTGGGGAAATTGTAGCTCGTTTTGAGAAAAAGGGCTTTCAATTAGTTGGTGCAAAATTAATGCAAGTTACTCCGGAAATTGCTGAACAACACTACGGTGAGCATAAAGAAAGACCTTTCTTTGGTGAATTAGTAGACTTTATTACATCTGGTCCTGTATTCGCAATGGTATGGCAAGGTGAAGGTGTAGTAGATACAGCACGCAATATGATGGGTAAAACACGACCACATGAAGCTGCTCCTGGAACAATTCGTGGAGATTTCGGTGTAACTGTTGCGAAAAACATTATCCACGGTTCGGATTCTTTAGAAAGTGCAGAACGCGAGATTGCTATTTTCTTTAAGGAAGAAGAATTAGTAGACTACTCAAAATTAATGAATCAATGGATTTACTAATTATTTTGAAATAATTTGTAAACGCTTTAATAACTGTGATAATAGTAAAAAGTGCGAGAAGAATAGGGGTATTCTTCTTGCACTTTTTTTATTTCGATCAGTTACGAAGTTAGGACTGTTATGATATATTGGTATGTAAAGTAAAAGGTCTACTATTATGAAAATAATCGAGCAATTACAAGTAGGGAAAGCAAACATTCGATTTACTATATAATTTCTTTGTATTTTAAAGAGTGATGGAAGATAATATAGCTGCTTTATGTAGCGGGATAAATACATATGCGAAAAGAGGAATAACGTATGCGATATATTACAGCTGGTGAATCCCACGGTCCGCAACTTACGACAATTTTAGAAGGTGTTCCGGCAGGGTTATCTTTAGTAGCGAATGATATAAATGAAGAATTAGCTAGAAGACAAAAAGGATATGGACGCGGTAGACGCATGCAAATTGAGAAAGACCAAGTGCAAATTGTAAGTGGTGTTAGGCATGGGAAGACGATGGGGTCCCCGATTGCACTTGTTGTTGAAAATCGTGATTTTACACATTGGACAAAGGTTATGGGTGCAGAGCAGTTAACTGAGCAGGAAGAGAAAGAAATGAAAAGACAAGTTACGAAACCTAGACCTGGACACGCTGATTTAAATGGTGCGATTAAATATGGTCATAGAGATATGAGGAATGTATTAGAGCGTTCTTCAGCACGTGAAACGACAGTTCGTGTTGCAGCTGGTGCAGTTGCAAAAAAAATATTGGCGGAATTAGGTATACAAGTAGCGGGACATGTTATCGAGATTGGTGGTGTACAGGCAGCAAATATTAAATATAACTCTATTGTGGAATTACAAAGTACTACAGAAGCATCTCCTGTACGTTGTTTAGATGAAGAGGCCGGTAAAAAGATGATGCAAGCAATTGATGATGCGAAGGCAAATGGTGATTCTATCGGTGGTATTGTTGAAGTAGTTGTAGAAGGAATGCCAATTGGGGTAGGTAGCTATGTACATTATGATAGAAAATTAGATGCAAAATTAGCAGCGGCAATTATGAGTATTAACGCTTTTAAAGGTGTTGAAATTGGAATTGGTTTTGAAGCAGCACATAGACCTGGAAGTGAAGTGCATGATGAAATCCTTTGGGATGAAGTGCAAGGGTACAGAAGAAAAACGAACAATGCAGGTGGATTAGAAGGTGGCATGACAACTGGTATGCCGGTTGTTGTGCGCGGTGTTATGAAACCGATACCGACATTATATAAACCGCTTCAAAGTGTTGATATTGATACGAAAGAACCTTTTACAGCGAGTATTGAACGTTCAGATAGTTGTGCAGTGCCAGCAGCTAGCGTTGTGGCTGAAGCTGTTGTGGCTTGGGAGCTCGCAACAGCTTTAATTGAACAATTTGGATTAGATCGTATCGATCTTATACGTGAAAATATTGAGAAACATAATGAATATGCGAGGGGATTTTAATGGAGAACATACATATTCAAACGAAATCAAAAGAATATGATGTACATGTTGGAAGGGAGGCGTTGTCACACTTAACAACGCTTATTCAAAAAATGAATCCTGCAGTATCGAACATAATGATCATTTCTGATGAAGCTGTTGCATCACTGCATTTACAGACAGTTGTTGATGCATTGCAAGTAGAGCAAAAAGTATTTTCGTTTGTTGTACCGAGTGGCGAAAAAGAGAAGTCTTTTGAAAATTTCTATGAGGCTCACACTTCGGCTCTTGAAAATAAATTAGATAGAAATTCTTTAATCATCGCACTTGGAGGCGGAATGATTGGAGATTTGGCTGGATTTGTTGCTGCGTCGTTTATGCGTGGTATTCGCTTTGTCCAAGTTCCAACGACTTTATTAGCTCACGATAGCGCAGTAGGCGGGAAAGTAGCAATTAACCATCCACTAGGAAAAAATATGATTGGAGCATTTCATCAGCCAGAAGCTGTTGTATATCATACGCCATTTTTACATTCACTTCCTGAAAAAGAGTGGCGATCAGGTTATGCAGAAGTGATAAAGCATGCTCTTATTGGTGATGTAGAGCTATATCATTGGTTAAAAGAAGAAGTGCAAACGTTAACGGATCTTCGTGATGAAAAGTTAATTCATATATTAACGAAGGCGATTCCTGTGAAAGCGAATATTGTGTCGCAAGACGAAACAGAAAAAGGTGTACGTGCCCATTTGAATTTTGGGCATACGTTAGGACATGCTCTTGAAAAAGAGTTAGGATATGGGAATATTACTCACGGTGATGGAGTAGCGGTTGGCATGCTATTTGCTATGTTTTTAAGTGAGCAAGTGTACAAAGTTGATCTTTCTTATGAAGAAATGAAGCAGTGGTTCTTGAAATACGGTTATCCAAAAATGCCAAGTGACTTGAATGTAGAACGTCTCGTTCAGTTGATGAAACAAGATAAAAAAGCAAATGCTGGAACAATTCATATGGTGCTTATGCAGGAATATGGGGGAGTGAATGTCGTATCTATTTCAGATGAGACTGTTCATATTGCGTTAGAAGCATTTCAAAAGGATATGGTGTAAAAAAGTCGTAGAACAGGTATGAAATGCATATTT
The DNA here is from genome assembly GCF_044908245.1 of Bacillus sp. RC242. NCBI lineage: Bacteria > Bacillati > Bacillota > Bacilli > Caryophanales > Bacillaceae > Bacillus > Bacillus sp. RC242. The sequence continues at coordinate 120,052 of NZ_JBIYCZ010000013.1, forward strand.
AAAGGTATTCTCGTAATGGTGACGGTTATGATTAAAGGTGACAGTAAGACATTATAAATCATATCAATGACTGGGGGAAGAAAAGTGAGAGTAAAAGAGCAATTGTTAACTTTGAGAGCATATGTACCTGGGAAAAATATTGAAGAAGTAAAAAGAGAATATGGATTGTCAAAAATTGTGAAGTTAGCGTCGAATGAAAACCCATTTGGCTGCTCTGCGCGTGTGACAGAAGCATTAACTTCGTTAGCTAATCAATATGCACTCTATCCGGACGGGGCGGCTTTTGAGCTTCGTGAGAAAGTAGCAGAGCATTTAGGTGTAAAAGCGGAACAACTTTTATTTGGTAGTGGGCTAGATGAAGTCATTCAAATGATTAGTCGTGCTTTGCTACGTAATGGAACAAATGTTGTAATGGCGAACCCTACGTTCTCGCAATACCATCACCATGCTGTTATTGAAGGAGCAGAAGTTCGTGAAGTACCACTTAAAGATGGCATTCACGATTTAGATGCAATGTTACAACAAGTAGATGAGAAAACGAAGATTGTATGGATTTGTAATCCGAATAATCCGACAGGTACATATGTAGAAAAACAAAAATTACTTTCATTTTTAGAATCAGTTCCAAAGTCAGCGCTCGTTATTGTGGACGAAGCATATTATGAATATGCTGGGGCAGAAGATTATCCGCAAACATTACCTCTTCTTGAAAAGTACGAAAATCTTATGGTGCTACGCACATTCTCAAAAGCATATGGATTAGCTGCTTTTCGTATTGGATATGCGATTGGTGATGCAAAGCTTATTGGGCAGCTAGAGGTAGCAAGACTACCATTTAACACATCGACTATCGCCCAAGCGGTAGCATTAGCGGCAATAGAGGATCAACAGTTTTTACAAGAGTGTGTGAAGAAAAATGCCGGAGGATTAAATCAATATTATGGATTTTGTAAGGAATATAACGTATTCTACTATCCATCTCAAGCGAATTTCATTTTCTTGAAACTTGGTATACCTGGTAATGAAGCTTTCGAACGATTAATGAAAAAAGGATATATCGTTCGTTCTGGTGCAGCATTTGGTATGCATGATGGTATTCGTATTACTGTTGGATTAAAAGAAGAAAATGATGAGATTATTGAATTACTTACGGAACTTGTAAAAGAACAAGTGAAGAAAGAAGAAACGTATTCTTAAGAAATGGTGGAGGCTCCTGTTACAGGAGCCTTTTTCATTTGAACTTGCAATAAGGGGAGTTGTTTGCACGTTCAAGAAAGAAAACGTTACAATAGAAGTAGACGTATAAGAAGAACTATTGTACATATAACTTATTTAAAATGTGAGGAGGATACAGTTTGAAACTAGTAGGACGAAAAAATAGTTTGAATGGGAAAATTGTTGTTCCAGGAGATAAATCTATTTCGCATCGCTCTGTTATGTTTGGAGCGATAGCGGAAGGGACGACGAAAGTATCAAATTTTTTATTAGGAGAAGATTGTTTAAGTACAATTGCATGTTTTCAAAAACTAGGTGTCCAGATTGAACAGTTTGGTAACGATGTCACGATTTACGGTAAAGGATTACATAATTTACAAGAACCGAAAGAAGTATTAGATGTGGGGAATTCAGGGACGACTATTCGTCTTATGCTTGGGATTTTAGCAAATACACCGTTCCATAGTACGATAATTGGTGATGCATCAATTGGAAAACGTCCTATGAAACGTGTTACAGACCCGCTTAGTAAGATGAATGCTCAAATTGATGGTAGAGAAAACGGACAATATACACCTTTATCTATTCGCGGTGGTAAAGTAAAAGGTATGCATTACCATTCACCAGTAGCAAGCGCACAAGTGAAGTCAGCAGTTTTACTTGCGGGTTTGCAAGGAGAAGGGATTACTACGGTAACAGAGCCTATGCAATCTCGTGATCATACGGAAAGAATGTTGCGTGCATTCGGTTGTACCGTAGATGTTAATGGACGGACCGTTTCATTACAAGGTGGACAACAACTTAAAGGTGCAGACATAGAAGTTCCAGGAGATATTTCTTCGGCGGCATTTTTCTTAGTAGCTGGTGCAATTGTCCAAAATAGTAAGCTTGTATTGGAAAACGTTGGTTTAAATCCGACGAGAACAGGGATTTTAGATGTATTAACAAAGATGGGTGCACTTATTTCTATCGATCATATTAGAAATAAAGAGTTTGAACCGTGCGGGGATATTACGATTGAAACATCTAAACTAAAAGGAATAGAAATTGGTGGAACTCTTATTCCAAGATTAATTGATGAAATTCCTGTAATTGCTTTATTGGCAACGCAGGCAGAAGGAATTACTGTTATTAAAAACGCTGAGGAGTTAAAAGTAAAAGAAACAAATCGTATCGATACGGTTGTAGATGAATTAGGCAAATTAGGTGCGAAGATTGAAGCTACACCAGATGGTATGATTATATATGGTAAACAAAGTTTAAAAGGAAATACTGTTAATAGTCACGGCGATCATCGTATTGGGATGATGCTTGCAATCGCATCGTGTATTATAGATGGAGAAGTGAAAATAGAGAATAGTGATGCGATCGCTGTATCGTATCCGGAATTTTTCGAACAATTAGCTGCGCTATGAGAGAAAGTATAGGAAGAGGTAGCTCACTCAAAAGGTTGCGTTCTTACACCTAGTTGCTTATGATAAATGAACAGAAGAGAATATTTTTTGAATTAAAGGAGACGTTTATGCAAAAGTTTGAACAGGCTGTTTCTTATATTGAAAACGGTGAAGCAGAAAAAGGATTACAATTATTAAAAGAACAACTACGAGTTGCTAATGATGAAGAGAAGTATGATATCGCTCGTTACTATCATACACTTGGGTTTATGGATGAGGCGTTAGCAATTACTGAAGACTTACGCTTGCTATATCCGGAAGAAAGTGAATTTACGGTATTTTTAGCAGAATTATATATTGATTTAGATAAAGAAGATGAAGCGATTGAAGTGCTTCATGATATTCCAGAAAACGATGATTTATATGTTCAATCGTTATTACTTGTAGCGGATTTATTCCAAATGCAAGGTTTTGATGATGTAGCAGAACAAAAACTATTAAAGGCGAAAGAAATGATGCCAGACGAACCTGTTATTACGTTTGGGTTAGCAGAATTATATAGTAGTAAAGGTGAAGAGCAAAAGGCGATCACTTATTATGAATCGTTACTAGCAGAACATAAAGTTATGGGTGGTGTTGTCATTGCGCTTCGTCTAGCAGAAACTTTAAGTGCTATTGGAAACTGGGAAGAGGCAATCTCTTACTATGAAGCGGGGTTAGAAGAGCAAAAAGATATTCACTCATTATTTGGATATGCCTTCACATTATACCAAGGAGAAGAATATCAAAGAGCAATTGGTGCTTGGCAAGAATTAAAAGAATTAGATCCTGAATACGCATCGTTATACATGTATTTAGCGAAAAGCTATGAAAAAGAAGGCATGCTTCAAGAAAGCTATGAAACACTTCAAGAAGGAATTAAAGTAGATGAGCTGTCTGTTCCTTTCTATGTAGAATTAGCGAATATTGCGGCGAAATTAGGTAAAATAGCGGAGGCTGAAGAAGTGCTTCAAAAAGCGCTGGAGCTAGATCCGGGACATTTAGGTGCGATATTAAAATATGCGTATATTTTAAAAGAACAAGAGAAATACGAAGAGCTAATTGCAGTTGTAGAGCGTGCAATTGACAGTGGAGAACCAGATACACAACTACTTTGGGATCTTGCATTTGCAAAAAAACAATTAGAAATGTATTCGGATGCATTAAAACACTATGAAAGTGCATATACTTCTTTTAAGAATCATCCAGATTTCTTGGAAGAGTACGGTTATTTCTTATTAGAAGAAGGAATGCGAAAAGAGGCGAAAGAAGTATTTACGCAGTTAATACAACTAGACCCGACACAAATTCATATTGAAGAATTGTTATATAATTTAGAGGATTTTTCATAAGTTGGAAGGAAACTGAATGCCGCTTCTTGAATCTAAAAAGAAAAGAGAAAGACAGAGGAGGGACTTAATCGCTATGAATACCCCTGTTTCTGTAAACGAGAAGAAGGATTTTGTAAAATGGTTTTTGAATAATTACCAACTGAAACAGCGTGAATGTGTATGGATTTTGAATTATTTAATGAGTCACGATCAATTAATGCATAAAGTCCACTTCGTAGAACATGCAAAATATTGTCCGCGTGGCTTAGTAATGTCAGCAAATTGTGTGAAAGACACACCGTTTCACTTTTTCAAACAAAATGTAATGACAACAGATGCAGAAAAATCGTTTCATGATATTCGTTTGAATCGAGATGAGGATATTTATATTCAGCTTAATTTTAAATCATCGTTCCAAAATGCAAACTATGTAGCTGTATTAGAAGAAAACCCATATTTGCCAAAGCATATTGAAGTGAATGAAAAAGATCGATTGCTTGCAGAACGATTTTTAGAAGAAAGTGTATTCTCATTTAGAAGAGAACGTCTTTTGAAACAAATTGATGAAGCTTTGGATAAGCAAGATAAGGAAGCATTTCATAGGTTAACAGCAGAGTTGAAAATTTTATAGAATTCATTTTGATTATGTAATCTTTACGAAATTCAGACTTTTTAAGAAAAACTACTTAATAATAGGTAGTTTTTCTTTTTTTACCTCTTTTAGTATGGTTTAATATATATAAAGTGAAAGTTCTGTTATTTAGAATGGAGGAGGGGAGAAAAGGTGAAATGGATTGTAAAAGATGTAGAACAGTTTGAGCAAGCGAGGGAGTATGTAGATACAGGGATTATACCCCTTTTGTCTATTTCGGCAGCAAAAGGGATGAAAATGGTTGTAGAGCAAGGCGAATTTATTGAGGCTTTGAGTATGGAGTTGGAAAGGGAGTATAAAGGAAGAGTGCTTTTACTGCCCGCATTTACGTATTTGGTAGAGAGCCAAAAGAATGAAAAAGACCGTTTGCAAGAATGGACAGATCATTTGCAAAGGCAAGGTTTTAAGCATATTGCCTATGTGACAAGTGACTTTTCATGGAAAGAAGATATGAGAGATGTGCAGGGTGATTTATTTTGGTTTCCATCGTTATCATTAGAGCAATTTAGTGACCAAGCGAAAAGGGAAGTTATTCGTGCACACATAAAAAATATTATGGAAATGTTGGAAGAAAGATGGATAAAATAATAATAAACAGAAAGTTCTTATTATTATGAGTAGTATGATATTGACCTATACAAGAGGGTATTATATCATGATAGTGTCCTAGTTTTTATTTTTTATATAATTTTTTCACGAGGGGACAATTTCTGATAGAGGGGGGAAATTTTCGTGAGCGAGAAAGAACATCGTGTGTCAAGAAGACAGTTTTTAAATTACACACTTACAGGGGTAGGAGGCTTTATGGCGGCGGGTATTTTACTGCCGATGACGAGGTTTGCGCTTGATCCGGTGTTAAGAAAAGAAGCGGGAACAGATATGGTTGCTGTTGGGCAAGTAAAGGATATTACAACAGAGCCGAAGCGCTTCGATTTTAAGGTGAAGCAGGTTGACGGATGGTACAAGTCTGAAGAGCCAAAATCTGCTTGGGTGCATAAAGATGAAAGTGGAGAAATTGTTGCGTTTTCTCCAGTATGTAAACATTTAGGTTGCACAGTGAACTGGAATTCGGACAAAGCACATCCTAATCAATTCTTTTGCCCGTGTCACGGGGGACGTTACACAAAAGATGGGATGAACATTAAAGGCACACCGCCTCTTGCTCCGCTTGATGTGTACGAGTCTAAAGTGAAAGATGGAACGCTGTATTTAGGAAAAGCGAAGCCAAGAGGGGGTGCAAAGTAGATGCTAAATAAAATTTATGATTGGGTAGACGAACGTTTAGATATTACACCGATATGGCGTGATATCGCTGATCATGAAGTACCTGAGCATGTTAACCCGGCACATCACTTTTCTGCATTCGTCTATTGCTTTGGAGGACTTACCTTTTTCGTTACAGTAATTCAAATTTTGTCCGGAATGTTTTTGACGATGTATTATGTGCCGGATATTAAAAATGCTTGGGAGTCGGTTTATTATTTACAAAATGAAGTAGCTTACGGGCAAATTGTTCGTGGTATGCATCACTGGGGCGCTAGTCTCGTAATTGTAATGATGTTTTTACATACACTCAGAGTTTTCTTCCAAGGTGCGTATAAAAAGCCTCGTGAGTTAAACTGGATTGTTGGTGTTCTTATTTTCTTTGTTATGTTAGGTCTTGGTTTTACCGGATATTTATTACCGTGGGATATGAAAGCGTTATTTGCTACGAAAGTAGGGATTCAAATTGCAGAGCAAACGCCGCTCATTGGTCCTTATATTAAAACATTACTCGCTGGTCATTCCGAAATCGTTGGCGCTCAAACATTAACCCGCTTCTTTGCTATTCACGTCTTCTTCTTACCAGCAGCACTTCTAGGTTTAATGGCCTTCCACTTCATCATGATTCGCAAACAAGGTATTTCCGGTCCGCTATAAGAGATTGCTAAATTAAAGGGGAAAGAACAAAAGGAGGGAGATTATGCATCGCGGCAAAGGGATGAAGTTTGTAGGAGATTCTCGGGTACCAGTAGCCCGGAAACCAAATATTCCAAAAGATTATTCTGAATATCCAGGGAAAACAGAAGCGTTTTGGCCGAATTTCTTGTTAAAAGAATGGATGGTTGGTGCAGTTTTTTTAGTCGGTTATTTATGTTTAACAGTGGCGCATCCGTCACCGCTTGAGAGAATGGCGGATCCTACAGATGCAGGATATATACCACTTCCAGATTGGTATTTCTTATTCTTGTATCAGTTATTAAAGTATTCGTATGCTTCAGGCTCATTTACTGTAATTGGTGCGTTTATTATGCCGGGGATTGCGTTTGGAGCGTTACTATTAGCTCCGTTTCTAGATCGAGGCCCAGAAAGAGCGCCATTGAAGCGTCCTGTAGCAACGGGGTTTATGCTTTTAGCAATTGCATCGATTATTTTTTTAACTTGGGAATCTGTAGCACACCACGATTGGGAAGCTGCAAAAAAACAAGGAGCAATTGTAAAAACAGCACCAGTTGATAAAAATGATGACGGCTACAAGTTGATGCAAAAAAATACTTGTTTAACATGTCATGGTGACAATTTACAGGGCGGAGCGGCAGCACCGGCTTTGCAAAACTTAACTTTAAAACCAGAAGAAATCGCTAAAATTGCGAAAGATGGAAAAGGTTCAATGCCTAAAGGTGTATTTAAAGGTACAGATGAGGAACTGAAAAAGCTTTCGGAATTCGTTGCAAAGTATAATAAAAAATAATAGAAAAGCTGACTACAAAATCTGTGGTCAGCTTTTTATTTTGCGTGCCCAGCTAAGCTGGGCACTGTTTGATGGTGAAAGGTTTAAATAGAATTCTACAAGGATTCAAAAATTATTATAGTCTATCTTCAATTGGACAGAAGTGGCTCGGTAAAATAAATTGGTACGTCTTAGAACGGCTTAACCTTTTCTGGAATAAGAAAAGAAACATGGTCGTATCAAGGACTTGATGTAGAAAATAACATACACACTCGTGAAAGTAGGAAGCTAGAACAAACTGAAAGCTAAAGAAGGAAGAGCATCGGAAAGCTGTATGAGGGAAAACCTCACGTACGGTTTGATGAGGGGAAGCTGAAACAGAAAAGGGATAGCAAAGCCATCCCTAAAGAAAATTTAATCTGTTTCAGTTTTCTACTCTACGATGACGGAAAGTTTGCTATATAATAGAGTAGAGTTCGATGAAAGAATTACTTTGTTTGAAAGGTGTTGGACATACAGCTTGGCTTACTTGTATGCAATGTTAAGGCAACGTTCGGTACTATTATTTTTATTGGTTGTTAACGTATTAGGTACAATTTACGGATTCATATGGTATGGAAATCAATTAAAAGAAACCTCACCTATATTTTGGCCGTTTGTACCAGATAGCCCTATGGCGACTCTCTTTTTTGTCTTTGTTTTAATTGCTTTTTTGATGAAGAAGAACTGGGGGTTAATAGAAGCGCTAGCGATAGTTACTTTAATAAAATATGGTGTTTGGGCTGTTGTTGTAAATGCAATTATGATTTATGTAAAAGGCCCTATTGGCCTTATGGGATATATGTTAATGTTATCTCATTTTGCGATGGCAGTGCAGGGAATGTTATATGCTCCGTTTTATCGGATAAAAAAATGGCACTTCACTGTAGCTGGCATATGGACATTACATAATGATGCAATTGATTATTTATTTTGGCAAATGCCGAGATATGGGATTATGCATTTGTTTGTAGAGAAAATTGGTTATTTTACGTTTTGGTTAAGTATTGCTGTACTGTGTATTACATATTATTATTGCTTACGTGAGAACCGAAAACAGTTTTCTTTATGATGGTGAGGACATTTAGGGGGAGAAAATGAAGAAAAATAAGAGCGGTATAAACATATTGGATCGATTAATCACTTTAGTAGTTTCCTATAGCATAGCATTTTCTGTTTTCGCTCTCGCGACAACGGTAGTTGTATATGGAAAATGGTTGTATTATTTTGAAATTGATTTTTTAAATATTCCAGATTTAGCGGATATGACGAAAGATGAAATTAAGAGAAACTATGATGTGCTTATTACATATTTATCGCCGTTTTATGAAGGTGCATTACAATTGCCGACATTAGATATGTCCACAAATGGACGCATTCATTTTGTAGATGTTAAAAATATTTTAGTAAAGATTCAATATATAATGTATGGAACGATTGTAATTGCTGTATTAGGAGGAGCGTATTTATTAAAAAAGAAAAAAGAAAAGTTTTTACTTCACGGAGCGATTCTTACAATTATTTTTCCAATAGCTCTTACGTTACCAATTGCTATTAATTTTGAAAAGAGTTTCGTATTATTTCATAAGCTTTTATTTAGCAATGATTATTGGATGTTTGATATTGAAACAGATCCGGTTATTTTAATGTTACCGGAAGAATTCTTTATGCATGCTGCATGTATTATTTTATTATTGATTTTAGGTGGTAGCATGCTTTGTTACGGTGTGTATAAATATTTAGTGAAAAAGAAAAGGGTTTCAAAGAAAAAATTCTCTGTTTAAAGAGAATTTTTTTGTTTTCATAGAGATAATATATTTTTTGGTTTTGTTCTGTTCTATTCTTGTCCAATTCCACATATTTTGTACTAGTAGTTATAGGGGGGACCGGGATGAAGAGAACATTAATTGGACTGATAGCATTTCTAATTATAATGTTTCCAGTACGTATATATGCTGAAGAGTGGAGCGAACTAACTGGATTGCTAGATGACTCTTTGCAGTTAGTGAAGAAAAAAGAAGATGAAAAGGCAATACAAGTACTGTACCATTTCTCAGAGCAATTTCTATCAAAGGAGAATGAAAATAATTCAAAAGTAACTCCGGGACAAATTAGAGTCGTTTCTTTAGCATACGATAAGGCGAAACAATCTCTCGCGGAAGATTCAGATAGGCAAGTTAAAGTGGATAATATGTTAGCGTTACAACTTGCTGTTGATGCACAAGTATCTAAATATCAGCCACTTTGGATGGAAAGAGAAAGAAAGATAATGAATGCTTTTTCTCAAGTAGAAAAGGCGATGGAAAAAGAAGATGATGGACAGTTCCAACAGACGCTAAATACATTTTTAAATGAATTTAATATTATTTATCCTAGTTTAATGATTGCTCTGCCAGAAAACGAAGCGCAGCGTGTAAATGCACATTTATCTTATTTGGATGAATTTCGTAACGTTATGTTAAAAACGAAAGGTGGACAAATGCAACTAGGGATTATTAAAGGTGATTTGCAAAAAATATTTCATACAGTAAAAAAAGATGAGATTGCTCCCTCTCTCATTTGGTTTATGACAATTACTGGAGGACTTATTTTGTTCACTTTAACGTATGTTGGATGGAGAAAGTATAAAGGGGAGAGAGAGAAGCGGAGAAGCAACTTGCATTCTAAAGATAGGTAATACGCATAAATAAAGATACGGATTGTAAGGTTTATTTATTGACAACGGTGGAAGAAAAAAATAGAATGAGAAGTACTATAATTAAAACTTCAATGGAGGTTTATGATGTTTTATTTAATTTACTTCGCGATCATTTTGATCATACCGTTGTATGCACAGTCAAAAGTACGTAGTGCCTATAGCAAGTATTCACAAGTTTATTCAACATCAGGTATGACAGGAGCGGAAGTGGCTCGAAAAATTTTAGATGAAAATGGATTGTACAATGTAGCCGTAGAAGAAACGCCAGGTCATTTGTCAGATCATTATGACCCGCGTGTAAAGACGGTTAGATTATCGACAGATAACTATTATGGTCATTCAGTTGCTGGTACAGCTGTAGCAGCACATGAAGTAGGACACGCAATTCAAGATGCGAAAGATTATAACTTTATGCGTGTACGCCATTCGTTAGTGCCAGTTGCTAATTTTGGTTCAAACATGTCATGGGTTTTTGTCCTAATTGGTGTATTTGCGCAAATGTCTGGTTTGTTGTTACTAGGAATTATTTTAATGGCAGCAGGTGTTATTTTCCAACTTGTTACATTACCAGTTGAGTTTGATGCATCAAAACGCGCAATGCAACAAATTGAAGCACTTGGTATCGTATCAACAGATGAGTACGGTCAAGCTCGTAAAGTATTAAATGCGGCAGCATTAACATATGTAGCAGCAGCTGCTGTAGCAGTATTTGAATTATTACGTCTCGTATTAATTTATACTGGTATGCAGCGTAGCGACGATTAAAGACTATCAATTTTGATAGTCTTTTTTTGTTTTGTGGATTGAATCTTATAATATGTTACAAATGGAAATAATAGAGAGAATATGGGGTATAGAACTAGTTAAAATAAAGGTAAGTATGGAATGATGAAAGAAGGTGACGGACATAGAATATCCATATTATTTAGTTAAACAAGTGAAGGAGCGTAGTGCTACATACCAATTAGAAGGTTTTTTAAGTGGACAGGGCCCTAAAAACCCGAAATTAATGCTTGTTGGAGAAGCACCTGGTGAAACAGAAATTAATAATGGGATTCCATTTAGTGGGAGAGCGGGAAAACATTTAATGGAATTTTTAGAACTTATTCACGTTACAAGGGAAGAAGTATATATTACGAGTGCGGTCCGGAGTAGACCTTATAAATGGAGAGAGAAAAGGGAACGAAATGGCGAAATAATACAGAAGAAGTACAATAGAACACCGAATCAAGGTGAGATACTTGCCCATGCACCTTTGCTAGATTATGAACTGGAATTTATACAGCAGCCGGTTATTGTCACACTTGGTAATATTGCATTACAGCGTTTAGTTGGTAAAAATAATAAAATTACGGATGTTCATGGAGAATTGTTAAAGCAACCTGTGCAGCGATTGAAAGATAGCAGCAGTACAGAATTTATTTGGTCAGAAGAAGAATATCATATTTTTCCGACCTTTCATCCAGCTTCTATTTTCTATAATCGGAGTTTGTTAGAGCTTATTTATGAGGATTTGGAGAAACTTAAAAGATTTATAATAAAAAACTAGAAAAGCTACAGAGCTTTTCTAGTTGAATTTAATTATGTAACGGATTTTTATTTTCATCTAACGTAAAACCTTCACCAACTACATCATGTACATCACTTACAGCGACAAAGGCATGTGGATCTACTGAAATAATGATATTTTTTAATTTTACAATTTCATTTTTAGCAACAACACAATATAGTACATTACGTTCTATTTTTGTATAGGATCCAACTGCTTTTAAAAAGGTTGCTCCGCGCTCCATTTCTGATAAAATTTTTGAAGCAATCTCATCGTTTTTATCAGAAATAATAGTTGCTCCTTTTGCTGCATAAGCACCTTCTTGCATGAAATCAATAACCTTAGCCCCGATAAAAACAGCAACTAACGTATACATGCCCTCGCGATATGATAAATATGTAAGAATAGAGATAATGATAACGACCGCATCAAACATAAACATCGTTTTTCCCATACTCCAGCCAACATATTTGTGAGCTAGCCTTGCGATAATATCAACACCGCCAGTAGTCCCGCCGTATTTGAATATAATTCCAAGTCCTATGCCGATAAATGCCCCAGCGAATAAAGCAGCCAGTGTCATATCATTTTGCAAGTTTAAATGTAAGTTGAGAACCTCGTAGCGCTGAAACACCCAAAGGAATAAAGAGACGCTAAATGTACCGATTAATGTGTATAAAAATGTTGTTCGGCCGAGTAATTTCCAGCCAATGAAAAATAGAGGGACGTTTAAAATTAAGTTTGTATAGGAAGGATCAAGTGAAAATTTAAAATATAATAATAGCGTAATGCCGGTAAATCCACCCTCTGCAAGATGGTTTTCAATATTGATATTCACAATACCGAAAGAAAAAATAGCGGAACCGATTAAAATAAAAATGATATTTCGAATCTTCAAGTTTGCTTTCATATAGAAATCCCCCTAGTTATGTAATGATTGGAATTGCTCCGCTTAAACGGTAAGACATAATAATAAGTAATTTCTAGTTGTTAGTAAAAATAGTGAAGGCTAAAAAAATCCGATTGGTTTTGGCTAATCTTTTGCGAAAAGCGTGCAAAAGAAGTTTCACTTTCTCCCGTTCCAACGCCTGGTAGGAGGTAAAGCAAAGAAGAAAGGCGAACCAGCCGTTGGAACCCGATTGGTACGGGCTAATTTTTTGCAAAAATCGCAAAAGAAAGTTTCACTTTATTCCTTTAGGCAAGAAGATTCCATCTGATTTGTGTTACGGGTGAAACCCAACAATTAAGGTGGAGAGGAATTGCCGTCAGAAGGTAGACCAAACACTTTTTTTCGTTCATAACAATTTTTTTGAGGGCGAATATTTGTTTCTTTTTATCTTACGATATAATCTGTCGTAGATAAAGAGGGAATATATCGTAAGAAAACGAAATTGGATAATAATAATCATTCGGTTACTTGAATCAAAAGGAATCACGATGAAGACCATGTTCACATTTTGTTCCGTTCAGTTCCAATATTGATTTGTCAATAGTAATGAACCTTCTAAGAAAGGTGGTGAAAACAATGGCTAAAAAGAAAGCAGTGAAAGTATTACGTAAACAAAAGAAAAGAGAAAACCTGCAACGATTCACTCAAAAACAAAATATCGGACGAGCTTGCCTTACTGCAAAAGAATTTCGTTTACTTCAACGCATGTCGCATAGTTCAAAAGCGTTGCGAAATGTTGGATTGTACACCATAAAACAAAGTTTTTTGAACCATAATAAAATGGCTACTGTAAAAGAAGTGGACACTGCCATGCAAGCCGATATGAACTACTAGGGCATGCAATCAAACTCTGTTCAAGCGATTCGTAGAGCCTTATTTACAGAAGTGAAGAGCTTTTTTAAAGCATTGGAACAGTGGACGAAAAACCCTGAAATATTCACAGGTCGTCCTAAGTTTCCGAATTATTCTGGTTCAACTGACAAACGAATCATTGAAATCTATCAAGTTCCAAAAGTTGATGATAACGGGTATTGGATGATTCCGATGAATGTTGCATGCAGAAAAAAATTCGGTTCCATTAAAATACGTATGCCTAAAAATGTAAGAAATAAAAAAATCTCCTACATTGAGATTGTACCGAAGCAAAAAGGTCGGTTCTTTGAGGTGCATTATACATATGAGATGCACGTTTCTCAAATGAAGAAACAATCAACGACTACTAGTAACGCTTTGAGTTGCGATTTAGGTGTAGACAGATTATTAAGGTGTGCAACAAATGCAGGTGATACATTCTTAATTGATGGAAAAAAATTAAAATCCATTAACCAATACTTCAACAAAATGATACGTAATCTGCAACAGAAAAATAGGGGGAATGGACTTTCAAAACGAGTTGTAACGAATCAAATGGCTGCACTTTGGCATAAACGAGAACGACAAATAAATGGTTACATTTCACAAACTGTAGGCCTGTTGTTCAAAAAAGTGAAAGCATTTAACATAGATACGGTTGTCGTAGGGTATAACGCTGGTTGGAAACAAAAATCTGATATGGGAAAAAAGAATAATCAAACATTTGTTCAAATCCCATTTCATAAACTGATTGCAGCAATTGAGAATAAATGTGTAAAAGAAGGCATCCGATTTTTGAAACAAGAAGAAAGCTATACTTCAAAAGCTAGTTTTCTTGATAAAGATAGGGTTCCAGTTTGGTCTAAGGATGATAGGATGCATTATCACTTTAGTGGCAAACGAATCACGCGTGGTCTGTACCAAAGTAAAGCAGGAACATGTATCCATACTGATATTAATGGTGCATTGAATACATTGCAAAAATCAAAAGTTGTAGAATTGGATGAAAATCTCAAAGTGAAAACGCCGATTCTATTAGAAGTGCAAAAACGTAAGGCTGTTGCTTCGCGCATAGCTTAGTGGGTGTGTCAACCATCCATGTGTACTCGACTTGTCGGGGCTTGTAGCACACGCCAGATTCATCTGAGTGGTGGCTTCTTCTATAAGGAAGAACTGCTCTTTTTCGAAAGGGTGGTGCAAGTGAGAAAACAATAGTTCGTTGCCAGTACCAACCAAAAACATACTTGGGGTGTTACCGTAAGGTGGCATGAATTCTAGAGCGTCAAACTGTCTAGCGATAGATGAAAAGACCTAGATTTCTAACTCAAGCCTCTACTGAAACGTTTCAACTCAGTGGAGGGAGTTGACTATAGTCTATCCTAAAAAGAGTCGTAAATAGTGATATGAGGGAATAATATTTGTCAAATCGCGATGAATTGGCTAACATGAAAGAGGAAGGAATAAGAGGTGACTAGTATGGAAGCAAAAACGATGAAAGATATGCAGAAAGAAGTAGATGCATATATCGGTCAATTTAAAGAAGGTTATTTTAGTCCGCTTGCAATGATGGCTCGTTTAACTGAAGAAATGGGAGAGCTTGCAAGAGAGGTTAATCATTATTATGGTGAGAAACCAAAGAAAACGACTGAGAAAGAACGAAGTGTTGAGGAAGAGCTTGGAGATGTTTTATTTGTTATGATTTGTATGGCAAATAGTTTAAATATTGATTTAGAAACAGCGCATAACATTGTAATGAATAAATTTAATACACGTGATAAAGATCGTTGGACACGTATTGATGAGGGAGAGAAAGACGCATGAAAGAAATTAAAGTAATTATCGCTGGACCACGAGGACGCATGGGATATGAAGCAGTCCTTCTTATGGAAAGAACAGCGCATTTCAATTTAGTAGCAGCAATTGATTATAAGCATGGCGGAGAAAAAATTTCTGATTTACCGGGAATGCCAGCGCTAGATGCACCTATTTACGCGGATTTACATACTTGTTTAGATGAAGTAGAAGCAGATGTATTGTTAGATTTAACAACACCAGAAATTGGAAATAAACATGTGACACTTGCAGTTGAACGTGGACTTCGATCAGTTATTGGTACAACTGGATTTACTGAAGAAGAACTAAAGCAATTAACAGAAAACGCAAAAGAAAAAGAAGTAGGAACAATTATCGCTCCAAATTTTGCGATTGGTGCAGTTCTTATGATGAAATTTTCACAAATGGCAGCGAAGTACTTCCAAGATGTTGAAGTAATTGAATTACACCATGATCAAAAATTAGACGCACCATCTGGTACAGCTGTAAAAACAGTAGAATTAATCCGTCAAAATCGTGTGCCAAAAGAGCAAGGGCATCCTAATGAAACGGAACAATTAGAAGGGGCACGTGGTGCAAATGTAGACGGTATTCACATTCATAGCGTACGTCTACCAGGGCTTATTGCACACCAAGAAGTAATGTTCGGCGGAGATGGACAAATGTTAACAGTTCGTCATGATTCATTCAACCGTGCATCATTTATGTCAGGTGTAAAACTATCAATTGAAACAGTAATGAACCTTGATCATCTTGTGTACGGTTTAGAAAATATTATCGACTAAAGGGGAGACAACGGATGAAAATTGCCTTAATCGCACATGACAAAAAGAAAGATGATATGGTTTCGTTCGCATACGCATATAAACCAATTTTTGAAAAACATGAACTTTTTGCAACAGGAACGACAGGACTTCGTATTATGGAGGCAACTGGTTTAGTTGTAACAAGATATCAATCCGGTCCTCTTGGTGGCGATCAAGAAATTGGTGCAATGATTGCAAAAAATGAGATGGATATGGTGATTTTTTTCCGGGATCCACTAACAGCCCAGCCGCATGAACCAGATGTTAATGCGTTACTTCGTTTATGTGATGTATACGCCATCCCATTAGCAACAAATATGGCAAGTGCTGAAATGCTAATGCATGCATTAGAGCGGGGAGATTTAGATTACCGAAAGTTAAGAAAATGAGGGGAACAATTATGAATGGATTACATATATTAGCGTTTGGTGCTCATGCCGATGATGTTGAAATCGGCATGGCAGGTACCATTGCAAAGTATACGAAGCAAGGATATGAAGTAGGCATTTGCGATTTAACAGAAGCTGATCTTTCTTCAAATGGAACGGTAGAACTAAGAAAAGAAGAAGCAAAGGCTGCAGCTCGTATTATGGGAGTAAAAACGAGAATTAATTTAGCAATGCCAGACCGTGGTTTGTATATGAAAGAAGAATATATACGTGAAATTGTAAAGATTATTCGTACATATAAACCAACACTAATTTTCGCACCATACTACGAAGATCGTCATCCAGACCATGCTAATTGCGCGAAACTTGTGGAAGAAGCTATCTTTTCAGCGGGAATTCGTAAATATATGCCTGAACTTCCGCCGCACCGTGTAGAGTCTTTTTATAATTATATGATTAATGGTTTTCATAAACCGAATTTTTGTATAGATATTAGTGAATACCTTTCTAAAAAGGTGGAAGCGTTAGAAGCGTATGAAAGTCAGTTTTCAACAGGGAGTGATGGTGTTAAGACGCCATTAACCGAAGGATACGTTGAAACTGTAATCGCTCGGGAGAAGATGTTTGGGAAAGAAGTTGGAGTGCTGTATGCCGAAGGATTTATGAGTAAGAAACCGGTTTTATTACATGCTGATTTAATAGGGGGATGTAAATGAAATTGAAAATAGGTATTACATGTTATCCTTCTGTAGGTGGTTCTGGGGTTGTTGGGACAGAGTTAGGAAAGCAATTGGCGGAACGCGGGCATGAAATTCATTTTATTACATCGGGTGTACCATTTCGGTTGAATAAAGTGTACCCGAATATTTATTTTCACGAAGTAACAGTAAATCAATATTCTGTTTTTCAATATCCACCTTACGATTTAGCATTAGCGAGTAAAATGGCAGAGGTTGCTCAAAGAGAAAACCTTGATATTTTACATGTGCATTATGCAATCCCTCATGCTATTTGTGCATATTTAGCAAAACAAATGATTGGGGAGCGTATTAAAATTGTTACGACCTTACATGGAACGGATATTACTGTGTTAGGTTCCGACCCTTCGTTAAATAATTTAATTCGCTTTGGTATTGAACAATCTGATGTTGTTACAGCTGTGTCACATTCGTTAATTGAAGAAACAAATGAACTTGTAAAACCAGATAAAGAAATTGAGACGGTATACAATTTTGTAGATGAACGTGTTTATTTCAAACGTGATATGTCTCAATTAAAAAAAGAATATGGTATACGAGAAAATGAAAAAGTGTTGATTCATATTTCAAATTTCCGAAAGGTTAAGCGTGTACAGGATGTTGTGCAGTCATTTGCCAAAATTGTAAAGGAAGTAGATGCGAAATTGCTTCTTGTTGGTGATGGACCAGAGTTCTGTACTATTTTACAATTGGTGAAAAGTTTACATATTGAGGAACGTGTCTTATTCCTAGGAAAGCAAGATAATGTTGCAGAGCTTCTTGCGATGAGTGATTTAATGCTACTTTTATCAGAAAAGGAAAGTTTTGGTCTTGTTATATTAGAAGCGATGGCGTGTGGTGTGCCTAGTATCGGAACGAGGGTTGGGGGCATTCCAGAGGTCATTCAACATGGTGAAACAGGATATATATGTGAAGTTGGAGATACAGACGGAATAGCTAAGCAAGCAATTCAGCTACTAGAAAATGAAGAACTTCACCGTAATATGGGAGAGCGAGCGATGAAATCTGTATATGAGCAGTTTCGTTCGGAAAAAATCGTTTCACAGTATGAGGCGATTTATTATGACATACTAAGGGATGACAAGAATGGAAAGATTTAAAAAAGCTAGTTCAATTATTGAGATGTTAAAACAGCACGGACATGAGGCTTACTTCGTTGGTGGAAGTGTACGCGATCTTATTATCGATAGACCGATTGGAGATATCGATATCGCAACATCTGCTTTACCAGAAGAAGTAATGGCTATTTTCCCAAGACATGTTCCGGTTGGTCTTGAGCATGGAACTGTAATTGTTGTAGAAAATGGTGAACCGTATGAGGTAACTACTTTTCGAACAGAAAGCGAATATGAAGATTTTCGAAGACCTAGTAGTGTTCAATTTGTCCGTTCATTAGAAGAGGATTTAAAACGACGTGATTTCACGATGAATGCAATTGCAATGACAGAGGAAGGCGAAATGGTTGATTTATTTGATGGGAAAGAAGCGATTCGTCTGAAGGAAATTACAACGGTTGGAGATGCTGCAGACCGTTTTCAAGAAGATGCACTGCGAATGATGCGTGGTATTCGGTTCGTAAGTACGTTAGGTTTCTCTTTGGAAATAAAGACGAAACAAGCAATTGAAACGTATGGGCATTTGCTCGAACATATAGCGATTGAAAGAATTACAGTTGAATTTGAAAAATTGTTGACCGGTACATATTGTGTGAATGGTCTTCAAGAGTTAGTAGAAACTAAGCTATTTTCTCATCTGCCATATTTGCAAATGTCAGAAGAAGGACTCTTGAAAGCTACGCAGTATAAATGGGATTCTTTTGAAACAGACGTTGAGGCATGGGCATTTTTCTTATATTGTATCGGAGAAGAGCATCCATCTGTCTTTTTGCGTCAATGGAAGTTCTCGAATAAAAAGATTAAAGATATCGTAGCGGTTATATTAGCAATTCGTTCTAGAAAGGAGAAGGAGTGGGATACAATCCTTCTTTATAAAACTGGGATTCGCATCGCTGAGATGGCGGAAAGAGTATATGAAGCGATAATAGAAAGTTATAATAGTGCATCTGTTAAGCAAGTACAATCATTATTTCATGCATTGCCGATAAAAAATCGTCAAGAAATGAATGTGACTGGTAATGATTTATTAAGCTGGACAGATAAAAAGCCAGGTCCGTGGGTTGCCGAAATGCTTCAAAATATTGAAGAAGCAATCGTACAAGGAGATTTAGTTAATAAGAAAGAGGATATAAGGGAGTGGCTACAAAGATGCAATCTACTATAAGAAAGCAGTTATTACAAGTTTTTTCTGAAGCAGATGGTGCATTTGTATCTGGTCAAATACTTAGTGACAAACTTGGTTGTTCGAGAACCGCTGTATGGAAGCATATGGAGGACCTTCGTAATGAAGGGTATGAACTAGAAGCTGTACGCCGCTTAGGGTACCGAATTGCTAGTAAACCAGATAAAGTAACTGCGAATGAGATTCAATTAGGATTACAAACAGAGCGTATCGGTAGAACGGTTTATTTTGAAGAATCGGTTGAGTCTACTCAGCATATTGCAGCGAGACTTGCTTATGAAGGCGCAGAAGAGGGAACAATTGTCGTTGCTGAAGAACAAACAGCAGGTAGAGGACGTTTAAGTAGAAAATGGTATTCCCCAAAAGGAACAGGAATTTGGATGAGTATTATTTTGCGTCCCTCGATTCCAGTTCATCATGCACCACAGCTTACTTTATTAGCAGCTGTTAGCGTAGCGCAAGCAATTGAAAAATGTACCGGTGTAAACGTAGGGATTAAATGGCCGAATGATATTTTAATTCAAGGTAAAAAAGCTGTCGGTATATTAACGGAGATGCAAGCTGATCCAGATAAAATTAATGCTGTTATTATGGGAATTGGCATTAATGCAAATCAGAAACAAGAACATTTTGATGAGGAAATTCAGCAAATTGCAACTTCATTAGCAATTGAATCGGGTAAGCCGATTGTTCGTGCGGAACTTATGCAACAAATTTTCTTGCAACTAGAGAAATTGTATGAAGAGTATTTAAAAAATGGCTTCTCTGTTATTAAAATTCTTTGGGAAAGTTACGCAGTAAGTATCGGAAAAGAAATTACAGCTCGAACGATGAAGGAAACTATTAATGGGCTAGCAAAAGGAATTACGGAGGATGGTGTATTGTTACTTGAGGATCATCAAGGACAAGTGCACCACATTCATTCTGCTGATATAGAAATTAAGTAAAAGAAGTTCCTATTTTGGAGCTTCTTTTTGTCATTTAGATACTAATAAATTTCACATACCGTAATAGGGATAGAAAATTATTTTTTCGAAAAAATGTAGCAATTCCTTTTCAGAGTTTGCTATAATTAGTTCGAATATGGGCAGTATCAAAGCGAACTGCACCATTATTTTACGCAGTATGAAAAAATAATAATTTGGATTCTGCCTTGATCCAATAACGGACTGGGACAGAGGGATGAATAATGCCGACTAACACACAACCCTTCTGCCCTTTTATGGCCAGAGGGGTTTTTTATATGATTTCGGCCATCTCCTCTCTCCTGCATAAAGGAGGAGTAGTTTTTGAAAACAACAACAGATTTTTTGAAAATGAAAGAGCAAGGTGAGCCGATTACAATGCTAACGGCGTATGATTATCCATCTGCTAAATTAGCAGAAGAAGCTAAAGTCGATATGATTTTAGTGGGTGATTCTCTAGGAATGGTTGTACTTGGGTATGATTCAACAGTTCCAGTAACAGTAGAGGATATGATTCATCATACGAAAGCTGTACGCCGCGGAGCGAAAGAGACGTTTATTGTAACTGATATGCCATTTATGTCTTATCATGTCTCATTGCAAGATACGATGATTAATGCACGTCGCATTGTTCAAGAGAGCGGGGCACATGCATTAAAGGTAGAAGGTGCTGGAGAAGTTATATCAACTATTCACTACTTAACGAATGCGGGAATTCCCGTTGTGGCGCATTTAGGTTTAACTCCTCAATCTGTAGGAGTGCTAGGTGGGTATAAAGTACAAGGGAAAGATGCTGAAAGTGCAAAAAAATTAATAGAAGATGCAAAGAAATGTGAGGAAGCTGGTGCGATAGCACTTGTGCTAGAATGTGTGCCAATGCAATTAGCAGAACTTATTTCAGAGCAGTTAGCAATTCCTACAATCGGAATTGGAGCAGGACAAAAAGTAGATGGGCAAGTTCTTGTATACCACGATCTTATCTCGTACGGCGTAAATCGTGTTCCGAAATTTGTGAAGCAATATACGTCTGTTCAAGAGGAGATTGTGCGAGGGATTTCGCAATACGTTACTGAAGTAAAGACAGGGCAATTTCCTGAAGAAAAACATTCATTCACAATGAAAGAGGAAGAGTGCTTAGCGTTATACGGAGGAAAACAATAATGAAAATCATAACTACAGTGCAAGAGATGCAGCAAATTACAAACGAACTGCATGCAAGTGGAAAAAGTATCGGTTTTGTTCCAACGATGGGGTATTTACATGAAGGGCATGCTACGTTACTACGTAAGGCAAGGGAAGAAAATGAAATTGTAGTTTTAAGTGTATTTGTAAATCCACTACAATTTGGACCAAATGAAGATTTAGATCGATACCCACGTGATATTGATAGAGATGAAAATGTAGCAAAAGAAAATGGTGTTGATTATTTATTTTATCCGAGTGTAGAAGAGATGTATCCAGCAGAACAAACGACAACAGTAGAAGTTGTGAAGCGTACCGACGTATTATGTGGCAAACAAAGACCTGGTCATTTCGCTGGTGTTGCGACTGTACTAATGAAACTATTTAATATTACATTGCCAACGCGTGCTTATTTCGGTATGAAAGATGCACAGCAAGTAGCTGTAATTGAAGGATTCGTAACTGATTTTAATATTCCCGTTACGATCGTACCAGTTGATATTGTAAGGGAAGAAGATGGATTAGCGAAAAGTTCTCGTAATGTGTATTTATCACTAGAAGAACGTGAAGAGGCTCCTCATTTATACGGCAGTCTATGTATAGCGAAAGAACGAATTGAGGCAGGCGAACGTAATCCGGAAATCATTATGAATCTTGTGAAAGAGCATATTGAGAAGTATACGAAAGGCACTGTAGATTATGCTGATTTATATGCATATCCTTCTTTAAAAGCAATAAATAAAATTGAAGGAAGAATCATTTTAGCGATTGCAGTTAAGTTTGAAAATGTACGATTAATTGACAATATAACATTAATGGGGAAATAAGGGGGAGCATCTATGTTTCGCACAATGATGAGAGCGAAGTTACATCGTGCAACTGTAACAGAAGCAAATTTAAATTATGTAGGTAGTATTACAATTGATGAAGATTTAATGGATGCGGTAAATATTGTAGAAAATGAAAAAGTACAAATTGTAAATAACAACAATGGAGCTCGCTTAGAGACATATGTTATTAAAGGAGAGCGCGGTAGCGGTGTTGTGTGTTTAAATGGTGCAGCTGCAAGGCTTGTACAACCGGGTGATAAAGTTATTATTATTTGCTATGGTTTAGTGGCAGAAGAAAATATTCATAAACAAGAGCCGAAAATTGCAGTATTAGACGATGATAATCAAATTATTGAAATGTTAGGTGCTGAAAAAGCTGGCACGATATTATAAGTAGGAAGGCTATCTCTAATTAAGGAGATAGCTTTTTTGTGCATCTTTTCATTAAGATGAGGTAAAACGTGGTATAGTAACATTATATAATTTTTGTGTTTGATAGGTAAGAAATTGAGGTGTTACATATATGAGTAAGCGTTATGTCGTTGTTGATTTAGAGACGACAGGGAACTCCTGGAAGGATGGGAAGGATAAAATCACCCAAATTGCAGCTGTTGTAGTGGAAGATGGAGAGATATTAGAGATTTTTTCATCTTTTATTAATCCGAAGAGAGAGATTCCCCTATTTATTACAGAATTAACTGGGATTGATGAAGATCTTGTAAAACAAGCCCCGTTATTTCGAGATGTAGCCCCGATGATTGTTGAGCTATTACAAGGTGCGGCTTTTGTTGCACATAACGTTCACTTTGATTGGAATTTTTTAAATGAAGAATTAAGGCAGGCTGGATATACAGAAGTACATTGTCCTAAAATTGATACAGTTGAATTGGCGCAAATTCTTTTGCCGACAGCTGATAGTTATAAATTACGTGATTTAGCTAAGCAGCATGAACTAGAGCACGATCAACCACATCGTGCGGATAGTGATGCTCTTGCAACAGCGGAGTTGTTTTTACAATTTTTAAGTGAAATTGAAAAGTTACCACTTGTCACATTACAATCGCTTTATGAATTAAGTGATGTTTTCCAAAGTGATATAGCTGATGTACTTTCTGAAAATATTTTAAAGAAAATGATGCATGGTAAAGAAGAGGCAGAGGATTATGAGGTGTATCGAAATATTGCGCTTCGAAAGCGGAATTATTCTTTAAGCCTCAGTGAAATATACTCATCTAAATTTGATGCTTTCTTACATAAGACAATCGATAAACTTGAATTGAATATGCCAAAGTTTGAAAAAAGAGAAAGCCAACAGATTATGATGAAGGAAATATATACAGCGCTAAGAGATTCTAGGTTTTCACTGATTGAAGCAGGAACAGGTACGGGGAAGACGCTTGCATATTTACTTCCAAGTATTTATTTCGCAAAGAAAAAAGAAGAACCTGTCATTATAAGTACACAAACTGTACAATTGCAACAACAAATACTAGAAAAAGAAATTCCTTTATTAAAGAAAATAATGCCATTTTCATTTGAAGTAGCTCTTCTGAAAGGAAGAAAGCATTATCTGTGTCTACATAAATTTGAATATGCTTTGCAAGAGGAAGAGAAAAATTATGATATGGCGCTCACAAAAGCAAAAATTTTAGTGTGGTTATTGCAAACGGAAACTGGCGATCGTGATGAATTAAATATTCCTGAGGGCGGCAAGTTACTTTGGAACCGTATTTGTAGTGATGTACATAGTCCAGGCGGGATGCAAAGCAACTGGTATAGTCGTTGTTTTTATCAAAGAGCAAAGAATAAAGCATTATTTGCAGATATCGTTATTACAAATCATGCGTTATTATTTCAAGATTTTTCAAGTGAAGAACCACTATTTGCTTCATGTGAACATATTATTTTTGATGAAGCTCATCATATCGAGGAAGCGGCGAGTAGAACATTAGGTGAACAGTTCTCATGCATGTATTTTCAAGTAGTTTTATCTCGTCTTGGTACGCTAGAAACAGATGATGTACTTTCTAAAGTATATAAAATGATGAAAAAATCAGAGCAAGCATCGCGTTCGACTTTCCGTATGGTGAGTCATAGTTTGAAGGAATTGAAATTTGATGCGGATGAACTATTTCAAATGTTACGGACTTTCGTATTTAAACAAACAAAGCAGGAACAAGGGATGAGCAATATGCCACTCATTTATCGATATAACACGGAAGTAGAGAAAGGTAAGTTATGGGATAGCATTACCGAGTTAACAAATCGATTTGTGTATGATGTAAGAAAGTTATTGACTACACTTGAGAAGCAAGTTGAAATATTGCAAAGTAAATTAGAATGGGAGATGCATGTCGTTACAGGTGAATTTATGCATTTAATTGAGTTGTTGAGAAAGATGGCACAATCTTTACAATTACTCATTTTAGAAAAAAATTCATACGTGACATGGATGGAGACTGAAACGAAGGGAACGATTCATTCAACAGTTCTATATGCGCAGCCTGTTCATATTGGTGAAAGATTTGCTGATGAATTTTCAACCCAGAAAAAGAGTGTTATTTTCACATCAGCAACGTTAACAGTTAATGATTCATTCGACTATATAAAAGAGGAGCTAGGTTTACATGATTTTGCTCCCAATACATTAAAGGTTCCATCACCATTCCGTTTTGAAGAGCAAATGAAATTAATGGTTTCAACGGATGTACCTTTTATTAAGAAAGCAAGTAATGAAGAATATATTGAGTCTATATCGGCACATATTGCGAAAATAGCGAAAGCTACAAAAGGTAGAATGCTCGTTTTATTCACTTCGTATGAAATGTTGAAAGAAGCGTATACGAATTTGAAAAATGATGAGACATTAGAAGGATATTTATTATTAACGCAAAGTGTGAATAATAAGAGCCGAAGTCGTCTAATCCGCAAATTCCAGGAGTTCGACAAATCGATTTTGTTAGGAACAAGTAGTTTTTGGGAAGGGATAGATATACCTGGAGATGCTCTGAGTTGTCTTGTCATTGTCCGTCTGCCTTTTACCCCTCCTCATCAGCCGATGATGGAAGCAAAAGGAGAGTGGTTAAAAAATCAAGGAGAAGACGTATTCGATAAGTTGGCGCTCCCACAAGCAATCTTGCGTTTTAAACAAGGGTTTGGTCGTCTTATTAGAACAAATACAGATACGGGAACTGTATTTGTATTAGATCGTCGTTTGACAAGTTCTTCTTATGGAAAAAGATTTTTACAATCAATCCCAACTGTACCGCTCTATGAAGGACCGTTAGAAGAATTGTTAGTACAGTTAGAAGAATCGTCAAATGAATAAAATTGGAAGAAAAATACGCCTGAAGTACATTTAAACTTCAGGCGTAAAAAATGTGGGTAGGAGGAATTTTATTTTTCTTACTTCTTGTATACAAAATATATTGCTTTTCGATTTGAAACCTTTTTTTGCTGTACATGTCCTGCTATAATAGATGGGTGATGAAGCAGGGGTTGTAAAGAATGTACTCTTATTGTAACCGCATTGCGTTCTTCTATAATTAGAAATTTTTGTGTAACGGAGGAGTTTTTTCATGGATAAGAAAATCGAAGTCCTATCAACGACGCGTATTAAATATTCGTCTGACTTGTATAAAATTGTTGATGGTTTGAATCGTACGTTAAAAGAGCAGGACCTCATGTTCGGATTAGCATTAGACGAAAAAGATAAAGAAACAGCTGTATTTACGATTTACAGAACGTAGTGATACAATGAAAAAGTGGATCTTTACAATCATTATCGTTATCGTTGCTAGCGGAATATATGGGGCATATGTTTATAATAAAGCGATGGAAAAGAAAATTCCAAAAGAGTCAAAGTCTGTAGAAATTGCGAAAGAAAAGGCAAAGCTTACAAAGGTAAATACTGTTGATTATTATAATGGAAAATCTTCATATACAGTCGTACAAGGTGCAGATGAAAAAGGAGAACAACTTATCGTTTGGGTGCCTGATAAAAAAGGAAATGTCCTTGTGAAGAAAAAGAGCGAAGGTATTTCTAAAAAAGAAGCTTTGCAAAAATTGGCTGAACAAGCTACAGGAGAAGGTGCTGAGCCGAAGCCGAAACCAAAAGAAATTATAAAAGTAAAATTAGGTGCTCAAAACGATATTCCATTGTGGGAAATTACATATATTGATCAGGAAGATCGTTATACGTATTACTATTTAGAGTTTCAAAATGGGGTTTATGCTGGACACTATAGCATTGAAAAATAGATGTAGGGGGAACTACAAATGAAATTAGCAAAGCGAGTAGCTGCTTTAACACCATCTGCAACTTTAGAAATTACAGCAAAGGCACAAGCATTAAAAGCAGAAGGTCATGATGTAATTGCATTAGGAGCAGGAGAACCTGACTTTAATACGCCAAAACATATTATGGATGCTGCGCATAAAGCGATGTTAGAAGGACATACGAAATATACACCAACAGGTGGATTACAAGCGTTAAAACAAGAAATTGTGAAGAAGTTTACTCGTGATCAAGGAATTGCGTATGATCCATCTGAAATTATTGTATGTAATGGTGCCAAGCATGCATTATATACATTATTCCAAGTGTTACTTGATGAAGGAGATGAAGTTATCATCCCAACTCCTTATTGGGTAAGTTATCCTGAGCAAGTAAAGCTTGCTGGTGGTAAGCCAGTTTATGTAGAAGGTCTAGAAGGCAATGAGTACAAAATTACAGCAAAGCAGCTGCGTGAGGCAATTACAGAGAAAACGAAAGCTGTTATTATTAATTCACCGAGCAATCCAACAGGGATGATTTACAGCAAAGAAGAATTACAACAGCTTGGAGAAGTATGTTTAGAGCATGATATCTTAATCGTTTCAGATGAGATTTATGAAAAATTAATTTATGGTGACGCGGAATATACTTCAATTGCCCAGCTTTCTAATGCACTAAAAGAACAAACACTTATTATTAATGGTGTATCTAAATCACATTCTATGACAGGTTGGCGTATTGGATATGCAGCAGGAAATAAGCAGCTTATTAAAGCGATGACGAACTTAGCGAGTCATAGTACGTCAAACCCTACTTCAATTGCTCAATACGGTGCAATTGCTGCGTATGCAGGCTCACAAGAACCCGTAGAAACAATGCGTCAAGCGTTTGAAGAAAGATTGAACATTATTTATGATAAATTAATTCAAATTCCTGGTTTCACTTGTATCAAACCACACGGTGCTTTTTACTTATTCCCAAATGTAAAAGAAGCCGTAGCGTTAGCTGGGTATGATACAGTTGATGAGTGGGCAAAAGCATTATTAGAAGAAGAAAAGGTGGCTCTTGTTCCAGGTACAGGATTTGGTGCACCAAATAACGTTCGATTATCGTATGCGACATCTCTTGAGCAAGTTGAGAAAGCATTAGAACGAATTCATACGTTCATGAAAAGTAAGGTACAGGCTTAATCGTCTGTTTCTTGTAGTAAATGGTAAAAAACCTCCCTATATATAGGGAGGTTTTTTTGACGAATTGTGGCAAAAAGAAATGGCTAAAGGTGTGTTATACTAGAGAACGAGGTGTTTGGTGATGAAAAAGAAAATGATGTTACAATGGTTTGAACAGGGAAGCATAGCGATTCCTAAATTGCTTATGATGCATTATAAAAAGCTAGGTTTAAATGAGACGGAATTTATGGTAGTACTTCATGTACACACATTTTTAGAATCAGGTAATTCGTTCCCGACTCCTTCGGAGATTTCAGAACGGATGACGATAACAGAAATGAAATGCATGGAAGTGATTCAGACTTTAATCCAAAAAGGTTTTTTAGCACTAGAAGGTGGACGAAGATCTGAAGCGATGATGTGTGAAAGTTATTCTTTACAACCACTGTGGGAAAAAATATTGCACTTTTTAATGAATGAATCTATAGAGGAAGAGCAAAAAGAACAAAAACAAATTCAAGTAAATTTATATACAGTATTTGAAAAAGAATTCGGAAGACCACTTTCGCCATTTGAATGTGAAACATTAGGGATGTGGGAAGATCAAGATCAACACCATCCGAATTTAATTCAAGCGGCTCTTCGTGAAGCTGTTATGAGTGGTAAACTTAATTTCCGGTATATTGATCGTATTTTGTTTGAGTGGAAAAAGAACGGAATTAAAACGGTAGATCAAGCGCAAAATCAAGGCCAGAAATTTAGAGCGAATCAACAACGCACACAACAAACGACAAAACAAGAGACGAAATTTACTGGGAAAGTGCCTTTTTATAATTGGTTGGAGCAGTAGTGTAGGAGGAAAGATATGTTGAACAAAACGCAAATTCGTTATTGTTTAGATACAATGGCGGATATGTATCCAGAAGCGCATTGTGAATTAATTCATGATAATCCATTTGAACTTGTAATCGCAGTGGCATTATCTGCACAATGCACAGATGCACTTGTGAATAAGGTGACGAAAAACTTATTTCAAAAATATAAAACACCAGAAGAT
The DNA here is from genome assembly GCF_044908245.1 of Bacillus sp. RC242. Taxonomy (NCBI): domain Bacteria; kingdom Bacillati; phylum Bacillota; class Bacilli; order Caryophanales; family Bacillaceae; genus Bacillus; species Bacillus sp. RC242. The sequence goes on from NZ_JBIYCZ010000013.1 coordinate 149,043, forward strand.
TATTTAAGTGTGTCTTTAGAAGAATTACAACAAGATATACGTTCCATTGGATTGTTTAGAAATAAGGCGAAAAATATTCAAAAATTGTGCCGGATGTTACTAGATGATTATAACGGGAAAGTTCCAGAAGACCGTGATGAGCTGACGAAATTACCAGGAGTAGGGAGAAAGACAGCGAATGTAGTTGTCTCGGTAGCATTTGGGATTCCAGCGATTGCTGTTGATACGCATGTAGAGAGAGTGAGTAAACGGTTAGCAATTTGTAGATGGAAAGATTCTGTGTTAGAAGTGGAAAAGACATTGATGAAGAAAATTCCAATGGATGAGTGGGGAGTTACACACCACCGTATGATTTTCTTCGGACGTTATTACTGTAAGGCGCAGCGACCACAATGTGAAGAGTGTCGATTACTAGAAATATGTCGTGAAGGAAAGAAACGAATGAAGGGGAAATAAAGGATGGAGCGAGTTATAGAAATACCGAAAGAGTTTCGGTGCGTACCATTTTTTAAAGAGAGTGCAAATTCGATTACGTATCACACAGACCAATCTTTTGAAGAAATAATACAAAATACTTACTTTATATTTGATATTGAAAGACAATATGAACCATGGAATGAAATTGAAACAAGTATTCCAGCGGTGTTAAATATATGGAAAAGCAAGCATGAAGAAATTGCTATACTATTTCGGAACAGAAAAAAACAAGAAGCTGAGGGTCCGATGATTCTTTTTGCAGCGCACTTTCTATCGGTTATATATTGGTTAAATGAGCAGCCTGTTCATAGTTTGAATGAGATGCAAGTAAATACGAATAAATTGGAAGTACAACCTGTTAACTTTATGGAGCGATATTCATTTATTATAAAGAAACCGAGTAATTACCATTCGTATATTCAATTAGTACAGTTGTATATCGAAATAGAAAAGCTATATGTAAAGAAAATGATAACAAAAAAGAAGTCGATTTCTCATTAAGAGAAACCGACTTCTTTTTTTGTTTATTAAGACTCTGTTGTAACAACATTTCCGTCCGCGTGAGGTGTATCTCCTCCGGTATTTTGTTGGTGTTGTTGCTCTTCAGCTTTTTTTCTAGCTTCTTCGTCAGCTTTTCTCTTAGCTTCTTCGTCGGCTTTTCTCTTAGCTTCTTCGTCAGCTTTCTTCTTAGCCTCTTCATCAGCGGCTTTCTTTTGAGCTTCTTCTTGCTGTTTACGTTGTTGTTCTTGTTGCTGCTGTTGTTCTTGTTGTTTACGTTGTTGTTCTTGCTGTTGCTGTTGCTGTTGCTGCTGTTCTTGCTGTTTACGCTGATCTTCATCAGCTTTTTTCTTAGCTTCTTCTTGTTTTAGTTTATCTTCATTGGTCTTTTTCAGGGCTTCTTCGTCAGCTTTTTTCTTAGCTTCTTCGTCAGCTTTTTTCGCATCTGGAGTTCCGCCAGGGGCAGTGAAGGATGCACCAACTGCAGGGCTTGTTCCAGTACCCTTTTTCGCTACTACAGAGAAACTGTAAGTAACACCTGGTTTAATACCACCAAGAGTAGCTGTCGTACCGCTTACTGATAAGCTACCACTAGAACCGTCAGTAGCTTTATAGCTTGCTGCGTATGCATCAACATTTGATGATGGTCCAGACCAGTTCAGTGTCACTGTGCTAGCGCCATCGAAAGCGACATTAAGGCCACTAGGTGGATCTACTTTAATTTCTTTAACTGCATCTTTTTTCGCACCTTTAATGTACAGTTCTCCATTTAATTCTTGTACAGAAGAAGGGCGCTCGAAACGAGAATTATCCGTAGCAAATTTGCTCATCATTGCTTGGAACATTTGCTGAGCAATTCTAGTAGAACGATCGCTAATGTAATTTTCCGGGCTATCTTTTTCATAACCAGTCCATACAGCCATTGTATATTGTGGTGTATATCCTGCGAACCAACTATCTCTGTTGGCATCTGCTGGAATACCGTATTTTTTAATAACAGATTTATCAAAGTTTTGTGTTCCGGTTTTACCTGCTAGGTCTACACCTGAAACATATGCTGTTGGACCTGTACCGCCAGAACCAGGTTTTACTACGTCACGAAGAACGTCAGTGACCATGTAAGCTGTATAGTCATGCATTGCGCGTTGTTCTTTCGGTTTAAAGCTTTTCTTTTTTCCATCTGGGAAAATAACTTCTTTAACGAAATGAGGTTTATTGTATACACCGTCATTTCCAAATGCTGCATAAGCTCCAGCGACATCTAACGGAGAGCCTTCATTACTACCGATTGCAGTAGATTCATATGCTTTCCCATCTTTAAACGTCATTCCTAAACCTTCAGCAAACTCTTGTGCCTTAGGAATACCGACTGCTTGAGCTGTTTTTAAAGCCGGGATGTTTAATGACTTCTTCAATGCTTCACGAAGTGAAACGTCACCTTTAAAATTACCCGTAGCATTTTTAATCTTTGTGCCATCAGAGTAAGTATATTCAGAGTCATTTAATTGATGATAAGTAGACCATTGAAGGTTTTCAATTGCAGGACCATAGTCGAAAATTGGTTTCATTGTTGAACCAACTTGGCGTTTTAAATCAACTGCCATATTATGACCTTTGAAAGTAGACTTACTTTCTTTACGACCAGCGCCGATTGCTCGAACTTCTCCAGACTGAGTATCCATAAATACGAATGATCCTTGGAATTGATCGTTTGGATACTTGATGAGATTCCCATCCATAATTTTTTCAGCGTAATCTTGAGCATCTTGATCAAGTGTTGTATGAATCGTTAAACCATCTGAACCGATATTTACATCAGGGTATTCTTTTTCAACTTCCTTTACAGCAGCATCTATAAATGCTTGATACTTCATTTCAGTCACTTCTGAAGATGGAAGAAGTCCTTGTGTTACAGAGATTTGCATTGCGTCATTCATTTCTTGTTTCGTTATATACCCGTGTCGGTTCATTAATGTTAATACGATATTACGACGTTTCGTTGCTCTATCAACGTTATCTGGTTTTGTTGGATCATAAATGTTAGGACCTTGGGGTAAACCAGCGAGCATTGCAGCTTCGTGTAGTTGTATGTCTTTTAAATCTTTGCCGTAATATTTTTTTGCTGCTGTTGAAATACCGTAAGAGCGATTACCGAGGTTAATCTTATTTAAGTACATTTCTAAAATTTCATGTTTTGAGTACTGTTGCTCTAACTTATAAGATAAGTACCATTCCTGCACTTTTCTTTTTGCAGTTTTGTCCATCGTTAGAAAATAGTTTTTAACTACTTGCTGTGTAATCGTACTACCACCTTGTGATCCAAAACCACCAGTGACATTTTCCATGACTGCCATTCCAGTACGTCTAAAATCAATTCCATTATGATCGTAGAAACGAGCATCCTCAGTCGCAAGGAATGCACTTTCAATTACTTTTGGAATTTGATCGTATGTAACATGGGTTCGTTTTTCAGCACCGTATTCATAGAAGAAATTCCCGTTTTTATCAAGGAATTTTGTTGATAAAGGATTGACTAGCTTTGATTTGTCTAGTTTTGGAGCGTCCTTTACCATAACAAAGAAGGCCGAAACGCCAGCTACGAGACCGACGATACCAAGAAGTAGACAACCTATAAGAAATCTCTTGAAAAAGGAACCTTTTTTCTTTGGTTTTTCTTCTTTATTATTTGTTTCTTTCGTTTGATTTTTTACATGATTTCGTTCTGTACGAGAACGATAATTATCTGACATTATACTTTCTCCTACCTTTCATTCTCTCCCCCAAAAGTCGAAAAAAGAGCCTTAGTGATGACTCTATCACGAAAAATAAACCGTGTCTAGTACGCGGATATAATCAATTCGAGGGTGATAACCGCATGATAATAAAGACCCATGCTCTTCTATTTCTTGTTTTGTAATCGATTTACGTCCACCAGTATTTTGACGATTCCAAAATGCAATAATATGTTTTGCATCTAATAAATAAAATTCATCAAAAAGTGTAAATTTAATAATAACAAATGCAATTCCATTATGAGCGACTACTTGCTTCATATGTTCAATTTGATGAAGGTGGAAGTTTTGAAGTGGAAAGCTGGTTTTATTTTTAGTTTCTTTCGCTTCAAAATCGATGTATTTCCCTTTGTATACACCGTTGTAATCTGTTGTAGAAGGTTGTTTGAAATACGCTTCTTTTACCACTGCAGCACTTCGAGCGGGGTAATCTACTTTTACAATTTGAAGAGGTGTAGGTTTTTTATGTACGCATGCAATATTATGGGTTAAGTAATATTGATTGGTGTCATTCAATTCCTCTTCAAGGGACATACCTCTATTACTGTAAGTATGTTTTTTTATTGGTGTTTTATGAGGTTGTGAAGCTTGATCGTACCTTTTTCCATTTGGGTAACGAATGGTCATATTTTGTCCACTCCCAACTTGATAAGATTTACTTACAAAGGTGATTATATCAAAAAATGAAAAAAGATGTGACCTTTTTCAAGAAAGGTATGGTGACTTACTCATGTTTCGATGGAATGATTACGAAAAAATTAAACAGACCCGTAATGATATTTTTTGTACAGAAGAGGAAAAAGCTATAGTTCTTAATATTAAGGAGAGCACGGATGTAGCTAACGTAGATAATATTTCACGTACACAATCTTACCAAGAATATTATTTGAGAAATAGAGAAATTAGATGGTCTTTTTTAGCAAGCATGGTTTCAAGGAATGGGGGATGGAACATGACAGATTTAGAAGGAGAATATTATTCTAATCTTTTATCTCAAACAGTTAAGAGACGATTATTTCTTTTGTATGAGAAAGCCAATTGGCTCATTTTTTTAGATGCATTTCCTCAACTATTACTGTATGAGGAAAGTAAAAAGAGATGTGCACCGCTCTTTCATTTGTTACAATTTTTCAACATATCAATTTTTATGGAAAAAGAATGGGTCGCGTTTTGGGAGAAAAAAGATATAAATAGGCTTATGACGGCACTTATTATTAATGAACAAAATAAAATTCAAAAACCAGTAATTGAGAATGCATACTTTCAAAAACATGTATTTGATACTGCACTATTCAAATTTCAAGAAATATTTCACGTTAGTGCAGTTATTTTTCCAATGGTGGAAGGGGGAATGTATGGATTTTCAGTTTATCAATTTGAAACGTTGCAAAAACGTATAGAACTGGGGAAGCAATTAGCTTGGTTATTATTTCATTCAAAGTATAAGGCTTCTTTTTATAAATTTGCAGTGCAAACTAGGCATACAGGATCTAGGATGGATTATGAATGTAATATAAGGGGAATTAGAAAATCATGTACGCCGGCTCTTCGGGATGTGTATTCTATTGTCACTCATGAAAAATTAATTGAAAAAGATTGGTTTAGTGACGGGTTGGAAATAGATTCATTATTTTTACTTGAAAAACCTAAGGGGGAAATTAATATAACAGAATGGTATAGAAAGAAGAGGGAGCAAATACATACTCTTTCTATATTAAGTAGTTTTGTTAAAAGAATAGATGAGTTCATGATATAATAAAGAAGTCCCGCCTTCTTAAATGAAGGCGGGACTTCTTTATTAAAAGTAATATGCTCTACAACAAGTTACTTTCTAATCGGCTATTTGCCGGCAGTACGATTTTAACTTCAACACTTATCGAAAGCGAAGAGGTAAGGTAGACTAGAAAATAGTTGTTTGTAAAAGCCACTTTGATTAAAGTGTCTTTTTATCAAGCTATTTGCGGACAGTAAAACTCCCACCTCAAAATTTGGCTGGAGCAAAGAAGGTAGGTGGAAGCCCTGCTGCCCGTAAACACCCGATTGGTGCGGGCTAATAATCAGTGGGGGATGAACAAAACCCCACTGATTAAAGTTTCACTTTATGTAGCGGGGAAATTTGGACCATCAAGCTTTGGATTCCCAGTCTCAGGTTTGTTTTGTTGTTTGTTTTGCTTTTTCTTTTTTTCGTTTTTATTTTTTGCCATCGTAATACACCTCCTTTTTGTATTGTTACCATTTCTAAAAATGGCATACTAAATGATTTCTTTGACGAATATCAACTAGTTTTGTCATGTGAGAAGGAGTAATTAATCAATCGGCGAAATTACATGACAAAGGAAAGGCAAAGAAGGGGGCGTTTTAAATATGGCGATGGTTCAGAAGGAAGATGTTATGAAAAAAATGGATCAAATGTTAAGTTCTCTCGATTTGCTGGAAATGAAGATTGGGATTAGAATGAATCATGCATTGAAGGATAAAGGTGAAAAAATATGCAATAAGATAGAAATAACAGAAATGCATATAGAACATATGGAAAATAAATTAGTGCATCACGAAGAAAAAGGGAGCTGGGTAAAGACATTTCAAAACGTCGTAGTGAGTGCATAATAAGGTGGGAACAAAATGGGACATGAAGCATTAATCCAGTCTTCGGAGAAGTTAATGCAGTATAATGATGAAGCGAATGTGAAAAAAAGAGAGATGGCTGAATATGATTTTTATAAGGATATGAAGCCATTTGTTGATATTGTAGATGCTGAGTTAGAGATGTGGAAAGAATTAGCTTATAGGTGGATAAAGGAAGAAAGACCTAAGTATATACATGTACAACAAATTGATCAAGTGTATGATAATTTACAAACTAATGTGCTACAATGTTTTGTTAATAAGGGAAAAGGTAAACGTTTCTTTGAAACTCATCAAGCTATTTCGTATACTTTGCAAAATATCGTAGATCAATGTAAATAACAAGAGGGAAAACCCTCTTGTTTTTTTATGCCTCGGTCACTGTTGTAGGTTTTGTTGCACCGTTTATTTCTAATTCACGTATTAATGTTCGGTAATCTGATATGCATATTTTTCCTTCAAGATAAAAATGTCTTGCAAAGTCTAACAGTTCATTCGAATTTTCTGTGTAATACCCCTTTTTTTGAGAAAACGCTTGTTTTAAATCCCCTAATACCATGTTGATTCCTCCCCCATGAGAATCTTCTTCCTTATTATCATAGCATGGAAGGGTTTACTTTCTAATTTTTTTAAAAATTTAAACTTCCGACAAAAACAGACAGGTAATCCGTCACACATTTTATTTTATAGGTACATATTCTATATGTAGAAACTTATGCCAAGGAGGAGAGAATGCATGTTTCAACAACCTAATGTATATCAGCAAGCAAATCCATATGCACAGCAAAATATGTACCAATATAATGAGGATACATATTTACGATATAATATGTATCCTTTCGAGCCTCATTATGGAAACCAAAATTATTATCAACCATTTGAAGTGTCTTTTGGGAATCAACCGCAGCAAGCGCATATGAATCAACCGCAACAAGCATATACGAATCAACCACAGCAAGCGCATATGAATCAACCGCAACAAGCATATACGAATCAACCACAGCAAGCGCATATGAATCAGTCGCAACAAGCGTATACGAATCAACCGCAGCAACCGCACATGGATCAGTCGCAACAACCGCATATGAATCAGCCGCAGCAAATGTATACGAATCAACCACAGCAAGCGTATATGAATTCACAAAACTACATGTCGCCAGCTCAATATGTAAATCAACAAGCTATGTTTTATCCACCAAAACAACCATATCCAACGATGAATAAACAAAAGCAACAGCAACAGCAACCAAGTCAGTTTTCTAGTTTTGTTTCACAATTTAAATCATCAGATGGTAACTACGATGTAAATAAAATGATGAACACAGCTGGACAAATGATGAACGCGATGAATCAAGTAACAGGGATTGTTAAGCAAGTCGGGGGCTTTTTTGGTAAATAATAGTAGGGGGTTGTCTATAATAGGTATTACGTATGAATTTGGATACTAGACAAATTTCCATGAAATAAATGGGTATATATAACAAGCGGCTTTACCCCCTCGCTCATATTGTAAAGTGTAGTCAGATTTTTTTAATGAGAGAGGAGAGAAAAAACTATGCATCATTGTCATCCTTGCTTTGGAGGGCATAAGCCTGTAGGACCTATTTGTACGACAGCTCCTGTCATTCATCCAACAAAACAATGCGTAACACATTCTTTTTCAACAACGGTGGTGCCACACATTTTTCCAACCCATACAACGCATGTTCATCATCAACAAATTAAAAATCAAAGCTTCTTTCCACAAACAAACTCGAACGTAAACGTTGTAGATCCTGGTGATCCAGGATTCGGCGGAGGATGTGGACCATGCGGTCATGGCCATCATCACCATGGGCATCAAATATCACCATTTGGACCAGGACCGAATGTATCACCATTTGGACCAGGACCGAACGTATCACCATTTGGACCAGGACCGAATGTATCACCATTTGGACCAAATATCGGACCAAACGTTGGTGGAATGTTTAAAAAGTAAATGATATGTTAGAACTAGCGAAATGCTAGTTCTTTTTTTGTAATTGGAGTGTTGATATGAAGGTTGTTGCTGTAACAGGATATAAGCCGTTTGAACTTGGAATATTTAAAAATGATCATCCAGGAGTAGAGTGTATAAAAAAGGCGCTGCGTCGTAAATTAACTGTTTTTGTAGAAGAAGGCTTGGAATGGGTTATTATTAGCGGCCAGTTAGGAGTAGAGCTATGGGCTGCTGAAGTTGTTTTTGAAATTCAAGTAGAATATCCAGATTTAAAATTAGCGGTATTTACTCCTTTTTTAGAACAAGAAGAAAATTGGAAGGAAGATAACCGTGAATATTACGAATTTATTCTTTCGCAAGCAGATCACATTGATAGTATTACGAAACGGAAGTACGAAAGCCCAGAGCAATTTAAATTAAAGAATCAGTTTTTTATTGAAAAAAGCGATGCACTTTTAGCTGTATATGATGAAGAAAAGTCTGGGAGCCCTAAATATATTGTAGAAGCAGCTAAGAAAAAAGGAGAAATAGAAAATTATCACAGTTATTTTATTCTTTTTTCTGATTTACAAGATATAATGGAAGAGGAACAGTGGAATAATGCAGAGTAATATGTAATATAGTACTCGTATATTTGATTGACAAAAGGCATTGTTTCTGAAAAAATTTAGTTAATGAAAGCTTTGGCAAAAATTAGAGGTGAAGAAAATGATTTCGGATAAAATTAAATTAACAGCGAAAGATATTTTAGAAAAAGAATTTAAAACAGGTATGAGAGGTTATCAACAAGAAGAAGTAGATAAGTTTCTTGATATGATTATTAAAGATTATGAAGCTTTTCATAAGGAATTTGATCAATTAAAACAACAAAACGTTCGTTTGAAACGTGAATTAGAAGAGCAGAAAGTAGCGGCAACACAAGTTCCGCAACAACCTGTACAAACACCAGTTGCACAACCAGTGTATAACAATACGAATACGGATATTTTAAAACGTCTATCTAATTTAGAAAAAGCTGTATTTGGAAGTAAGTTATACGAATAAATTAAGGTAACAAAAAGGTTAAAGTATTTTACATAGAAAAAAACATTGCAAAATCTTTTTGTTTCCACTATACTAATGTTTGTCATAACGTTTGGGTAATCGCTGCAACGCCAACGTTGTAGAGGAAAGTCCATGCTCGCACGGCCTGAGATGGCTGTAGTGTTCGTGCCTAGCCAAGTCATAAGCTAGGGTATTCTGGCTGCAAGGCTGGTTTAACGGCAGGGAAAAAACCTAAGTCCTTTCGGATATGGTTTGACTACCTTTAAAGTGCCACAGTGACGAAGTCCTTGAAGAAATGATAGGAGTGGAACGAGGTAAACCCCACGAGCGAGAAACCCAAATAATGGTAGGGGAATCTTTTCCAAGGAAATGAACGATGGGAAAGGACAGGTTTTCGTAACCTGTAGATAGATGATTACCACCGGAGTACGAGGCGTGGGCCGTTTGCAGTACAAAGGAACAGAACATGGCTTACAGAACGTTATGAACCAACTATGAAATAACTCAGCTCTCCTTTGTTAGAGGAGGGCTTTTTATTTGTATGAAGTTATAAATTGTGAGTTAAAATGGTAAATGAGAATATTCTTCGTAATATGTGATAATTAATAGGAAAACATGTTATTAATTATTGTTTGATTATACATAAGAGGTGAATGCAAATGGGAAAAGTTACTTTAATTGCAACAGCGGCAATGGGTATAGAAGCGTTAGTTGCCCGAGAAGTTCGCGATCTTGGTTATGAATGTGAAGTGGAAAACGGAAAGGTAACGTTTGAAGCGGATGAAAAAGCGATTTGTCGTACGAATTTATGGTTACGTACTGCAGACCGTGTGAAAATTAAAGTCGGTGAATTTAAAGCAACAACATTCGATGAGTTATTTGAAAAAACAAAAGCGTTAAACTGGGGAGATTATATTCCAGAGAACGGAGAATTCCCTGTTATTGGGAAATCTTTGAAATCAACATTATTTAGCGTTTCAGACTGCCAACGTATCGTTAAAAAGGCTGTTGTTGAGAAATTAAAAACAACGTATAGACGCACAACTTGGTTTGAAGAAGATGGACCGTTATTCCGTATTGAAATTGCAATGCTCAAGGATATTGCGACGTTAACAATCGATGCGAGTGGTGTAGGTCTTCATAAACGTGGATACCGTCTTGAGCAAGGTGAAGCGCCTTTAAAAGAAACATTAGCTGCGTCTTTAATTAAGTTAACAAACTGGAAGGCGGATCGTCCTTTCGTTGATCCTTTCTGTGGATCTGGTACAATTCCAATTGAAGCTGCATTAATTGGACAAAATATCGCACCAGGATTTAACCGAGGTTTTGCATCGGATGAATGGGGCTGGGTTGGTAAACAAAATTGGCGCGAAGCTCGTCAAGAAGCTGAAGATTTAGCTAATTATAATCAACCATTGCAAATCATTGGATCAGATATCGATCACCGTATGATAAGAGTTGCCCAAGATAACGCAGAAGAAGTTGGATTAGGGGATCTTATATCATTTAAACAAATGCAAGTAAAAGATTTCACGACAAAAGAGGAATATGGCTATGTTGTAACGAATCCTCCATACGGAGAACGTTTAAGTGAAAGAGCGCTTGTTGAAAAATTATATAAAGAAATGGGAGAGGTATTCCGCCCATTAGATACGTGGTCAATGTATTTATTAACAAGTTATGAAGCATTTGAGAAATGTTATGGGAAAGATGCATCGAAAAAGCGTAAACTGTTTAACGGATTTATCCGTACAGATTACTATCAATACTTCGGAAAGCGTCCACCGCGTAATTCATAGTATAAAACTCCTCCAGCACGCATATACTGGCTATTATGTAATGCGTAAAGGAGGAAGTGATATGGATAGTTTCCAATTCTCGATGATTCAAAAAGCTATTCACCGTACGTATGATGAGCTCGGAAAAGAAGTGGATAGTCAAGGTGCAATTGTAGAGGGAATACAAAAAGCGCAGGAAGAATATTTGTCAGCTCTTTCACATGAAACAGCGATTGATAAACGTTATTTAAGGTCATTAATATAGAAAAAAATTTTCCTTTTTCGAAAGGAAAATTTTTTTTCGTGTATTTCTATGTATTGTAACAGGGGAAAGTGGCTGCACACATGTGAGTAGCAGTTGCTATATCTTTTTATAGAAAAACTGTTTGGTTGGAGGCTAAGGATGTTTACTGAGAATAGGTTACCATTTGAAGTAGGAAAACAAGATAATTTTTATGATAAGTTGAATGAGTGGATTGGAGATGTGTTTTACGACATTCTTCCGGAAAAAGGTTTTGAAGAGCGTGATGAACAGATTTTTATGGCGTTTCAGTTAGAGCGCGCTTTCCAAGAGAAGAAAGTTATGTTTGCAGAAGCAGGTGTAGGAACAGGGAAAACAATTGTATATCTTCTATATGCAATTTGTTATGCACGTTATACAGGGAAGCCGGCTATTATCGCTTGTGCAGATGAAACGTTAATTGAGCAGCTTGTGAAAGAAGAAGGAGACATTGCTAAGTTATCTGAAGCATTAGGGCTATCTGTTGATGTTAGACTTGCGAAGTCAATGGATAATTATTTATGTTTACGTAAACTTGAAGATGTTATGAGTGGACGAGCTCCAGAAGTAATTGAAGATGTATATTACGAATTACCTCAGTTCGTATTCGATCATGGTACGATGCAGAACTTTACTCACTATGGTGATCGAAAAGAATTTCCACTGTTAAATGACGAGGAATGGTCAAAGGTAAACTGGGATTACTTCCAAGATTGCTTCACTTGTGATTCTCGTCATCGTTGTGGTCAAACTCTTTCGCGCGAGCATTATCGTAAAGCGGCAGATTTAATCATTTGTTCTCAAGATTTCTATATGGATCATATTTGGACGTACGAAGCTCGCAAACGTGAAGGACAAATTCCGTTATTACCAGAAAGTAGCTGCGTTGTATTCGATGAAGGGCATCTTGTAGAATATGCAGCTCAAAAAGCTTTAACGTACCGTTTAAAACAAACGATGATGGAGCAACTTTTAACGAGATTATTACAAAATGATATTCGTGAAGAGTTCGCACATTTAGTAGAAGAAACAATTTGGCAAACTGAACAATTCTTTGGGGTACTACAAGAGAATAAAAAGGAAATTGAAGGTTCTGATCGTTTAGAAATTACTGTGACAGAAAAGGTAACTGCAGAAGCGAAAAGACTTTATGCGAAAATCGGTGAAGTCGGTGATGCATTAGTATTTGAAAGTGAAATGCATACAGTAAACACATACGATTTAAATATTGTTGATGAGCATTTAGATGTGTTAGAGCATTCACTTCGTCTTTTCATGCACGAGAAAAATGTAATTACGTGGGGTGAAGAAGGCGATGGTGCTTTCACGTTAGTTATTATGCCGCGTGCAGTTGAAGAAGTGTTACAAGAAAAAGTATTCTCGAAGAAGATTCCATATATTTTCTCTTCTGCGACATTATCTGACAATGATTCGTTCGCATTTACTGCAAATAGTCTAGGGGTAAAAGATTACTTATCATTCTCAGTTGCTTCGCCGTTTGATTATGAAGAGCAAATGACAGTAAACTTACTTCCGTATACGAAAGAAAATGAATGGGAAAGAAAGTGTCAATATACACTTGAAAATATACAAAAAACAAATGGACGTACACTCGTATTATTCCGTACAACGCAAGAACTTGCAGCGTTTAAAGAATATGTAAGTAAAGAGCAAATGTCAGTGCCGTTTCTATATGAAGGAGATCAAGAAATTAGTCAGCTCGTTTCTCGTTTCCAAAATGAAGAAGAGACTGTACTTTGTGCCGTTCATTTATGGGAAGGTTTAGACATTCCAGGTTCATCATTATCACATGTTATTATTTGGTCATTACCATTCCCTCCAAACGATCCTGTGTTTGAGGCGAAGCGTAAACATGTGAATGATCCATTCTGGGACGTAGATGTGCCTTATATGATTTTACGTCTTCGCCAAGGAATTGGACGTTTAATTCGTACAAGTGAAGATAAAGGTGCTATATCATTATTCTTATCAGATAATGAAGATGAAAAAGTGATAGAAGCAGTGAAGAAAGTACTTCCGGTAGAAGGAAAAGTACTTTAAGCGAAAAAATGTTGTAGGGAAAAGTTTGGCATTTGCCAAGCTTTTTTTCTATTAGAAAAGGAATTTATGTTTCAGTGTCGAAATAAGTTTGAGGTAGAAAAAGGAGGTTTTTTATACTATGACAGTTGCTACATATGAAGTGGAAAAACAATTTTTAACATATGTGAAGAAGATAGAGAATTACGGAGAGGCATTAAGCTTAATGTTTTGGGATTTAAGAACAGGTGCACCAAAGCAAGGAGTAGACCAGCGTTCAGAAGTAATTGGAATGCTTTCATCCGAAGTGTTTGCGATGTCGACTTCAGATGAGATGGGGAACTATTTAACTGAACTAGAATCTTTAATTATTGAAAATAAACTTTCTGAAACGACAAAGAAAATGGTTGAAGAGTGTCGTAAAGAATATGATAGAAATAAGAAAATTCCACAAGCGGAATATGAAGCGTATGTGAAATTAGAAGCGAAAGCGGAAAGTGTATGGGAAGAAGCTCGCGAAAAATCTGACTTCGAAATGTTCCGTCCGTATTTAGAAAAAATTGTTGAATTCAAAAAGAAGTTTATTACATATTGGGGTTACGAAACGTACAAATATAACACGCTATTAGACATGTATGAGCCGGGAATCACAGTAGAAGTGTTAGATCATGTATTTGGTCAACTACGTGAACGTATCGTTCCGCTTGTGAAAGAAATTTCTGAGTCTAAAAAAGAGTTAAAAACAAATGCTTTAGCTGAACATTTTTCAAAAGAAAAACAAAAGAATTTTACTTTAGAGTTATTAAAACAATTGAACTATAACTTTGAAGCGGGTCGTCTTGATGAAACGGTACATCCTTTTGAAATTACATTAAATAGAGGGGATGTTCGTATTACGACTCGTTACGATGAGAAAGACTTCCGTATGGCTGTTTTCGGCACGATTCATGAATGTGGTCATGCTGTATATGAACAAAATATTGCAGAGAAATTTGAAGGTACACCGCTATGTAGTGGAACTTCTATGGGTATTCATGAGTCACAATCATTATTCTTTGAGAACTTTATCGGTCGTAATAAATCATTCTGGAAGAAAAATTATGATTTATTAAAAGAGTATAGCGATGGTCAATTCAATGATATATCAGTAGATGAGTTTTATGATGCGATTAACGAATCGAAGCCATCGTTTATTCGTATAGAAGCAGATGAGCTTACATATCCGCTTCACGTCATGGTTCGTTATGAACTTGAGAAAGAATTATTTGATGGTACATTACAAGTGAAGGATTTGCCAGCGGCTTGGAATGATAAGATGGAAGCATATTTAGGAATTCGTCCGGAAAACGATGCACAAGGTGTATTGCAAGATGTTCACTGGGCTGGTGGTTCATTTGGATACTTCCCATCTTATGCGCTTGGTTATATGTATGCAGCGCAATTTAAACATAGGATGCTAAAGGATATTCCAAACTTTGATGCATTATTAGAAGAAGGAAACGTGACACCAATTCGTGAATGGTTAACAGAGAATATTCACCAATATGGCAAAACGAAAAAACCACTTGAAATTTTAAAAGATGTGACAGGTGAAGGTTTAAATGCAAACTACTTAGCTGATTATTTAGAAGCTAAATATAAAGAGATTTATGAGTTATAAAACAGGAGCTGCTTAATTGCAGCTTTTTTTTATGAGGGAGTGAGAGAAATGGGCTATATGTTTACAGTAATGTCGCAAGCGGAAGCAGAAGAAATTGCATACAACTGGCATTATGAAGGGGAGTATTCCTTTTATGATATAGAGGCAGATGAAGAAGATTTAGCTGAGTTTTTAGAGGATGAGAGTAGAGGGAATCATACATTTTCTGTGAAGGAAAATGGTACTCTCATTGGTTTCTTTAGTTTTAGTAACATAAATAATCAAACAGTTGATATAGGACTTGGAATGAGACCTGATATAACAGGCAATGGATTAGGTTTACAGTTCGTAAAAGCTGGATTAGATTTTAGTAAAGAAAAATACGGATGCAATTATATAACACTATCAGTAGCGACATTTAATGAAAGAGCGATTAAAGTGTATAAAAGAGCAGGATTCGAAGCTGTTGGAACGTTTATACAGAAAACAAATGGTAGTTGTTTTGAGTTTTTGAAAATGAATTATATATGTGAAAATGATTAAAAAACAGAGGAGAGCTTCTGTTTTTTTATTTTGATGTAGAAATAAATGATGTTTGTTTTTGTACTTGTTGTAATTAGAAGTTTTGAAATTTTGGAAGAGGATGTGTATGATTGAAGTTTAGTAGCAAATAGCAAGTTTAGTAAGGAGAGGTAGTATGATTATAATTAAAACGAAAAATGAAATAGATTTGATGCATGAATCGGGGAAGTTACTAGCTTCTTGTCATAGAGAAATTGCAAAAATGATGAAACCAGGTATCACTACACAAGAAATTGATACGTTTGTTGAAGCATATTTAGAAGAGCATGGTGCCAGATCCGAACAGAAAGGGTATAACGATTATCCATACGCAATATGTGCATCTGTGAACAATGAAATGTGTCATGGGTTTCCAACAGATGTTCCTTTAAGTGAAGGAGATATTGTGACAATTGACATGGTAGTAAACTTAAATGGTGCGCTTTCGGATTCTGCATGGACGTATATAGTTGGAGATATTTCTGATGAAGCAAAAAGGTTATTGTTAGTAGCAGAGAGTGCTTTATATAAAGGGATTGAGCAAGCAATAAGTGGTAACCATGTTGGAGATATTGGATACGCAATTGAAAGTTATGTAGCCTCTGAAGGGTTTTCTGTTGCAAGAGACTTTACGGGACACGGAATTGGTAAAGAAATTCATGAGGAACCAGCAATTTTTCATTTTGGTAAGCCAAGGCAAGGACCAGAATTACAAGAAGGAATGGTAATTACAATTGAACCTATTGTAAATGCCGGTATGCGATATTCTAAAGTAGATTTAAACGGATGGACTGCACGGACGATGGATGGGAAATTATCTGCACAGTATGAGCATACAATTGCGATTACGAAGGATGGTCCTATCATATTAACGACGTTGTAATATGAAATGTGAAAGTTTGAAAAACTCGAACAAAAATGGTATTTTCATAAAATTCGTACGTGTTTTTTCGATAAATGCTTTTCAAAGTGAAAAAAGTGCGTTATAATCCTTCTATAAATAAATAAGTTAGCTACACTCATATAATCGCGGGGATATGGCCTGCAAGTTTCTACCGAAGTACCGTAAATACTTTGACTATGAGTGAGGACGAATATATTTGCTTGTTTAGCATTCTTTTTTGCGAAACTCCAAAAGCACGTCTCTCACTTGTAACGAGTGGTGGCGGCTTTTGGAGTTTTTTATTTGCATAAGAGGAGGAACTAACATGAAAGTATTACAAGAAAAGATTTTGAACGAAGGAAAGGTTTTATCTGGTGATGTATTAAAGGTAGATGCATTTTTAAATCATCAAATTGATCCAGTACTTATGCAAGAAATCGGAAAAGAATTTGCTAAGCGTTTTAAAGAAGAGAACATTACAAAAATCGTGACGATTGAATCTTCAGGCATTGCGCCAGCGGTTATGGCTGCTTTAGAGCTTGGTGTAAAAGTAGTTTTTGCAAGAAAGCGTAAATCGTTAACGTTACAAGATAATATGTATGTTGCAAACGTATATTCATTTACAAAACAAGAAACGAACGAGATTTCATTATCTCGAAATCATATTGATGAAAATGATCATGTATTAATTATTGATGACTTTTTAGCAAATGGTCAGGCTGCTTTAGGTTTAATGAGTTTAGTAGAGCAAGCCGGGGCAAGTATTGCGGGAATTGGCATTGTTATTGAAAAAGCATTTCAAGATGGAGGAAAGAAGCTGCGTGAACAGGGTGTTCGTGTTGAATCACTAGCAGAAATTGCATCACTTGATAACGGCACAGTTACATTTGTACAGCAAGAAACTGCGGAGGTGAACTAACGATGAAGCAGCACCCATTTAAAATCGCATCGCTTGGTATTCAGCACATGCTTGCCATGTACGCTGGCGCAATTATTGTTCCTCTTATTGTCGGCGGGGGACTTGGTTTAAATCAACAAGAATTAACGTATTTAGTATCGATTGACTTATTAATGTGCGGCGTAGCAACGATTTTACAAGCATTATCAAATCGCTTTTTCGGTATTGGGCTTCCGGTTGTACTTGGTTGTACATTTACAGCGGTTGGACCGATGATTGCAATTGGTAAACAATACGGCGTGTCCTCTATATATGGAGCAATTATTGCTGCGGGATTATTTGTTGTTATTTTCGCGAAATTATTTGGGAGGCTTGTAAAACTGTTTCCTCCTGTTGTAACAGGATCTGTCGTTACAGTTATTGGGGTTACACTTGTTCCAGCAGCTATTAATGATATGGCTGGAGGAGTTGGAAGTAAAGATTTCGGAAGTCTAGAAAATTTAGCGTTAGCATTTGGTGTTTTATTATTTATCATTATTATGTATCGTTTCTTTGATGGATTTATCCGTTCAATCTCTATATTACTTGGTCTTTTGTTCGGTACAATCGTCGCAGCATTTATGGGGAAAGTAAGCTTGCAAGCGGTTGGAGAGGCAGATTGGTTCCACGGTATTCAGCCGTTTTACTTCGGTACACCAACATTTGAATTAACGCCAATTATTACGATGATTCTCGTTGCTTGCGTAGGAATTGTGGAAGCAACAGGGGTATATTTTGCATTATCTGATATTTGTAATAAGAAGATCGGTGAAAAAGAATTAACAAAAGGTTATCGCGCAGAAGGATTGGCAATGGTTCTAGGTGGTATTTTTAACGCATTTCCATACACAACATATTCTCAAAACGTAGGACTTGTTCAATTAACTGGAGTAAGAAATCGCGTCATTATCTATACTTGTGGTGGTATGTTAATTGCTCTTGGGTTTATTCCTAAAATCGCAGCCATTACAACAATTATTCCGAAATCAGTACTTGGCGGTGCAATGCTAGCAATGTTCGGCATGGTTATGGCATATGGTATTAAAATGTTAAGCAGTGTTGATTTTGGAAAACAAGAAAATTTATTAATTGTCGCATGTTCTGTCGGAATCGGACTTGGAGTTACAGTTGTTCCAACGTTATTTTCACAGCTTCCGGAAAACATCCGTATTTTAACAGATAACGGAATTGTACTTGGAAGTGCGTCAGCAGTACTTTTAAATATCGTATTTAATATGGTGCCGCATCGCAAAGTAAAAGTAAAAGAAGAACCAGTCTCTATGCAAAGTGCAGTAAGAGAAGCGTAAAAAGCAAGGTCTCATTATGAGACCTTGCTTTTCTTTTTAAGTGGCATCATCTTACCGTACGTACCAAGGCGCCAAATGTATTCAAGTGGCCCATATTGGTAACGTGAAAGCCACCAGCGGCTAATAAAGATTTGTAACGTATAAAAGCCGATGCAAAATAGTGGTCCCACCCATAATGGAGCGGGATAATACTTTTTGAAAAATAGGCCGAATACAAGTAACGTAATAATCGTATGCGTGATGTAATTTGTTAACGCCATTCGTCCGACATATTGGAATGGGCGTAATAATGTTTGCCATCTTTCTTTTTGTAATAAACGCATGAGTGTGAAAATGTAGAAGATGAATAATGTTTTTCCGCTAAACATTGTAAAGGCACTCATGTAAATCGGATCATAAGGTTGTTTTGACAAGAAATAACGAACCATAAAGAACCACATTGGTAATGTTAAAACGAACATAATGATTTGCCATTTTTTAAGCTTTGGATCTAATTCTTTTGAGCGGCGGAAAATATCTTTTTTGCCAGCATATAAACCAAGCAAAAATAATCCAACTGTTTCTGGAAGCATGAATGCACTTAGCCCAATTGCTTCAGAATAAAACGCATGGAAACGATTTTGTATTTGTAACATCCAGTCCTCTAATGGCATGATTGGTAAGGAGAGTCCTAGCTCATCTCTTGGCATTAAGGCAATTCCAATGCTAGTAATTAGCATTAAAAATTGAAAAATGCTTAGTAAAACTAATGCCCAAATCAAAATAGTACGAGGTTCTCTCTTATAAAATAACAATAAGAAAAATCCAGCGATTGCATAACTATGTAAAATGTCCCCGTCCCATAAAAGAACGTAATGCAAGAACCCAAATAATAATAAAATGAGCAAGCGGCGAACAAATAAAGTTTTCGGATGATCTGTTTTCGCCTCAGCACGACTCATAAAGATATAAAAACCTAATCCGAATAAAAATGAAAAAATAGTATAAAATTTTGTTTGAATAAACATGTCATAAAACAAGCGAATATAGCTGTCTAATCCATCATAAACGCCGGAAATGTCTCGAGAATCAATCCCAGCGATAACAGGCCAGTTAACAAGAAAAATACCTAGTACAGCTATTCCTCTAATAATATCGATGGAATGTATCCTCTCGCCTTGTGAAATATTTTGTGTCATTATTTTCCTCCTTGTTAAGTAATTCCCTTTTATTATACAAAATGTAAAGAGGAGGGTATATAGGTAATTTCCAATTTTTAAAACTGCTAAGATGTGTATTATGAGATATAATAAGAGTGCACAGCAAGTTTTAAACTTCTTTAAAACAGGCAGTAAAGCTCCTTTTCCCGAAGGAGCTTTCTTTTTTTATAAATTTGTTGATAATGATTCTCTTTAATGATAAAATGTATTCAAAAGTGATAATCATTATCAAAAAAGGTTGGTGTGTTAATATGGTATATGCACTTGTTGCAGGAACGATTGCTATATATGTTGGTGTTACAAAGTATGTATTAAATGGAGTAGGAACAACAAAATGAATAATATTACATAAAATCCCTTTCATTTGTAAAAAGAATGAAAGGGATTTTTTATTTTTGATGTGAATATGCTGAAAATTTAGTATGATAATAAAGTGAAACTTTAATCAGCGGGGAGGTCTATCCCTCACTGATTACTATCCCGTACGAAACGGGTTTTTACTGCCCACAAATAGCGGGATAAAGTATATACATCTTGGATAAAGGGGAACAAGGGGATGACGAACATAGTACAGACAAACGGTATGAAAAAACTTGTTTGTTTTTATGAAGAGTGGCAAAAAAACGGTGATGTAGAGAATAGTTTGAAGTTGTTTGAAGTGATTCAAAAATATAAACAAGAGCAGCTTATGCTAGCTTTTTGTGGTCATTTTTCTGCGGGGAAATCGACAATGATGAATCACCTATATAAAGCGCAATTATTACCGACAAGTCCGATTCCAACGAGTGCTAACGTTGTTAAAATTGAAAGAGGATCTGATCGTGTTGTTGTAACGATTAAGTCTGGAGAACAGTATGAATATGACGGCGCATATTCAGCAGAAGAATTAAAACAAATATGTAAAGACGGTGATGAAGTAATTGGTGTTCATATTTATCGAAATGATGCGCCAATTCCTGATGGGGTTATGTTAGTTGATACGCCGGGAATTGATTCTACAGATGATGCTCACCAATTAGCAACAGAATCAACACTCCATCTTGCAGATGTTATTTTCTATATGATGGATTATAACCATGTCCAATCAGAGGTTAACTTACAATTTGTTAAAGAATTGAAAGAACGTAATAAAACGGTTTATCTCGTTGTAAACCAAATAGATAAACATAAAGCAAATGAGTTATCGTTTGAAGAGTATAGAGATAGTGTAAAACAGTCGTTTTCTAACTGGGATATTGAAGTAGATGGTATTTTTTATACATCATTGCGAATGATGAATCATCCATACAATGAAATTCAAAGTTTAGAAGCATTAATCTTTTCTATCATGAAAGAAAAAGAGCAGTATGTAAGAAAGGGAATGGAGCGAGAAACAGAATATTTACTGCAAGAACATTGTTCGTTTATTCTTTCTGAAAATGAAAAACATCTCATGAAATATGAAGAAGAATTAACATCACCACTGTCACTTTCAGAGATAGTTGAAAAAAAGGAAGAGTTAACTGAAAATAAAAATCGGGTGGCTAGTAAAGAATCTGATGTGAGAAATGAATTTATAAAAGGTTTACAAGCCATATTAGATAACGCGTATTTAATGCCATTTGAAATGAGAGAATTGGCAAATAAATATTTAGAAACGAAATTAACGAAGTTTAAAGTTGGCTTGTTATTTGCGAAAGGAAAGACGGAGCAAGAAAAACAGAGACGTGTAGATGCTTTTTATTCTGCTCTTCAAAAGACTGTTGAAACGCAACTTGATTTTCATGTGAAAGAATTTATTGTAGCCTTCTTAAAAGAAGAAGGGTTATTTACAGAGGAAATAGGGAAAGACATATATGCGTTAGAAATTGCTTTCGGACCGGAAGTGTTGGCTGAAACAATTAAACAGGGGGCTGGATTTACCGGTGATTACTTACTTCTTTATACTGCTGACGTTGCAAATGAGTTAAAGAAAAGATACTTTATGAAATCTCAGCAAATCTTTGGAAAAAGTACGGGTATATTGCAGAAGAAAGTGAAGATAGAAGTTGCACGTATTGAAGAAGAAATTGAAAAATACACGATGTTACAAACAGCAAAAGAAACAAAATTACAGTACATTAAGACGTATGAGGAATATGAGAGCTATTTAGGAGATATTTGGAATGAAAATATTTCTATACCAGATGGATTGCAAATAGACGAAATATTACAAAGTAAAAAACAAGTTGTTAGTGAGAAGTTTACACTACAAGAGCAAGAAATTGTAAATGATAACGTAGCGGCTAGTGAAGAAGAGATTAAAGGAACGAAAGCTTTAAATATTCAGCGTATATTAGAAAAAGTGAAGAAAGCTGAAACGATATTAGATCCATTGCCTACACTGAAACATCTACAGCAAGAGGTAGTTGGCAAAAGACAGCGTGTAGAAACGAAGCAATTTACAGTAGCGTTATTTGGAGCTTTTAGTGCTGGGAAATCATCATTTGCTAACGCATTGCTCGGTGAAAAGGTACTTCCTGTATCGCCAAACCCAACGACAGCAACAATAAATCAAATTTTGCCAGTTACAGAAGATAAACAACATGGAACGGTAATTGTCCAGTTTAAATCAGAGCAAGCGCTGTTAGAAGATATGAAAGCTGTTTATAAAATGTTTAACTATGAAATTGCTACATTGGAAGAAGCGTTAACGAAAATTGATCAAATTATGAAATACCCTTCACCAAGTGGGAAGCAAAAAACAACATTTAGCTTTTTGCGAGCGGTACAAAAAGGATATGAGGCAGTTGCTAATCATTTAGGGGAACAATTACAAGTTACGTTAGAGGAGTTCTCTGATTATGTAGCTAATGAAGAAAAATCATGCTTTGTTGAGTATATGGAGCTTTATTATGATTGTGCTTTAACAAGGCAAGGAGTAGCTCTTGTAGATACACCAGGGGCGGATTCTATTAACGCGCGCCATACGGATGTTGCATTCCAGTATATTAAAAACGCAGATGCTATTTTATTCGTAACATACTATAATCATGTTTTCTCTCGTGCAGATCGTGAATTTTTAATTCAGCTCGGTCGTGTAAAGGATACATTTGCACTTGATAAAATGTTCTTCTTAATAAATGCTGCCGATTTAGCACAATCTGAAGAAGAACTTGAAATGGTAAAAGGTTATATTGCTGATCAGCTCCTGCAATACGGTATTAGAAATCCACGTTTATTTGCAATTTCAAGTTTATGTGCGCTTGAAGAAAAGCAAGGGAAAAGTATTGATAAAGAAAAGTATGGTATTTTACAAAACTCCGGGATTACTAAGTTTGAAGAATCATTTACGTCCTTTATGATGAGGGATTTAATGCTTGTATCTGTGCATGCTTTATATGGTGCATTGCAAGGAGCGAATCAGCTTCTTGTAAATATGATAAATGGCGCAAAGCAGGGAAATGATGAGAAAGAGAAGCAAACAAAAAAATATGAAGCAGAGCGTAATCAGCTACTTCATATTATTTCATCATATAGTGTACTTGCTGAAGAGCAAGCAATGCAAAATGAAGTGAAAGAATTGCTTTATTATGTACACCAACGTCTATTTTTACGCTATAACGATGTGTTTACTGAATTTATTAATCCGGCGTCGTTACGAACAGATGGGAATGTGAAAATGCAGTTGCAGCAATGTGTAATGGAATTAGTTTCATTTATTCAACATGATTTATTACAAGAAATGCGTGCGACATCATTACGTCTTGAAAAATGGATAGATGAAGCGATGAAGCGTGCAAAGGATGAAATTGTTGTGAATTGCAAAGTGGAAAATGAATCGATTTCTATGGGTGGAACAGTGGATTATGAATATAAAATTATTACACATAAAGAGCCGTTTCCTTCAATAGAAATAAAAGATTTTAAAAAGGCACTAGCACATTTTAAAAATGAGAAAAGCTTTTTTGAAAAAAATGATAAAGCTTTTATGCAAGAAGACGCTAAAGGAGTGTTAGAACCTTTCGTATCAAACTATGTAGTTGATGAAGAAGATTTATTCGTTCATCATTATAAGCAAGAGTGGGATGCAAAATGGAACCTATTCCAAAAAGTGATGCAGCAAGATGTTGAGAATTATTATGAAAGTATATTATTCGCTTTAGCTGAAACAATTGATGTATCACTATACGAACAAAGTAAAGAAGAGCTACAAAAGCAGTTAGTAGAAATTGAAAAAGAAATTTATATTAAATAGCTGTTATGAAAAAAAGATTCGTTCAATTTTCTTTTGTAGTACAGTATCTAAAGATTTTACAAACCCTGCAAACTCATCAGTAGAAATCATATGGGTAAGAACTAAGCGTCTGCCGTCTGGTGTTTCACCGCATAAGACGAATGAAGAAAACTCATACGTTTTGTTTTCTACTACTAATTTTGGATAGGAATATGTGTCGCTCTTCTTTTTCTTTCCATCAATAGAGATGACGTTGCGTTTTTTCTCATTGTTGTCCATGGTGAATCCCTCCTTTCTATTATCTATGGTAGACAAGGGGGGTTTAGAACAATAGAGGAGGGGGAATTTTTATGTCTGTTGTCATAGAGCGTATTTCGAAAGAAGCTATACCGAAATCTTTATTACTTCTTGCTGATCCAAGTGAAAGCCAAATTGATGCATATACACAAAGAGGCTTAACATATGTAGCTAAGCAAGAGGAGAGTGTTATCGGTGTATATGTTCTTTTGGAAACAAGGCCGAAGACGATGGAAATTATGAACGTTGCGGTTGTAGAGCATTTGCAAGGAAAAGGGATTGGAAAGAAGCTATTAAGTCATGCCATAGAAACTGCTAAAGGATATGGTATGTCAAAACTTGAAGTTGGTACAGGCAATTCTAGTGTTTCACAACTTGCTTTATATCAAAAATGTGGATTTCGTATTTTTTCTATTGATTTTGATTACTTTTCAAAGCATTATGAAGAAGAGATTATTGAAAATGGGATTGTATGTCGTGATATGATTCGGCTTGCAATGGAATTGAATAAGAACGTATAACTTATTTAGGGGGAAGAGAAGATGGAAGTACATAAAGCAATTACAGCACATTCTCGTAAACAAAATGAAAGTGTAAAAGCATGTTTACAATTAGATGCGCAGCGTGAAGCAGCTATTGAAGCAGCCGTATCTCTTGCGTCAAATGGGAAAGAATTTTCGGTTGATGTCATTAATGTTGTAACAAAGCAAATTAATGAGCTTGCAAAAAATGGTGTTGCACTGCAGCGTAAACTTGTTACAAAAGATATGGTTATGGAGTATGTAGGTCGTTTGCAAGAGAAAGAAGGTCGTTAAAGATGGTTGTTACAGTCGAATGGTTACGTGAGCATATAGAAGATGAGAATGTCCGTATAATCGATTGTCGATTTGATTTAGCGAATCCTAATTGGGGTAGAGAGAAGTATGAGGAAGAACATATTCCTCATGCGTTATATTTTGATTTAAATTTAGATTTATCAAGTCCTGTAGCAGAACATGGTGGCCGCCATCCGTTGCCAAATATTGAGGAGTTTGCAGACAAGCTTTCACAGGCCGGGATTGATGAACATACGACAGTGATTGCGTATGACAGTCAAGCTGGTGCAATGGCTTCTCGTTTATGGTGGTTATTAAACTATGTAGGACATGAGAAAGTGTATATATTAGACGGTGGATTTCCAGCTTGGAAAGAGAATGGATTACACACAACGCCGAATATCCCAGTTATTGCACGAAAACCTTTTATACCGGAAATACAAGAAAATATGCTTGTAACGATGGAAGATGTGAGAGGGAAAATTCGTGCAGGTGCAAATATGACATTAATTGATTCTAGGGAACCAAAACGTTATGCTGGTGCGGAAGAGCTCGTTGATTCGAAGGCAGGGCATATTCCGACGGCAGTAAACTATTTTTGGAAAGATGGGATTTTAGAATCGGGACACTTTAAAAACGAAGAGGAACAGCAAGGGCGTTTCCAAAATCTTGATAAAGAGAAGGAAACAATCGTATATTGTGGTTCTGGTGTTACAGCGTGTCCGAACATAGTTGCATTAACATTAGCTGGTTTTCAAAATGTTAAGTTGTATACAGGTAGCTGGAGTGATTGGATTTCTTATCCAGAAAATCAAATTGCAAAAGAAGAAGATTAATCACTTGCATGCAAAAATAATTTGTATTAAAATAAGGTCACAAGCAAGAGATTGCTTCAAAAATATTATATTTTACACATTGGAAACAATGTGATAATATAACGACAAGTAAATAATACATCCTGCGGTGTGCGTAACTTATTTATGTCTAAAACCGATGTTAGTTTTACGGAAGCTCAATATTTAGTGACCATTATCAAGCCTTCCTTGTGGAGGAAGATATACGGTAACTGTGAGGGCATCCACCTGCGAGTAGCGGGTTTTTGGACATTTACGAGAGACGGCACTTGCGGGGGTCTTATTTCAACTAATAGTATATAAAATTCCTACGGTGTACGTAGCTTGTGTATGTCTTAAACCAATAAGTATAATATGGAAGTTCAATATTTAAATGTAGATAGCAGGCCATCTTTTTAAGAAGGAAGTTACAAACATTTGTGAGAACATCCACCTGTGAGAGCAGGTTTATGGACATCTATAGATAACGGCATATGTGGGACTATATAAAAAACCTTACGTTTTTGAAGTGAACCCCGAAAACGGGACACATATCAAAACACCTAAACCATCTGTTCCCTAAATTCTTTAGGGGATAGGTGGTTTAATTTTTCTTGAAT
>NZ_JBIYCZ010000014.1:0-158802 GCF_044908245.1 Bacillus sp. RC242
CCCGCAACCAAATGGTCCCGTGGTGTAGTGGTTAACATGCCTGCCTGTCACGCAGGAGATCGCCGGTTCGACCCCGGTCGGGACCGCCATTTTAATAAGGCTCGGTAGCTCAGTCGGTAGAGCAGAGGACTGAAAATCCTCGTGTCGGCGGTTCGATTCCGTCCCGAGCCACCATTTTAATAAAATATGCCGGCTTAGCTCAATTGGTAGAGCAACTGACTTGTAATCAGTAGGTTGGGGGTTCAAGTCCTCTAGCCGGCACCATGTAAGTTTCGGAGGGGTAGCGAAGTGGCTAAACGCGGCGGACTGTAAATCCGCTCCTTCGGGTTCGGCAGTTCGAATCTGCCCCCCTCCACCATTTTACATAGGGGCATAGTTTAAAGGTAGAACTGAGGTCTCCAAAACCTCCAGTGTGGGTTCAATTCCTACTGCCCCTGCCAAATATATAAACACAACATGGCGGTTGTGGCGAAGTGGTTAACGCACCGGATTGTGGCTCCGGCATTCGTGGGTTCAATTCCCATCAGTCGCCCCATTTTTATTTTTTAAAATTACAAATAAATTAATGGATACTTACATATAATTAAGTAAAACTTCGGTGGGCTATAGCCAAGCGGTAAGGCAACGGACTTTGACTCCGTCATGCGCTGGTTCGAATCCAGCTAGCCCAGCCATTTTTGCGGAAGTAGTTCAGTGGTAGAATACAACCTTGCCAAGGTTGGGGTCGCGGGTTCGAATCCCGTCTTCCGCTCCATTTTAACTTCATATGGCGGCATAGCCAAGTGGTAAGGCAGAGGTCTGCAAAACCTTTACCACCGGTTCAAATCCGGTTGCCGCCTTTCTTTTATGCCGATGTGGCGGAATTGGCAGACGCGCACGACTCAAAATCGTGTTCCTTCGGGAGTGTCGGTTCGACCCCGACCATCGGTATCACGAACGGCGTAACATCAAGGCTCTACACTAATTGTGTAGAGTTTTTTTGTGTTTTCTTCACACTACAAAATAAGCACTAATAGTGCGTTGGGGTAGTGTGCGGTGAGTAAGTGACGAACTTTAGATACAGTTGGAAGAAACTATGAGTATTAAAAGGATAAAATTTCAGTAGAATATTACATATACAAGAATTTTTTCGAGCACTCTAGAGAGAATCTCTCCACCCTGGTGACATGAAGTTAAATCCGATACCACCAGTTGAAATTACCACATTATCAGCTGGTAATTTCATAATTTCGAAAAACTTCTTTTCAAACTCTTCTCTGCTGTACTTGTACATAGTTGAGTGACACGACCATATTTGCGTTGAAGTACTCAACCAGTCCCCTAATTCCTTTAATTTAGGGAACGACTCAAATTGAATTGGACCATCCAATTTTATGAATCTCACTTGATAGATAGTTGGGTTTAGCTTTTCTCCTATCCCTTTAAGACCATGTGCTTTTTTCTCATTTGAATGTGTCATAATTCTCCCCCATCTTTTCTTTAAATTTTTTCCTATTTTAATTATACAGCAATAGAAAGTAATTATGGTAATATTATGGAATTAATAGAGGAATGAAAAGGAATAGCTTTAGTTTAATAATGAATAGTTCATAACATACTACATAACAAATCTTTAAAAGGACATGGCAGCTTTGCCCTGTTTCTTATTGTTTAGCGAGAAATAATAAAATAAATCATCACAGTAATAAATGAAATATGATAAATTTAATCAAGGGAGAGAAATGAAAGTAAAAGGTGTCAGTTATTTAATATGATTCCATTTTGGCTCCGTTTCATTTTAATTTATCATGTTTAAAGAAGCTCAAAATTTTTAAAATGCTTTAAAATAAAGGATTTTAAGGGTAGCACTCTATATAAATGTCACCTAAAAAGACCCTAACAGAAATGTTAGGTTTTTTTTTGTTAAATTATGCTATGTGATTCTAAAATTCGTAATAAACTTAGGAATTCATGTATAATATAACTTGTTGAAAGAACAAAATGATAATGATTTATATTATGTCTGTAATATGAATCAAAAATGAACTTTTTATATTTCTTTTAAAAATGTGTTGAATACACATTATATTTCATATTAATATTTTTATGTAGATTTAAAATGGGAAAGAGAGTGGAAAGTATGGGACGTAAATGGAACAATATTAAAGAAAAAAAAGCATCAAAAGATGCAAATACAAGCCGTATATACGCGAAATTTGGACGTGAAATTTATGTGGCAGCAAAACAAGGCGAGCCAGATCCAGAATCAAACCAAACGTTAAGAGTTGTATTAGAACGTGCGAAAACATACAACGTGCCAAGAACAATTATTGACCGTGCGATTGAAAAGGCAAAAGGCGGTTCAGAAGAAAACTATGACGAGCTTCGTTATGAAGGCTTTGGACCAAACGGATCTATGGTAATTGTAGATACACTGACAAATAACGTAAACCGTACTGCAGCAGATGTACGAGCTGCATTTAGCAAAAACAGTGGTAACATGGGTGTAAACGGTTCTGTCGCTTACATGTTTGATGCGACAGCTGTTATCGGTCTTGAAGGTAAAACATTAGATGAAGTTCTTGAAATCTTAATGGAAGCAGATGTAGATGCACGTGACATTCTAGAAGAAGAAGATTCTGTTATCGTTTATGCTGAACCTGATCAGTTCCATTCAGTACAATCTGCACTTAAAGGTGCTGGTGTTGAAGAATTTACAGTTGCAGAATTAACAATGCTTGCACAAAGTGATGTAGAACTTCCTGAAGATGCTCAAGTACAATTTGAAAAAATGGTTGATGCATTAGAAGATTTAGAAGATGTACAGCAAGTTTACCACAACGTAGACTTAGGGGAATAATAAAGTGAAACTTTAATCAGTGGGGGTTTTGTTCATCCCCACTGATTATTAGCCCTCACCAATCGGGCGTTTACAGGCAGCCCGACTCCCACCTAACTTCTTTGCTCTAGCTGAATTTTGAGGTGGGATTTTTACTGCCCATAAATAGCGGGATATAAGACAGAAGGCCCTTTCCTTTAACGGACAGGGTCTTTTTTTTTGGATTTAATTCAGGTGGTAAAGTATTAAAGGTATTTTGTAGCTGCTAGGGAATATGGTTATAGGTTTGTATTTTAAATAATCGTATTTCTAGGAGGTATTTCTGTGGAGCATAAAACACCAAAGCATATTGTTGCCGTAGCAGGTTATTTAACAAATGAAAAGAATGAGGTGCTTTTAACGAAAGTGCACTAGCGAGCTGATACGTGGGAAATGCCTGGAGGACAGGTAGAAGAAGGGGAAGCGCTCGATCAAGCTGTTTGCAGAGAAATAATGGAGGAAACAGGATTAACTGTGAAGCCTATCGGAGTTACAGGGATTTATTATAATTCTTCTATGCATATTGTAGCTGTTGTTTTTAAAGTAGCATATGTTAGTGGTGAAATAAAAATTCAACCTGAAGAAATACAAGAGGCTAAATTTGTTGCTTTAAACGAAGAGAACATTGATGAGTATATAACGCGTCCTCATATGAAATCAAGGACACTTGATGCGATGAAAGCAATGCATTTTATTCCATACGAAACATGGGAAGTTCAGCCATATAATCTTATAGGAAGGTTGTAAAGAAAAGGTTAGTTATTTGAGGACAGCTCAAATTGCTAACCTTTTCTTTATGTATACTGTTTCAGAAAAAGGTCACAATAATAAAGTGTAGGCTAATAATTGGTGGAGGAAGCAGGACTACCACCTAATTTCCTAGCTTTAGCCAAGTTTTGAGGGAGAAGACTTACTGCTCACAAATAGCGAGATTAGTATTGATTTACGGAACGTTTGTTCTGTATAATGGTGATATATCGTATATAATTAGATTGCTAGATGTTTAAAAGTATAAATGTATAAACTGATATAATAAAAGAATAAAGTGAAATTAAGGAGAGTCCTACTGCCTATAAATAGTGTGATAAACAAATGTATATTCAACATTTCATATGAATAGTAGATAAAAAGGGACTGTGATACAATACATTTTTACACCTTACAATGTTGTAAGGTAGGTGTAAGAGAAATCGATGGGATATTCTTTTATAACAAGGTATTCTTAAATTAAGAGTTATATGCTGTGTGGAAAAGAGGTGTTCGAGATGAAAGAACGAGTATTATCTAGAGTGAATTATCATCAAAAAGTTGCATTAAATCCATTAACTAAATTTCTTTATAAAGCCATTATATTATTATTATTGTTAAGTTTTGCATTATTATTCGCTGGAAATGTAATGATTGAGCGAAGTGATATTAGTAAATTACATGTACCCGCTAAGTTAGAGGTGCCAGAATCATTAACAAACGCATTTATTGCGACGGAAGATAAAAGGTTTTATCATCATAACGGTTTAGACTATATAGCGATTATCAGGGCGTCTATTGAAAATATAAAAGCTGGTGGTGTTGTGCAAGGAGGAAGCACGATTACACAGCAGTTATCTAAAAATGCTTTCTTATCTAATGAACGTACATTTTCCCGTAAGTGGAAAGAAATTTTTTATACGAAAAAGATTGAACGTACATTCACAAAGGATGAGATATTAAAATTGTATGTAAGTAATATTTACTACGGAGAAGGCGCATGGGGGATTGAAAAAGCAGCAAACCTTTACTTCGGTAAAAAAGTGGATCAATTAACACTGGCTGAAAGTGCAATGATGGCTGCTATAGTAAAAGCACCGGCTTATTACTCACCTGCACAAAATTATGATAAAGCAGTTGAGAGACGGAATGTAGTTTTAAGGCTAATGGAGAAAGAAGGGTATATAAATCATGATGAATATGTGCAAGCAGTTAGTGAGAAATTAGTAATTCGCCATGATATAAAAACAGAGCAATCCATGTTAAAAAATGCCCGTGAAAAAGCAGTAAGTTAAAAGAAGTTCCTACATAGGAGCTTCTTTTTTTAATAATTTGTGACAAAAGGCGACACAATATTGTCACAAACGTTGTATTTTTGTAATTTATGTGAGCGTGTTCATTGCGTGACCTATGTAAGTATTGATATTATGTGTATTGTGTACAATGATGTATACAGAATATGAAATTAAAGAGGAATGTATATGAAATCATCAAACAAACTCATGGCTCTTGGTATAGTTTTTTCTATCGCAGTATTGATTGTAATCGGGACGATTGTGTATAGCATCATAAATGACAAGAAAGATAAAGGGAATGAGATGTTTGCTTATTCTACGCAACAATCTTTAGGGAAAGATGATGCTCCAGTTAAGGTAGTTGAATTTGGAGACTTTAAATGTCCAGCTTGTCGTACTTGGGATGTAACAGTATTACCACGATTAAAAGAAGAGTATATTGATAAAGGTAAAGTGCAGTTATATTTTATTAACTTCCCGTTTATCGGAAAAGACTCTGATTTAGGTGCAGCTGCCGGTGAAGCAATTTATAAACAAGATCAAGATTCATTCTGGATTTTCTATGATGAGATTTATCAAAATCAAAAGAAAGATACGGAAGAATGGATTACAGAAGAATTACTTCTTAATATTGTGAAAGAAAAGCTTCCGAAAATTAATGTAGAACAGTTTAAAAAAGATTTACACAGTAAAGAAATGAAAGACAAAGTACGTAAAGATTCAGATCGTGCTCAAAAATTAAAAGTTCAAGGTGCTCCTTCAGTATATATAAATGGGAATCTTGCAAACCCTGATTTCGATAGTATGAAGAAGGCGATTGATAAAGAATTGAAAAAGTGATGAGGTATCTCATCACTTTTTCGACTTTTTTCGATAAATTTCTTGCTTCGATTTTTTTTACATGCTATACTAATTTACATAAGTTATTTCAATATCTTATATTTTTTTCATATTTGCGGGTGTAGTTTAGTGGTAAAACAAGAGCCTTCCAAGCTCTGGTCGAGAGTTCGATTCTCTTCACCCGCTCCAAATTTTATTTAATGTTTTTCTAATAAATTGTGATCAACGCAGTGTTTCGTTTCTAAGATAAACGAAGCATTGCGTTTTTTAATGTTTGAAAATCATAATTGTATGCGAAAATAGAAGTGAAGAATATTATTCCAAAAGTGAATTGATAACCAATATAGTCGTTACATAAGGGATGAATTCATCGGTGGAGGCGATTGAAAATGGACTTTGAACAATTAAAGCAAGATGTAATTGCGTATAGTAAAACGATTGGTATAGATAAAATAGGTTTTGCCAGTGCTTCACCATTTGAGGAATTAAAGCAGCGTCTAATCCAGCAACAACAATTGAATTATCAGTCTGGATTCGAAGAGCCTGATATAGAGAAGAGAACGAATCCACAGCTATTGTTACCTGGTGCGAAATCAATTATTGCGATTGCTTTAGCATACCCTTCAAAATTAAAAAATGCACCATTAAGTAAACGAGGGGAACGACGTGGGATTTTTTGCCGTGCTTCTTGGGGCCAAGATTATCACCTTGTTCTACGAGATCGTTTGCAAAAGTTAGAGGCGTATTTAATCGAAAAGCTGCCGGATATAGAAGTGAAATCAATGGTTGATACAGGGGAGCTAAGTGATCGAGCTGTTTCAGAGCGTGCCGGTATTGGATGGAGTGGTAAGAACTGCGCTATTATTACGCCGGAATTTGGTTCGTATGTATACTTAGGAGAAATGATTACGAATGTTCCATTCCCTCCTGATCGGCCAATAGAAGATCAATGTGGAAGTTGTACGAAATGTATTGATATTTGTCCTACAGGTGCTTTAGTACAAGGGGGGCAGTTGGACTCGAAGAAATGTATTGCATTTTTAACACAGACAAAAGGGTTTCTGCCTGAAGAATATCGCGATAAAATAGGAAACCGTATATATGGATGTGATACGTGTCAGACTGTTTGTCCGAAAAATAAAGGAATGGATTTTCATAACCATCCTGAAATGGAGCCTGACCCTGAGTTAGTTAAACCGTTATTAACACCACTTTTAACAATTAGTAATCGTGATTTTAAAGAGAAGTATGGAATTATGTCTGGTTCATGGAGAGGTAAAAAACCATTGCAACGAAATGCTATTTTAGCACTTGCACATTTTAAAGAAACAGCAGCAATTCCTGATTTAATCGGTGTTATGAAAGATGATCCAAGACCAGTACTTCGAGGAACAGCAGCATGGGCACTTGGGAAAATTGGTGGAGATGGAGTAGGAGAAGCGATTGAAAAAGCGATGGAACGTGAGAAAGATGAAGAGGTTCTTCATGAAATGAATCGTGGACTTGAATTGTTAGCACAGAAAAAAGAGTAGATAATATCTCCCTTTTTCATATTGTAATATGGGAGGGAGACGAAATGGTTGTAAAAGCGAATATTGAAAAGCAAGTGCAACAGTTTTTAGCATATATAACAGAGAAACGAACAGATGTAGATGGTATTGCAGTAGATTTGTTACAAATGGTACAGAGAAAGAAACAATTGTTTCAAAAGCGTAGTGCACATATAGTGAAAGCAACTGCAGATATTTCTTTCATTAGACAATTAAATAGTAATGAGCATCAAGAAATTGATTATCAAATACACTTGAAATATTTAATTAAGCATAAAGAATTATTTTATATCGAAGAGGAACAATTAAAACGACGAGTTTATTTAAAAAATAGTTGTATAATAGATGATTATGCTCTTGAAGTGTCAGAAGAAATAGGAATAGGTAAAACGTTAGAACGGGAAGTCACGAAAGAAAAATACGGTTCATATCAATATAATCGTTTAGAGGCAGTGAAATATGCAGAGCGTTGGTGGGATGATCGTAATTCTGCATACCGTAATTTTCCGGATAATTGTACAAATTTCATTTCACAATGTCTGCACACTGGAGAAGTACCAATGAATGGACATCCTAACATTCGTAAAGGGTGGTGGCAAAGGGGAAACCAGTGGAGTTGGAGCTGGGCTGTAGCACACTCTTTTTATTGGTATTTGTCAGGTGCTACAACAGGGCTTCGAGCAGAAGCAGTAGAAAGGCCAGAAGACCTTATTCTTGGCGATGTAATTGCGTATGATTTTGAGGATGATGGTAGGTGGAATCATACGACAATTGTAGTAGCAAAAGACGCAGATGGTATGCCGCTTGTAAATGCACATTCAGCGAATAGCCGCAGGCGTTATTGGAACTATGAAGATTCTAGTAAATATACACCACAAATGAAATATAAATTCTTTCATATTATTAATGGGTAGAGATTTTTCGTTCAAGTGGTATAATACGTAGTAGATAAAAAATAGAGGTGAATATCGCGTGGGAGTACATGTTGTTTTATATCAACCAGAAATTCCAGCAAATACAGGAAATATTGCACGTACTTGTGCAGCAACTGGAACAGAATTGCATTTGATTAGACCGCTTGGATTTTCAACGGATGACAAAATGTTAAAGCGTGCAGGATTAGATTATTGGCAGCACGTAAAAGTTACGTATTATGATTCAATCGAAGAATTTTATGAGAAAAATAAAGATGGTGAATTCTTTTATTTAACAAAGTATGGCGAGAAAGCTCATACAGCATTTGATTATAGCAAACGTGAGAAGGATTACTATTTCGTATTTGGAAGAGAAACAAATGGATTACCAGCTAATGTAATTGAAGAAAACTTCGATCATTGTTTACGTATTCCAATGACGGATAAAGTACGTTCGTTAAATTTATCTAATACAGCAGCAATTTTAATTTATGAAGCGTTCCGTCAACAAAATTATCCAGGATTAGATTTAGAAATCGTTTATTAAAAGTCGCCATTTGGCGGCTTTTTTATTTTTTAAAAAAATATGTAATCATACATTTTAAAAAAGGTACATATTCATATAGAATGAGATATATGAATAAAAATAGATAAGACGGGTTGAGATAAATATGAAGGAACAATATAATAATCAAAATACCTTTTTAAGTATGATAGATATGGATTTAGTAAGACAGGGATTGTTACATGCTATTCAAGATTTAGTGTTTATTGTGAAAGTTATTGATGATGAAACTTTTAAATATATTTATGTGAATAAAATAGGAATGGATCACGCCAGGCTAGGGAAAGAATGTTATGGAAAAACTTTTGCAGAAGTATTACCAGAAGATACGGCAAGGTTATTGCAAGGACAATATGAAAAAGTAATGAGAGAAGCGAGAGCAAATACATTTTGTGATGTAATTAGTTTGCCAACTGGTGATATACATTATGAATCTTCACTTAATCCAGTATGCGATGTAAATGGAACATGTCAGTTTATTATTTGTATTACTAGAGATATTACAGCACAGGTTAAGAAAAAAGTGGAAATAGAAGAAAAACAAATGTTATTTAAGTCATTACTAGAATATAATAATGATTCCATTATATCTGTAGATTCTATTGGAAGAATTACATATGCAAATCCAGCAACTTATGAAATTTTTGGGTATCGATATGAAGAGTTAAAGGACCAATTTATTTTTCAGTTTATAAATAAAGAATATGAAAAAACTTTTCAAATTATATTTAAAAATGCTTTACAGGGAAGAGCAAAACAAATTGTTGCAAAGAAATACATTCATAAAGAAGGATATGAACTTTATATTTCCGTGAGGACAATCCCCATTATTGTGAATAGTGAAATCGTCGGGGTGTACATTGTTACGAGGGATGTTACGAGGCAAGTATTAAATGAGATGAAAACAGAATATTTGGCTTACTTCGATCAGTTAACAGGGTTAATGAATAGAATATCATGTACAAATAAGCTAAATGAATTTTTAGCTGAGAATAAAGAATTCGCATTGGTTTTTATAGATTTGGATGAATTTCACCTTATTAATGATACATTTGGTCATAAAGAAGGGGATCAAGTCTTAAAAAAAGTTACTGAATGCTTACGAGACCTAAAAATAGAAGATATGCATTTATTTAGAGAACATGATGATCAATTTGTTATGTTAATAGAAAATATAACGAGAGAATGCGTAGAGGAAGTTGCACAAACAATATTAAAAAAAATTAGTGAGCATTTTGTAATAGAGGAAGAGGATGTTTATTTAAGTGCATCAATTGGTATTGTAATGGCCCCAATTGATGGAGTGGATGAAAAAATGCTTTTCCAAAGAGTCGACGCAGCTTTGGAAAAAGCAAAGGAAAAAGGAAAAGGATATTATCATTTTTATTGTAGTGGATTAAATTGTGAACGTGAACAAAGGTTTATAATAGAGAATCAGTTACATCGTGCTATAGAGAAAAATGAATTTTTCTTATATTATCAACCTCAAATTAATATTGAAACGGGAAAGATAGCCAGTATGGAAGCATTAATAAGGTGGGAGAATAAGGAGCTAGGATTTGTCTCGCCAAATCAATTTATCCCACTTGCTGAAAGAACTGGATTTATTATTAAACTTGATGAATGGGTAGTACATCAAGTTTGTGAACAGATACGTGAATGGTTAAATAAAGGGTATGAAGTTGTACCAATTGCATTTAATATTTCAGCTAGACATTTTCGTTCTATTACATTAATAGAGATGATTACACGTGCTTTAAATAAGTACAACGTCCCCCCTCATTTATTAGCAATAGAAGTTACAGAAGGGGCTCTTATACATAAAGATTTATCGAAAAGAGTGTTAATGCAGTTAAAAGAACAAAATTTAAAGATTCATTTAGATGACTTTGGAACGGGATATTCATCTTTAAGTTATTTAAAAACATATCCGATTGATACGTTGAAAATTGATCGTTCTTTTATGGAAGGTATATATAAAGATGAAAGAGACACGAATATTACGGCTGCAATTATTCATTTAGCACATACTCTAGGGTTAAATGTAATTGCAGAAGGAGTAGAAAAAGCGGAACAAATACAATTTTTAAAGGAAAAGAATGTGAAACTCGTACAAGGTTATTTTTATAATCGTCCTTTATCGATATACGATGTGGAAAATATTTATTTTAAATAGTGTATAAAAAATAAGAAAAAAAGTGATGTGCTTTTCAGCACATCACTTTTTATGTGTACCTGGTTTATCGTTATAACCAGATGTGAAAATAGCTGTAAGAAATGTGAGCGATACACCTAAAATTAATAATAACTTCATACTAATTTCCTCCTTACTTTTTCGGTTTACGAATCCTATTTGTGAATCGAAATGTATGTAAGGTTCCTAGAAGAAAAGAATTTATTTACAATGAATAGCAGCGTGAAAACTTTAATACCTTTATTATACAGAATTTTCTTTGAATTTTGGAGAGAATTTTATAGCGCTATTATATATTTCGTTTTGATTTAAAGAATGTTTAAGGACATCCTAGCATACCTTTTATAATAATCCGATTGAACAAGGAGATGGGGGAGGAGCTATAATGGATATTTTAAAGAAAATTGAACAATATCGGGAAGCAGAAGAACGTTTACAATGGGAAGGTACGTTTGCGGAGTATTTGGAGCTTGTGAAAGAAAGACCATGGGTGGCTCAAACAGCACACTCTCGCATTTACAATATGATAAAAGATGCTGGAATTGAAGAAGTTGATGGTAGAAGAAAATATAACTTCTTTAGTAATCAGCTATTTGGATTAGAGGATGCTTTAGAACGCCTTGTGGAAGAATATTTTCATCCATCTGCAAAACGATTAGATGTTAGGAAACGTATTTTGTTATTAATGGGGCCTGTTAGTGGGGGGAAATCAACATTAGTTACGATGTTGAAACGAGGATTAGAAACATATTCACGAACAGATCGTGGAGCGATTTTTGCAATAAAAGGATGCCCAATGCATGAAGATCCACTTCATTTAATTCCACAGCATTTACGGAATGATTTCTTTGATGAATATGGAGTAAGGATTGAAGGGAATTTATCACCATTAAATGTTATGCGTTTAGAGCAAGAATATGGATCAAGAATTGAGGATGTAGTTGTAGAGCGTATTTTCTTCTCTGAAGATCGCCGTACAGGAATTGGTACATTTAGTCCTTCTGATCCAAAATCACAAGATATTGCCGATTTAACAGGTAGTCTAGACTTTTCTACAATTGCAGAATACGGTTCGGAATCAGATCCTCGTGCATATCGATTTGATGGAGAATTAAATAAGGCGAACCGCGGCATGATGGAATTCCAAGAGATGTTAAAATGTGATGAGAAATTTTTATGGCATTTACTATCGCTTACACAAGAAGGGAATTTTAAAGCAGGAAGATTTGCGCTTATTTCAGCAGATGAATTAATTGTAGCGCATACAAATGAAACAGAGTATCGTTCCTTCATAGCAAATAAGAAAAATGAAGCATTGCATTCACGAATTATTGTAATGCCGGTTCCATATAATTTACGGGTTAGTGAAGAAGAACATATTTATGAAAAAATGATTCGTGAAAGTGATGTGTCCAATGTTCATATTGCACCGCATACACTTCGCGTTGCAGCAATGTTCACTATTTTAACTCGTTTAAAAGACCCAAAGCGTCCAGATATTGATTTAATTAAAAAGATGCGTTTATATGATGGAGAAACGGTAGAAGGATATAATACGATTGATGTAGAGGAACTGCAACGCGAATATCAAGATGAAGGTATGAAGGGGATTGACCCTCGTTATGTCATTAACCGAATTTCTTCTACAATTATTCGAAAAGAGGTACCATCTATTAATGCACTAGATGTACTGAGATCGTTAAAAGACGGATTGGATCAGCACCCGTCAATTAGTAGTGAGGACCGAGAGCGCTATATGAATTTCATCTCATTAGCGAGAAAAGAATACGATGAAATTGCTAAGAAAGAAGTACAAAAAGCATTTGTTTATTCATACGAAGAATCAGCTAAGACACTTATGGATAATTACTTAGATAACGTCGAAGCATACTGCAATAAATCAAAATTACGTGATCCGTTAACGGGCGAAGAAATGAGCCCAGATGAAAAACTTATGCGTTCGATTGAAGAGCAAATTGGAATTTCAGAAAATGCTAAAAAGGCATTCCGTGAAGAAATTTTAATTCGCATTTCTGCTTATGCACGTAAAGGGAAACGCTTTGATTATAATTCACATGAACGTCTTCGTGAAGCGATTCAGAAAAAATTATTTGCCGATTTAAAAGATATAGTGAAAATTACAACATCAACGAAAACACCAGACGAAAATCAGCTTAAGAAAATCAATGATGTTGTTGCACGCTTAATTGATGAGCATGGCTATAATTCTTCATCTGCGAATGAATTGTTACGATATGTAGGTAGTTTGTTAAATCGATAGTTTGATAACAAAACGCTGTCTCTTATTCTTGGGACGGCGTTTTGTTATCTATTGATATTTGTAAAAAGTGTCATAGCTTGTCCGAATATAATAAATTAAGATGCGATTTTATGAATTTCTTGTCAATTATTTTTACAATATGCATATGATAGAGTAACCAACCATTCATACAAAAAAGCCAACACAATACAATATGTTGCAAAACGAAAATGTGTGCAACAATGCATTGTGTTTCTTTCTTATCAACGGCTGAATGTTTCTTTCTATTATGTGAGTGGCAAAATTTTGTTTAGGATGCTCGGAGTATTGTATGAAAAACGCTATATATGTTTATGGGATGATTTTCGATGAACAGTTATTTTTCAAATATTCTAGTTACGCACACTAGAAAACAAAATTATAGATTGCTGTTCATAGAGGAAGACAATTACAGTAAGGAGGGAAAGGAATGAGCGAAGAAAACCAACCAAATTACACGATTTCACAGGAAAACTGGTCCCTCCATCGCAAAGGATATGACGACCAACAACGCCATCAAGAAAAAGTGCAGGAGGCAATCAAAAATAATTTACCAGACCTTGTAACAGAAGAAAGTATAGTTATGTCTAATGGCAAGGATGTTGTGAAAATACCGATTCGTTCTTTAGATGAATATAAGATTAGATACAATTATGATAAAAACAAACACGTTGGGCAAGGAAACGGTGACAGCAAAGTTGGTGATGTTGTTGCAAGAGATGGATCAGGTGGTCAAAAGCAGAAGGGACCAGGAAAAGGGCAAGGGGCAGGAGATGCAGCTGGAGAAGATTATTATGAAGCAGAAGTCTCAATTTTAGAATTAGAGCAAGCGTTTTTCAAAGAATTAGAG
Source organism: Bacillus sp. RC242 (assembly GCF_044908245.1). Taxonomy (NCBI): domain Bacteria; kingdom Bacillati; phylum Bacillota; class Bacilli; order Caryophanales; family Bacillaceae; genus Bacillus; species Bacillus sp. RC242. The sequence continues at coordinate 14,112 of NZ_JBIYCZ010000014.1, forward strand.
CTGCCGAATTTAAAGAGGAAAGAAATGGATGAAAACAGGATTGAGCACATTGAATTTAATGATATCAGAAAAACAGGATTATGGGGAAACATTGATAAAAAACGGACGATGATATCAGCATATAAACGAAATGCGATGCGTGGTAAAGCATCCTTCCACCCGATTCACCAAGAAGATTTAAAGTTCCGTACTTGGAATGAGGTGTTAAAGCCAGATTCGAAAGCGGTTGTATTAGCGATGATGGATACGAGTGGATCGATGGGAATATGGGAGAAGTATATGGCACGTAGCTTCTTTTTCTGGATGACAAGATTTTTACGCACAAAGTATGAAACCGTAGACATTGAGTTTATTGCTCACCATACGGAAGCGAAGGTCGTCACAGAAGAAGAGTTTTTCTCAAAAGGGGAAAGTGGTGGAACAATCTGTTCTTCTGTATACAAAAAAGCACTTGAGCTAATCGATAATAAATATTCACCAGACCGCTATAATATTTATCCATTCCATTTTTCAGACGGTGATAATTTAACTTCGGATAATGCTAGATGCGTAAAGCTTGTGGAAGAGTTGATGAAGAAGTGTAATATGTTTGGGTATGGGGAAGTGAATCAGTACAACCGCCACAGTACGCTTATGTCAGCATATAAAAATATTAAAGACGAGAATTTCAGATATTATATTTTAAAGCAAAAAGCAGATGTATTTCATGCGATGAAGAGCTTTTTTAAAGAAGAATCAGGAGAAAAAATGGCATAACCCCTTGTAAAGGGGTTATTTTTTTGTAAACTTTTTATTTTTTTAGTTGACAACGATAATGAAAATCATTATCGTTTATTCGAGAAATGATTACATTTTGATTTATATATTTTGGAGGAGATGTAAAGTTGGAAAGAAATAAAAGAAAACATATAAATGCGATGATTATCGCTGCGGCGTTATCGCTTCCATTTGCTACGTATTCAACGCCTGCTTTAGCAGCTGTAGCAATTGAGGCTAATAAAACGGGATATGCTTTAGAAGATGGTACATATGATGCTGTTATTAAAGCGTATAAAGATAAAACGAATGAAGAATCTATGGCAGCTGTTTATATAAAAAATCCGAAATTAACAATTGAGAATGGAAAGAAAATTGTAACGGCAACGTTAAGTGATAGTGATTTCTTCCAATACTTGAAAACAGAGGATATTGATACTCCTGGTGTATTCCATGATGTAAAAGTCATATCAGAGGATAAAAAGAAAAATGGGACGAAGGTTATTCAATTTGAAGTTGGAGAATTAGGAAAAAGATATAATATGCAAATGCATATTTATATTCCGACGATGGCTTATGACAATAAGTATCAAGTACAGTTTGAAGTAAATGCATTAAATTTAGAAAACAATGTTCCAGAAGAACAAAAGGAAAATAAAGAGGATAAAGTGGATCAACAAGATGAAAGTGCAAATGTAATAGTTGATAAGAAATTACAACAGCATATTAATAAATATAATTTAGAGAGAAAAAATATAAATGAACCTATAACGAAGGAAGATTTATTACAAATTAAAACATTATCCATATACTCAGGTGAGGGGATAAATGAAATAGCTGGTTTAGAATATATGACAAACTTAGAGAAGTTGACATTAAGAGAGTCTAATGTAACAGACATATCTGTTATCTCGGGATTGAGACATTTGAAATATTTAGATTTATCCTCTAATCCAATTGAAAGCATTCAACCCGTTTCTAAGCTAGAGAATCTTGACATGCTCTTTTTAAGAGATAACAAAATTGCAGATCTTACACCGTTAAGTCAAATGAAAAAGATTAAAATATTAGATTTAATTGGTAATAATATAAAGGATCTTACACCATTATTTACAGTGTTATCGTTAGAAGAAGTATACTTAGCAAATAATCAAGTTAGTAATCTTTCGGGTATTGAGAAGTTAAAGAATGTGAATCTATTATGGATAGGAAATAATAAAATTAGTGATGTTGAGCCTATTAGTAAAATGAGTAATCTTATTGAACTAGAAATTGCTGATAGTGAAATAAAAGATATATCATCATTATCTAAATTAGTAAAAATACAAGTATTGAATTTAGAAGAGAATTATATCTCTGATATATCGCCACTGAGTAATTTAACAAATTTACATGAGATAAATCTTGGAGCGAATGAAATTTCTGACATAAAGTCTGTTGAGGAATTGGGTAAGCGAACTTCAATAGATATTCAAAGACAAAAAATCTTTTTAGATGAAGCAAGCGTAGATGAAGAAATAAAAATTCCAGTATACAATTTTAAAGGAGAGCCACTTCAAAATATTAAATTGAAAAGTGAGGGGGCTACGCTGAGTAACGGATTTATAAAATGGAATAGTCCTGGAGAAAAAATATATGAATTTAAACTAGATACGAATCCTGCTGAAAGTAAAATAAGATTTAATGGGACGGTTATACAAAGTATAGTTGAAAAACAAACAGAAAGTAAAAATGTAATTCTTGATAAAAATTTACAACAACATATTAATAAAAAGAATTTTGGTAGAGAGAATCTAAATGCCCCTATAACAAAAGAAGATTTATTACAGATTAAAACATTAGAGATACCTAAAGAAAAAGGAAAAGAGATAAAAGATCTAACTGGTTTAGAATACATGACGAACTTAGAAAACCTCACTTTAGAAGGAGTAGGGTTGAAAAATATTGAGTTCATTTCAAACTTGAAACAATTGAAAGACGTGAATGTATCTCATAATAAAATTGAAGATATAACGCCGTTATCTTCACTGGAAAATTTACAGTGGTTAAACCTTGCGGATAATCATATTAAAGATGTATCAGTTCTTGGTTCAATGTTAGACCTACTCAGTTTAAAATTAGCTGGAAATGAGATTCGTGATGTAAGGCCGTTAATACAATTAGGTCAATGGTTTTCAATTGATGCCGGAAGACAAAAAATCATTTTAAATGAAGAGAAAGTAAATGAAGAAATTCAAGTTCCGGTATATGACTTAGAAGGAGAAACTATTGAGAATATTAAACTAACAAGTGAGGGTGGAACGTTTAATAACGGAGTAATGAAATGGAGTACTCCAGGTGAAAAGGTATATAAATTTGATTTAGATTCGGATGAAACTAGTATAAGCTTTAATGGAACAGTTATCCAGAATATAGTTGAAAAAGAAGAAGTGACAGAACCAACAAAAGAAGTTGAAGAAATAAAAGAAGAAGTAAAAGAGCCGGTAAAAGAAATTGAAGAAACAAAAGAAGAAGTAAAAGAGCCGGCGAAAGAAGTTGCAGGTACAAAAGAAGAAGTGAAAGAACCGGCGAAAGAAGTTGCAGGTACAAAAGAAGAGGTAAAAGAATCAGCAACTGGATTGGATCAAGAGCCAAAAGGGAATAATCAAGTTGGTCCAGTAAAAGTGGTAGGACAAGAGAGTGCGAAAGAAAAAGATTCAAATAAACAACATGCTAATAAGCAAGAGGAAAATCAGAAGTCTTTAGCAGAAACTGGTGGTCAAGCTAACACACCGACCTTACTTTCTGGATTAGCACTTGTTCTTTCAGCATTAAGTATGTTTGTATTTAGAAAGAGATTATTTAAGAAATAAATAACGTTTTATCTTATTATTATATAAAATGATTATATAAGTTTTTGAGAAGCCCTTATTATAGCAATTTCATGTTGAAATATGCTTATGATAAGGGCTTTTTGAATAGGGGAAGGATATTAATACGAGGATGTTTCGATTGCTTAAATAATGGAGCAACTGTAGCGGAAACTGTAAGTCCCTTTCGTTCACTATATGTTCAAAATGTATGAAGAAATAATATGAAATATTGCATTTTATATCATTTCATCTAGATAATATGTTAATTTCTTGAATGGAATATATAAATAGGGGGCAATAATATGAACAAGCAATCAAAGATCAATAAAGTGTTGCTTAGTATTAGTACAATGGCGCTATCGCTCGGAGCAATTCAAACGAATGTATCAGCAGAAGAAAAGGTACCGTATAATGTATTGCATTCGAAACCAGTTGGAATTGAAAAACCAGTAGATGAGATCGGACACGCTTCTAAAGCCGAGGAAACATTATCATTTCAAGAACGTTTAAAAGTAGGAGATTTTTCACAGCGACCAGCATCTATTACGAAGAAATCGGCAGTAAAGCAAGCTAAAGAAAGCTATTCAATGGCTGATTTAAACAAAATGAATGATCAAGAATTAATTGAAACGTTAGGCAGTATTAAGTGGCACCAAATTACAGACTTATTCCAGTTTAATGAAGATGCAAAAGCCTTTTATAAAGATAACGGAAAAATGCAAGTAATTATAGACGAATTAGCTCATAGAGGTAGTACATTTACGAAAGATGATTCAAAAGGAATTCAAACGTTTACTGAAGTGTTACGTTCAGCTTTTTATCTTGCATTTTATAATAATGAATTAAGCGACTTAAATGAAAGAAGCTTCCAGGACAAATGTTTACCAGCGTTAAAAGCTATTGCGAAAAATCCCAACTTTAAGCTTGGAACAAATGAGCAAGATACAGTCGTATCTGCATACGGAAAATTAATTAGTAATGCATCAAGTGATGTTGAAACGGTGCAATACGCATCGAATATTTTAAAACAATATAATGATAATTTTAATGCATATGTAGACGATCGTATGAAAGGACAAGCTGTATACGATATGATGCAAGGCATTGATTATGATATACAGTCTTACTTAAATGAGGCTCGTAAAGAAGCGAATGAAACGATGTGGTATGGAAAAGTAGATGGGTTTATTAATGAAATAAATCGTATTGCTCTTCTAAATGAAGTAACGCCAGAAAATAAATGGCTCGTTAATAATGGAATTTATTTTGCTAGTCGTTTAGGTAAGTTTCATAGTAATCCAAATAAAGGATTAGAGGTTGTTACACAGGCAATGCATATGTACCCGCGTTTAAGTGAGCCGTATTTTGTTGCAGTAGAACAAATTACAACAAACTATAATGGGAAAGATTATAGCGGGAATACGGTAGATTTAGAGAAGATACGTAAAGAAGGAAAAGAGCAATACTTACCAAAAACGTATACATTCGATGATGGATCTATTGTATTTAAAACTGGGGATAAAGTGTCAGAAGAAAAAATCAAGAGATTATATTGGGCTGCGAAGGAAGTAAAAGCGCAATATCACCGTGTGATCGGAAATGACAAAGCTTTAGAACAAGGTAATGCAGACGACGTATTAACGATAGTAATCTATAATACTCCAGACGAATACCAGTTAAATAGACAATTGTATGGATATGAAACAAACAACGGTGGAATTTATATTGAAGAGACAGGGACATTCTTTACATATGAGCGTACGCCAGAGCAAAGTATTTATAGTTTAGAAGAGTTATTCCGTCATGAGTTTACTCATTATCTTCAAGGGAGATATGAAGTTCCCGGTTTATTTGGAAGAGGAGATATGTATCAAAATGAAAGATTAACTTGGTTCCAAGAAGGGAATGCAGAATTTTTCGCAGGATCTACTCGTACAAATAACGTTGTACCAAGAAAGAGCATCATTAGTGGATTATCATCTGATCCTGCAAGTCGTTATACAGCAGAGCGTACACTATTTGCTAAATATGGTTCTTGGGATTTCTATAACTACTCGTTCGCATTGCAGTCTTACTTATATACTCATCAATTTGAAACGTTTGATAAAATTCAAGATTTAATTCGTGCGAATGATGTGGGAAATTATGATACGTATCGTGAGACTTTAAGTAAAGATTCTAAGTTAAATAAAGAGTATCAAGAGTATATGCAGCAGTTAATTGATAATCAAGATAAGTACAATGTGCCGGAAGTAGCAGATGATTATTTAGCTGAACATGCACCAAAAGCACTAACAGAAGTGAAGAAAGAAATTAGTGAAACGTTGTCTATGAAAGATACAAAAATGACAAAGCATACATCTCAATTCTTTAATACATTTACATTAGAAGGCACATTTACAGGTAGTGTAACAAAAGGTGAGTCAGAAGACTGGAAAGCAATGAGTAAAAGAGTAAATGAGGCTTTAGAACAATTGACGCAAAAAGAATGGAGTGGCTACAAAACGGTTACAGCATATTTCGTCAATTACCGTGTGAATAGCTCTAATCAATTTGAATATGATGTAGTCTTCCACGGTATCGCAAAAGATGACGGAGAAAATAAAGCTCCGACGGTTAATGTAAACGGACCTTATAACGGGCTTGTAAAAGAAGGAATTCAATTCAAAAGTGATGGGTCAAACGATGAAGATGGAAAAATCGTTTCTTATTTATGGGACTTCGGGGATGGAAGTACAAGTACAGAAGTTAATCCAGTACATGCATATGAAAGAGAAGGAACTTATAAAGTAGCGTTAAGAGTAAAAGATGATAAAGGTAAAGAGAGCAGAAATGAAACAACTGTTACGATTAAAGATGGGAGTTTAACAGAATCTGAACCAAATAATCGTCCAGAGGAAGCAAATCGTATTGGGTTAAACACTACTATAAAAGGTAGCCTTATCGGTGGGGATCATACCGATGTTTATACATTTAATGTCGCATCAGCGAAAGATATCGATATTTCTGTTTTAAATGAGTATGGAATCGGGATGACATGGGTACTTCACCATGAATCAGATATGCAAAATTACGCAGCTTATGGTCAAGCTAATGGAAATCATATAGAAGCAAAATTTAATGCAAAACCAGGTAAGTATTACTTGTATGTATATAAATATGATAATGGCGATGGAACGTACGCATTATCAGTAAAATAAGTGCTTTTCCAATGTATGTTTAACTTTACTTTTTGTGGAAAACAGTATATTATATAGATATACAATATATCGGTTATTTACTAGGAGGAGCCTGTCACAATAGGTTTCTCCTGTTCTTTTTTAGAGACCTGTCTTACAGGTTTTTCTTTAAAAATTAAATAACTGAAAATTAAGATTAATAATTTTTGAAAGAGGTGGGGCATACACATAACAAAAAAGGGATTGTTTAAGAAAGGGGGATAAGAAATGGTCTTGTTTGGTTATCCACTTGAAACAATTTATTTATACGGATTTATAATTGCAACTATACTTACTGTCATTTATATCTTCTTTGGAGATATATTTGAATCAATATTTAGCTTTGGTGGAGGATCTGTATCCGTTGTAACGTTGCTACTTAGTTTTTTCGCCATGTTATGTGGACTTAGTTATATAGGAGAATATTTATATTCTTATAATAGTCTCGTTATTTTCGGGTCCTCATTTGCTATATCTTTTATCGGTGTTTTCATAATGAAAATACTAATTTTAAAACCAATTGCAGAAGCGGAACAAAATACTGTGCAACGTATGGATGAATTCATTGGTTGCAAGGGGGAAGTCATTACGACAATTCCTACAGAAGGATTTGGAGAAGTATTAATCTCATCCCAATTTGGAAGTAATGCAATACCAGCGAAAACAATTGGAAAAAAAGATATTTCACAAGGAACCGAGGTCATTATTGAAGGAGTTCAAGATGGTGTTTTGCTTGTACAAAACATCGCTTATTCTTTAAAGAAACCAAAATTATAAGGGGGAATTTATATGACGATTCCATTAATTATCGGTGGAGTTTTACTCGCAATTTTACTTTTACTCATTTTAGTATTTATTACGAAGTATCGTACAGTTGGCCCGGACGAAGCATTAATTGTAACAGGGAACTGGCTTGGTGGTGGAAAGAATGTCGTTACCACTGATGATGGAAAGAAGATTAAGATTATCCGCGGTGGTGGTACTTTCGTTGTTCCAATTATGCAACGGGCAGAACTTCTTAGCTTATTAAACTACAAATTAGAAGTTGGAACACGTGATACCTATACGAAACAAGGTGTACCGATTACAGTAAACGGTGTTTCTATTATTAAAGTAGGATCGACAATTGAAGAAGTTTCTACAGCAGCTGAACAATATTTAGGAAAAGAAACGGAAGAGTTAAAAGTAGAAGCAAAAGAAGTTTTAGAAGGGCATCTACGTGCTATTTTATCTTCTATGACAGTAGAAGATGCTTATAGTAATAGAGAGCAATTCGCACAAAAGGTGCATGAAGTGGCTTCTACTGATTTGAAGAAGATGGGACTTCGCATCGTTTCCTTTACAATTAAAGAAATAATGGATAAAAACGGTTACTTAGATGCACTTGGTCAGCCGCAAATTGCAATGGTTAAGCGTGATGCAACAGTTGCGAATGCAGAGCGTGAAAAAGAGGCACGAATTGAAAAAGCTCGTGCTGAGAAAGAAGCAAAAGAAGCAGAATATCAACGTGATGCACAAATCGCTGAAGCTGAAAAACATAAGGAATTAAAAGTACAATCTTATAAGAGGGACCAAGAACAAGCTCGTGCAGATGCAGATCTTTCTTACGAATTACAACAAGCGAAAGCGCAACAAGGTGTTACAGAAGAGCAAATGCGAGTTAAAATCATTGAGCGTGAAAAGCAAATTGAGTTAGAAGAAAAAGAGATTGCGCGTCGTGAAAAGCAATACGATGCAGAAGTAAAGAAAAAGGCAGATGCAGATCGCTATGCTGTTGAACAATCAGCTGAAGCGGAAAAAGTAAAACAAATGAAAAAAGCAGATGCGGATCAATATAAAATTGAAGCAGAAGCAAGAGCACGTGCAGAAGAAGTTCGTGTAGAAGGTTTAGCAAAAGCAGAAATTGAAAAAGCACAAGGTCAGGCAAAGGCAGAAGTACAAAAGGCGCAAGGTACAGCGGAAGCAGATGTTATTAGGTTAAAAGGTTTAGCAGAAGCAGAAGCGAAACAAAAAATTGCAGAAGCATTTGAATTATATGGGCAAGCCGCGATTATGGATATGGTTCTTAAAATGCTTCCAAGTTATGCGAAAGAAATTGCGAGTCCGCTTAGCAACATTGATAAAATTACAGTCGTTGATACAGGCGGTGGTGGAAAGAATAGCGGTGCCGGAAAAGTTGCAGGGTATGCGACTGATTTAATGGCAACAATGCAGGAAACACTAAAAGCTTCTTCTGGTATTGATTTAAAAGAATTACTAGAAGGATTCGCTGGAAAAGGTGCCGTGCAGCAAATATCAAACGATAAACCTGTTGTATCTGTAGTAGAAGATGGGAAAAAAGAAATAGAAAAAGATAAAAAATAGTAAGGTGGAAAGAACCTCTAGTAAATGGGATACTAGAGGTTCTTTCGTGAAATGTAATATTTAGAATAATATACATTTTTATATATTGTTTTAATTATTTAAATTCTATAGAATGAAAAAGGTATGTAACAATGCTTTAAATGTAGAGAAAGATGAGGGAAAAAAGAAAGAGGGTCTCATCAATGTATTTAAATCGTATGATTTGTATAAAGAGATTAAATGTAAAACGATTGCATTTAAAACGGTATGGAGGGGTAGGAATATGTTCCAAGGAAAATTAAGGAGTAGAAGCTTAAAAATAAAATTACTTGTATCATTTATTATTATTTTAATTCTTCCGAATATTGTAATTGGTTGGACGTCTTATCAGCAGGCGAAGAAAAATTTTAATGAGACAATTTTGCAATCAGCAAAAGATAACGTGAAGGTTTTAAATAATGTAATTAATAAAGAGTTAGATAGTAAGAAAGTAGACGCAGCATATTTTACAAAATTATTCACTGGAGCGAGTTATCAAGCAGATCAGCTTCAAAACGTGCAAAATAAATTAGAAGAATATAATAAATTACATCCAGAAATGGAAGCAATATATACTGGATCTAGTAATGGGCAATTTATTCAATCACCGGCAATTCAAATGCCAGAAGGGTATAATCCGGCAGAAAGAGATTGGTATAAAGAGGCAGTGAAAAAAAGTGGAGAAGTAATTATTACGGCTCCATATAAATCAAAAACGACAGGAAATATTGTTGTTACAATAGCAAAACAAAATGAGGATAAAAGTGGTGTTCTCGGTATTGATTTAATTATAAATGATATTGTAAATACTTCGAAAATGGTTAATATCGGTAAAGAAGGGTATGTTGCAATTTTTGATCAGGATAAAAATGTAGTAGCACATCCAATGCTGAAGCCAGGGGAAAAGGTAGAAGAGAAACTTGAAAAGGAACTGTATAAACAAGAAACAGGTGATTTTCAATTTTCATTAGATGGCGAGGATCGCAATATCACTTTTAAAACAAATAAGCAAACCGGATGGAAAATAGCAGGAATTATGCCTTCAAAAGAAATAATTGAAGCGGCTGAACCTATTTTCTATAAAACATTAACTGTTATTGGTATCTCATTAATAATTGGTGGGATTGTAATTTACTTCATAATCGCATCTATTATTAAACCGTTAAAACAACTTGTTATATCAGCGAGGAAAATTAGCGAAGGTGACTTAACGGAGTCAATTACTGTTCGTTCAAGAGATGAAATTGGTCAGTTAGGTGAAAGCTTTAATGAGATGGCGGCATCATTACATGATGTAATTTCAAATATTAATACTTCAGCTGGTCATGTAGCAGCTTCTTCGGAAGAATTAACAGCTAGTATGAAGCAAGCAAGTGAAGCGACGGAACAAATTACAAGGGCGATGGAACAAGTATCGAGTGGGGCAGAAATACAAACGCGGGAAGTTGAAGAAGGAGCGACTTTGTTAGAAGAAGTTACAGAAGGAATTCAGCGTGTTGCGGATAGCTCTTCATTAGTGTCCACAGCATCTATGTATACGAAGCAAAAAGCTGAAGATGGTGGAAAGTTAGTTGAACAAACTGTGAATCAAATGCAATTAATTCATGAGTCTGTGTCACAGTCAGACGAAGTCATTTCTTTATTAGATGATAAGTCGAAGCAAATTGGAGCTATTCTAGAAGTGATTCAACATATTGCACAGCAGACAAACTTATTAGCATTAAATGCTGCAATTGAGGCTGCAAGAGCTGGAGAGCAAGGAAGAGGTTTTGCAATTGTAGCAGATGAAGTACGTAAACTAGCGGAACAATCGGGACAGTCTTCTACGGAAATTGGAAAGTTAGTGAAAGAGATACAATTTGATATAAAAGAAACTGTAAGTTCTATGAATCAAGTTGGGACAGAGGTACAATCAGGGCTTGTAGTTGCAAATGAGGCGAAGCAAAGCTTTGTAGAAATATTGAAATCTACAAATGATACAGTTGTACAAATTGATAGTATGGTAGATGTAGCGAAGCGAATGACGATAGATACAAAACAAGTAAGTGCATCTATTAATGAAATTGCAGCAACGATTGAAGAAAATGCAGCAAGCGTTCAAAATATTGCTGGCTCCTCTGAAGAACAAGTAGCTTCAGTAGAAGAAATAAATTCAGCAGCAGTTCACTTATCGCGAATGGCTGAAGAATTACAAGAGATGATTGGTAAATTTAAAGTGTAATAACAAGCATTAAGAAACGAGGTAGTAATTTTACTTCGTTTCTTTTTTTATCCCGCTATTTGTGGGCAGTAAAACTCCCACCTCATAATTCGGCTGGAGCAAAGAAGTTAGGTGGGAGTCGGGCGGCCCGTAGATGCCCGATTGGTGAAGGCTAATAATCAGTGGGGGATGAACAAAACCCCCACTGATTAAAGTTTCACTTTATGAAGATAAAGATAAAGAAATATATAGTAACCGTGTTATGATAAAAGGTGATAATTAAAAAGACTGTATTTTCTTTAAATTCTATCTTTAGCCATGTTAGGGGAATGATTTTGAAATTGAAGAAATTGAAACTACAACCGAGAATTACATTAACTATTAGTACACTTATTCTTGCTGTGCTTCTGTTAACGAGTTATTTATTTTACTACATATTATCTGAAACGGTAGAAGACCAAATCGGAAAAAGAGCGTTGCATGTTGCGAAAACAGTTGCTGCTATACCGGAAATCCAGGAAGCTTTTCAAAAAGAAAATCCAGCTTCTATTATTCAGCCAATTGCAGAAAAAATTCGAATCGAAACAGATGCTGACTTTATTGTAGTTGGAAATAAAGATGGTATTCGTTATGCACATCCTAAGCGAGATAAAATAGGAGAAGCTATGGTGGGCGGAGATAACAAAGGGGTTCTATTAGAAGGGAAATCTTACGTTTCGAAAGCAACGGGATCATTAGGGCCTTCATTACGTGGAAAAGTCCCAATTCGTAATCAGGATAATGAAATTATTGGTGTAGTATCTGTTGGTTTTTCCATGGATGATATTCATGGAGCGATAGAAGTGTATGGAAAGCGTGTGTTTTGGATTACAATAACAGGTCTGTTAATTGGGATAATTGGCTCTGTATATTTAGCTAAAAGTATTAAGCGGATGATGTTTGGAATGGAGCCAGAAGAAATTTCATCTTTATACGAGGAGCATAGTACAGTTATTCAATCTGTACGTGAAGGAATTGTAGTAATCGATAAAAATGGTATGGTTAGTTTAGTAAATCAAGCGGCATACGATATCCTTTCTTTAGATAAACAACAAAATATAATAGGGAAATTTATTTTAGATGTTATTCCTAATTCATCGATACTGGATGTACTTCAAACCGGAGAAGAACAATTTGATCGCCAATTAAATATAAAGGGGCAGGATGTTATTGCTAATCGTCTACCTATTAAAGTTAATCATAAAGTAACTGGTGTAGTATCCAGCTTGCGCTTGAAATCTGAGATAGATCAATTAACAGCGGAATTATCTCAAACACGGCAATATACAGAGGCATTACGGGCGCAAACACACGAATATAACAATTTATTGTATACGCTTTCAGGTCTTATTCAATTAGAGTCTTATGAAGATGCTTTAGAGCTTATTCATAAGGAAACGGCAGTATATCAAGAGTTCGTTCAATTTATTATGAAACGAATTCAAAATCCATGGTTAGGTGGGATTTTAATTGGATTTTATAATAGGGCGCGAGAGTTGAAGATTGATTTTATGTTAGATCGGGAAAGTGGTTTAGAAGAGTTAAGTCCGCATATTGAGAGTAATTACGTTGTTTCTATTTTAGGGAATTTGATTACGAATGCATTTGAAACAATTGAAAGAAATCACGAGCATAATAAGAAAGTAAGAATGTTTGTAACAGACATTGGCGAAGAAATATTAATTGAAGTGGAAGATTCAGGACAAGGTGTTCATGATGAAATAATTACAAGCATATTCTATAAAGGTTTTTCGACGAAGGCGGGCGAAAAACGTGGATATGGATTAGCGAAAGTGAAAGAGTTAGTGGAAGATTTAAATGGAAGTATTGCGATTGAAAAAGGGGATTTAGGTGGTGCTTTATTTATCATTGCATTACCGAAAGAGAGAGGCGAATTGTAATGAATGAGGGGATTGAAGTATTGATTGTAGAAGATGATATTCGGATTGCGGAAATTCATCGTCGTTTTACTGAAAAAATTGAGGGGTTTAAAGTAATTGGAACAGCAACGACTGGGGAACAGGCGAAAGAATGGCTAGAGTTTGTAAAGCCACAACTCGTTTTACTAGATGTATATTTACCTGACATGCAAGGGGCCGAACTCGTCACATATATTAGGCATAATTTGCATGATACAGATATTATTATGATTACAGCCGCATCAGAGACGGATGTAGTGTGGCATGCTTTACGAGGCGGGGTAACAGATTATATCGTAAAGCCACTTACATTTGATCGGTTTAAAACAAGTTTAGAAGGTTATCAAAAGAAGATTACGAAGTTAAAGAAAAATGCTCAATTATCTTCAGAACAGATTGAACATCTATGGTCCCAAAGAGGGGTGCAGGCCAATCCAATAGAATATGCGCCAAAAGGAATCGATCCTTTAACGTTAGCAAAAATAAAAAAGCATATGCTAACTATTAATGAAGAGGGAATTACTGCAGAGATACTAAGTTCAATGGTAGGTGTAAGCCGATCAACTGCTAGGCGCTATTTAGAGTATTTGATCTCTGGAAAGAAAGTGCATGCGGAGCTTATATATGGAAGTGTGGGAAGGCCAGAAAGAAGGTATTTCCGCGTTTCTTCATAGGGGATTTTTACAACAATAAAAACAGTAGAGGATTATTACATTTCCTCTACTGTTTTTTCTAGTTTCATCTTATATTGGAATAATTCCAATTACAATTCCAGTAATCAACATAACCATTGTCGTTCCAACAGCCCAAAGTAAAGTGAATCGTTGGTGTTCACCAAAATCAACCTTGGCCATTCCGACTAATAAATAAGTGGAAGCAACGAGGGGACTCAGTAAGTGAACAGGTTGACCGAGTAACGAAGCACGTCCCATTTCTGCTGCACTAATTCCGTAAGCGGCAGCAGCTTTCGTTAAAATAGGTAATACACCGAAGTAAAAGGCATCATTAGACATGAAAAATGTGAACGGCATACTTAGTAAAGCTGTAATAATTGGAAGTTGGGGGCCAAGTGCATCTGGTATAAGAGTAACGACACTTTGAGCCATTGCATCTACCATTTTTGTTCCAGATAGAATACCTGTGAAAATTCCAGCAGCAAAGACGAGAGAAACAACCGCTAATACGTTTCCAGCGTGAGACGCAATACGCTCTTTTTGCTGTTCTAAGTTAGGATAGTTAATCATAACAGCAATAGCAAAAGCGACTGTAAATAGAACAGGTAGCGGCATAACTTCTAGTATGAGACAGACAAGTAATGTAGCGGTCAATAAAAAGTTAATCCATAGAAGTTTAGGGCGTTTATGCACGGCAGCTTCAACTGTCGCAGCTTGCTCATCCATTGTTTGCATTTGTTTTAAATATTGTACATCCATAATTCCTAAACGCTTTCTTTCTTTTTTTCCAAGATAATAGGCAACGAAAACTACCCAAATTGCACCAGCAATCATTCCTGGTATAAGTGGTGTGAAGAGCTCTGATGCATCAAGTCCAAGAGCACTCATAACCCGAGCAGTTGGTCCACCCCAAGGTGTAAGATTTGTAACACCTGCTCCTAACATAACAACCCCAGCTAATATAAGTGGATTCATTCCAAGACGTTTATATAGTGGATACATTGCGGAAACTGTAATCATATATGTTGTTGTTCCGTCCCCATCTAATGAAACGATAATAGTAAGAATAGCTGTACCAACAACAATTTTTAAAGGATCACCTTTTACAAATTTTAAAATTTTACTAATAACAGGATCAAATAAACCGCTATCAATCATAATTCCGAAATATAAAATGGCGAACATAAGCATAATACCAGTAGGTGCTAGCTTTTGAATTCCTTCTAACATCATCGGGCCCATATTGGCATAAAAGCCACCAATTAATGCGAAAATAATTGGAACTAATATTAATGCTACTAGTGCAGACATACGTTTCGTCATAATCAAAAACATAAAGACAAATACCATTGTAAATCCGAGTAATGCTACCATGTAATCTCCCCCTCAAAAAATGATTACGCTTTCAAAATAAAATAAAAATTCAGATAAAAGGTTTTTTGTTTATAATAAAAGGTTCAATTGGAATGGTAAATAATTTGAAAAATAACATCATTAGAAGCATAATCTTTATTTTGATCATTTTGTTCACAGGGTAATTTTGAATTTTTAAAAAGATAAATGCCTGTATGCAAGAATGATAGAATAAGATGGAAATAGCGAAGCGTGAAGTAGGGAGTAGATTTTGAATGGAAACAAGAATAGAAGAAATTTATAGTTCATGTAAAGGCAAAGTAGAGGAGATTTTTATTAATGAATCCTCTTACGTATATGAATGGGAAAAATTAATGATGATTCGAAAGTACGATGGTGAGCTTGAGAAAATCGGGGTAGGGATCAGTGGAAATATAAGATTAGTAAATGTAGAAGTTGGACAGGAAATTGATACGGATACATTATTAGTTAAGTTAGAAGATGATTTGTTAATTACTGGTTGTGAATGATGAGAGATGTGTAGAAGTAACTGCACATCTCTTTTTTGTTCCATATATTACAAAAAGAACATTGTTTTTTCACAAATCTCACACAACCTTTTGGTATTCTTTTCGTGGAGTATACGGTTTCTAGGGAGGAATATTGATGAAAGTAAAATATGTCGTACTTGCTATATGTTTATGTTTCATATTTACGATAGTAGGATGTGGGAAAAAAGAACTAACAGCTGTTGCGATTAATGAGAAAAATGATAAGTGTGACATTTGCCAAATTGGGGTAATCGATAATCAATTCGCAACCGAAATTATTTTAGAAAATGGAAAAGCATTAAAGTTTGATGATATTGGTTGCATGTATAAATGGATGGAGATCAATTCAGGTGAAAAGACGAAAGAAAAATTTGTTCGAGATTATGATTCGAAAGATTGGGTTTCGTTGGAAGATGCTACTTACGTATATGATAAAACAATAACGACACCGATGGCTTATAATGTCATTTCATTTAAAAATAAAAAAGATGCAGAGAGTTTTGTATCTAACTATAAGGGGAAAGTTCTTTCGTATAGAGAGTTATCAGAGCATAAATGGGAAATGAATAAAGAGATGATGGGAAAATCGAAAAAAGGGAATCACGGTGGGCATCATTAATAATAGAAAAAGACAACTATATAGTTGTCTTTTTCTATTATTACTCAGGTGCAAATATAGAAAAGGTGTAAAAATTTTAGAAGAACGGTTACAATGGAATATAGTAACCTAAAGCAATCATTTATGTACTTTTTAGAAATGTATACAAATGCGGTAAAAACGTGCTAAACTAATTGCTTCATAATGTTAATGATGAGGCCATCAGGCGTATCATTCCAATAGGTTGAGAAACATAGTATAAGTTTAAGATAATCCGATTAAAGAAGGAATCTAAAGGGCTTATGGATAAATGTACTCAAGAAAAGTTATTGTATGTGATGGAGGAATGGTTAAGAAAACATTATCTTTCATAGGAGCTGTAGTTGTGAGAAAACAAAAAATTTTATTATGTATGTTATTAGGACTTTTAATGACGGTAGTGGCTTGCGATAAGCAAGAAGAGCCAGAATCAAAACCGGTTCATGTGAAAAACGAAAAGAAAAAAGAGAAGCATAAAGAACAGGAAGAATCTAAAGAAGAAAAAAGTATAAATTTAATGGACAAACAGTTGCTACTTTCTGCGACGCTTGGAGACACAGAAACGGCTATGAAGCTGATCCAAGATGGAGCGAATATCAATGTAGAAGGTGACAACGGAGAAACGCCTGTCCTTGCAGCGACGTATCAAAATCATGTAGAGACAGTTAAAGCATTAATTGATGCGGGTGCTGATATTGAAATTCAAGACGAAAAACAAAGCAATCCATTTCTTTATGCAAGTAGAGAAGGATATACGGATATTGTAAAAGTATTAATTAATGCAGGAGTTAATACGAAGGAAACGACTAAGTCAGGTGGAACAGCACTTATTTCTGCATCTGAGCGTGGCCATGTAGAGGTTGTTAAAGAATTATTAGAGCATACAGATATTGATGTGAATTATAAGAATGAACGTGGTGGAACAGCTTTATTAGAAGCAATTGTATTAGGAAATGGTAGTGAAAGTCATAAGAAAGTAATACAAATGCTTATTGACCACGGGGCAGATGTAAATATGGCCAATAAGGAAAATATTACGCCGCTGCAATATGCTGAAAAAAGAGGTTTTAAAGATATTGCGAATATGTTGAGGATAGCTGGAGCGAATGAAGTAGTACAGCCGCAACCACAACTGGCGGAATAACAAGCTGAAGAAATAAAAAGCACGAAATAATCCCATTTAGATAGACAGAATGAAGAAGTCATTTTAGTATGATGGATTCAGTAATGTGTATTTAAATGGGATTTTTGTTTTGAAAAAATGGATGGATGCTATATCGAGAAGGCTACAAATAGTAATTAAGGAGGGTATAAATGCGATTTTCAGAACTTGAGTTAATAGCAATTCAGGCAGAAGTTTTATTTGTTCATAATCAAGTAGGAAGAATAAAGTGTGTAAATGAAAATGGAAATCTGAAAGCACCACGTTTTTTTCTTAGCAGAACTCGTGAAGGGAATATAACGAGGTATCATTATAAACTGCATGGTGAAATGATAAGTAAGATTGAGAAATTAATTCGAGAATGCTCAAATCACATTGAGATAGCAAAGATCATTAAAGTATTAAATGAAGAGAGAACGGTGGAGAATATTTGGGTGGGTCCTGCTTTCATGTTCCCTAATAATTTACATAAGCCAACTAGAACAATACAAATAACAGAGAAGAATAAAGAGCTTTTGCGAGAAAATTTTTCTAATCTAATAGAACAGATGGAATGGAGGCAACCTTATTTTGCAATTGTAAAAAATGAAAAGGTAGTTTCTATATGTTGCAGTGCCAGAAGTACGCCCGTAGCTGCTGAGGCAAGTGTGGAAACTTTAGTGGAGTTTCAAGGGAATGGATATGGTGCTGATGTCGTTACAGCCTGGGCACTATCAATACAAGAGGAAAAGCGCATTCCGCTTTATAGTACTTCTTGGGATAACTTTGCTTCGCAAGCAGTGGCAAGAAAACTAGAATTGATTAATTATGGAATGAATTTGCATATCACTTAAATTTTAAACACAGTTGTTTGCTGTTGGAGTTTATTCGTATATCTAGATTATTGTAAAAGTAATATGGTGAATATTAACATTCGATTAACATCTAATTAACAATTTATCAAAACTGACTTAATAAATGCGTAATATAGTAAAGGTAACAAAATAACTAGGGTAGAGAACATTTGAGAACACCCGCTTACATATAACGTGCCGCTTTCTTAAGTGTGCTCTATTCCCTAGAGTTCAAATAAGGAGAAAGGTGTTCTATGTAAGTAGGTGTTTTTAGTTTGGATAAAAATAGAAAAGCTAGGTGGAATAAATGTTTAAAGAACCTTATATTGCGATGATAAAGGATTGGAAAGGGGACAAAACATACAAAAAATTACCGAAAACAGTTTTTCTTATGACTGGTTCAATGCTGGAGTTACCAGAGCGTGTATATGAACTACAGAAACATGGACACGATGTATTTCTTCATTGTGATTTTATACAAGGCTTAAATACGAACACAGAGGAAGCACTTTTATATATTCAAGATGTTATCGGAGCACAAGGTATTATTTCGACAAAGGGATCGACAATTCGAAATGCCAATAAAATTGGATTGAAAACGATTCAACGCATTTTTATTGTTGATACTTTATCTCTTACAAAATCAATTGAAAATTGTAAAACGACTAAACCGAATGCAGTAGAGATTATGCCTGGCATTATGCCTTCTATTATTAAACAGCTAGCGGAGGAAATAAAATTCCCTATTATTGCAGGTGGGCTGATTCAAACGCGAGAGGATGCAGAAATCGCAATTCGTGCAGGAGCAAGTGCAATTTCAACGAGTCATTATGAAGTGTGGATACAAGAAGAAAAAAGGAGTGCAACCTTGTGATTGAATTGAAAAATGTTTCAAAGGTATATAAAAATGCGGAAGAGACAGCAGTTAAAGACGTATCAGTTCATATTAAAAGAGGAGAATTTTTTGTTTTAGTTGGACCTTCGGGATGTGGAAAAAGTACATTATTACGAATGCTGGCTGGTTTAGAAGAAATTTCTTCGGGAGATTTAATTATTAATGAACATGTTGCAAATGATTTAGAGCCGAAAGACCGTAATCTATCAATGGTATTTCAAAATTATGCGTTATACCCACATTTATCTGTAGAAGAAAATATTTTATTTGGACTTAAGGTAAGAAAAGTACAGAAAGAAGAACGACAAAAACGATTGATGGAAGCTGTTGAGATGGTAGGGTTGAAGGAATATGTCAAAATGAAGCCTGGGCAACTATCAGGTGGGCAAAGACAGCGTGTTGCACTTGCTAGGGCCATCGTCAGTCAAGCACCGATTTGTTTAATGGATGAACCACTTTCGAATTTAGATGCGAAATTACGTGCACAGATGAGGATTGAAATTAGAGAAATTCAGCAACGATTAGGAATTACGATGATTTACGTTACTCACGATCAAATAGAAGCAATGACTATGGGAGATCGTATTATGGTTTTAAATAAAGGAACTATACAACAAGTTGGAACACCGCTTGATATATATAACGAACCAGCAAACGAATTTGTTGCAAGTTTTATAGGTTCTCCTTCTATGAATATAAATGATGGGGAAGTGGATAAAGAAAAAGGCATATTACATATAGGGCAATTGCAAATTCCATTATCTATTGGACAGTTAAAGCAATTACCAGAAGGAATAATTCGAATCGGCATGCGTCCTGAGCATATTGCATTGTCTGAGGAAGGACAAGAAGTTACGCTGCAATCTGTAGAAGTATTAGGGAATGAATCTATATTAAACTTTGCGATAAACGGAACAACTTGGAGTGCGAAAGTCATCGGACAGTTACTCCTGAACAAAGGTGACAAAGTAAAATTATTATTCTCGCAAGAAAAACTATGCTTCTTTCACCAAAATACGAATGAAAGATTAAAAGTGGTAGCTGAAGAAGAGTTGAAAGTGGTGGCGAAATAATGATTGAAGTAGGTAAGTTACCAGTTCAAACAACAGTGTCAAAAAAGAAGAGTTTATGGGGCAGAACGAAAGATTTAAGAATTGGATTATTGTTTTTGGCGCCATCTATTTTGTTATTTTCAATTTTTCTTTTCTATCCATTGTTTAGGACGATCTACTATAGCTTTTATTTAACAGATATACACGGAGAAGCTAATCTTTTCGTTGGCTTAGAAAATTATCAATATTTATTTTCGGATCCTGCTTTCTACAAAAGTATAAAGTCAACTTTATTATTTGTTTTATATACAGTGCCTACTAGCATTGTATTCGCCTTATTTCTTGCATTAATTGCAAATGAAAAAGTAGGAGGGATCGGGTTATTCCGAGTACTGTTTTCTTCAACGATGGGAATATCAGTAGCTGCTAGTGCAGTGATTTGGCTATTTTTATTTCATCCAAGTGTAGGGTTATTTAATAATATATTAGCCTCTATGAATCTTCCTGCAATCGCATGGTTAACGAGTCCAGAATGGGCACTGTTTTCTGTATCGGTTACAACGGTTTGGGTGAATACAGGATTTGCATTTTTAGTTATATTAGGTGGTTTACAAAATATTGATACGTCTTTATATGAGAGTGCATCTATAGATGGTGCTAGTTATTTATATAAGCTTCGCCGCGTCACATTACCGATGCTATCACCAACTTTATTCTTTATCGTGACAGTAACGTTAATTAGTGCGTTCCAAAGCTTTGGACAAATTGATATTTTAACGCACGGTGGACCGAATGATGCAACGAATTTAATTGTGTATTCAATTTATAAAGAGGCATTTGTGAATCATCAATTTGGAACAGCAAGTGCACAAGCTATGGTATTATTTATTTTCATTTTCATTGCTACATTACTTCAATTTAAGTTTGCTGAGAGAAAGGTGCATTATAAATGATCGTTAAACAGTGGAAACAAAATTTCCTATTATACATGCTGCTCATTATTAGTGCAGTAATGGTGTTTTTTCCTGTACTGTATGCGTTTTTAATAAGCTTTATGACACCAGACGATATTCAAATGAGAAGGTTATTTCCAACTCAATTTACTTTTGATAATTTCATTAATATTTTTCAAAAAGTACCTCTTTTTACATACTTATATAACAGTTTAATTGTATCGACAGTTGTTATGCTTGGACAACTTATCGTATCCAGTTTAGCAGCTTATGCTTTTGTTTTTCTTCAGTTTAAAGGTAGAAACTTAATTTTCTTCTTGTTTATTTCAACAATGCTTATTCCGTGGGAAGCAACGATGGTACCGAACTTTTTAACGATTCAAAACTTCGGATGGATTAATAGTTTTGCTGGGATGACGGTGCCGTTTTTTGCAACAGCTTTCGGTATTTTCTTACTACGTCAACATTTTATGACGCTTCCGAATGAACTGAAAGAAGCTGCTTTTATTGAAGGTATTGGAAATGTAAGGTTTTTATTCAGCGTAGTAATGCCGTATTGTAAAACGAGTTTTATTACTCTTGGAGTATATAGCTTTTTAACAACGTGGAATATGTATTTGTGGCCGCTTTTAGTAACCACTGATGAAAAAGTAAGAACGGTTCAAATTGGTGTAAAGCAGCTTCAATCTCAAGAAGTTGCAACTGATTGGGGCAGTGTAATGGCCGGTGTTACGGTTATCGTCATTCCAACATTGATTTTATTATTTTTAGGGCAAAAGCAATTACAAAAAGGATTAACAAAAGGTGCAATTAAATAAGCATACATAGGAAAAGGTGGGATTGAGATGAGTTTATTGAAAAAAAGTGCTGCTCTTTTAATGGCAGCCACAATGGCATTAACCGGCGCAGCTTGTTCAAATAGTAAAACAGAGGGGAAACCTGAAGCACAGGCAAAAGTAGCTCCTGTTGAAAAGAATGGTGATAAAACTGTAATCCGTTTCTGGCATGCAATGGGTGGAAAAACACAAGGTGTACTAGATGGGCTTGTTGCAGACTATAATAAGTCGCAGAATAAATACGAGATAAAGGCAGAGTTCCAAGGAACATACGAAGAGTCTTTAACGAAATTTAAAACGATGTCTGCAACGAAAGAAGCGCCAGCTCTTGTTCAATCGAGTGAAATTACAACGAAGTATATGATTGATAGCAAAAAGATTACGCCTATCGATAGCTGGATTAAAAAAGATAAGTACGATACATCAAAATTAGAAAAAGCAATTACGAACTATTATTCAGTTGATGAAAAAATGTATTCTATGCCGTTTAATTCATCTACACCAGTATTAATTTATAATAAAGATGCTTTCGCAAAGGCTGGATTAGATCCAGAGAAAGCTCCGAAAACATATGCAGAATTAAAAGAAGCGGCGAAAAAGTTAACGATTAAAGAAGGTGGAAATGTAAAACAGTATGGATTTTCAATGCTGAATTATGGTTGGTTCTTTGAAGAATTGTTAGCGACACAAGGTGCTTTATATGTAGACAACGAAAACGGCCGTAAAGATGCTGCAAAGAAAGCGGTATTTAACGGTAAAGAAGGACAGAAAGTATTTGGAATGTTAGATGAACTAAATAAAGCTGGTGCACTTGGAAAGTATGGAGCAAGTTGGGATGATATTCGTGCTGCGTTTCAGTCTGGACAAGTTGCTATGTATTTAGATTCTTCAGCTGGTGTTCGTGATTTAATTGATGCATCTAAGTTTAATGTAGGCGTTTCGTATATTCCGTATCCAGAAGATTCGAAACAAAATGGTGTTGTTATTGGCGGTGCATCATTATGGATGACGAATATGGTTTCAGAAGAAACGCAGCAAGGTGCTTGGGACTTTATGAAATATTTAACGAAGCCAGATGTACAAGCAAAATGGCATACTGCAACAGGATATTTCTCAATTAATCCAGATGCATATAATGAGCCGTTAGTAAAAGAGCAGTATGAAAAGTATCCGCAGTTAAAAGTAACGGTAGAGCAATTACAAGCAACGAAGCAATCTCCAGCAACTCAAGGTGCATTAATTAGTGTATTCCCAGAATCAAGAGATGCAGTCGTAAAAGCATTAGAAGCAATGTATGACGGGAAAAATAGTAAAGAAGCGTTAGATGAAGCTGCAAAAACAACAGATAGAGCAATTAGTATTTCAGCTCGTACGAATCAAAAATAAGAGAAAGCCGTATCCTTATGAGGGATACGGCTTTCTTTATAAGGAGATAAGGGATCAAAGAAATGATGAATTCTTATCTATTTTATATGAGTAAAGGGTCTAGAAAGAATATTGTCCTTTTCATTATTTGTTTAACTCCATTGCAACTTGTTTACCATTTACGAAAACCTCTGCCACTGCTACTACAACTTCCATCACTTTTTTCATATCTCATCTCTCCTTGTTTTTTGTTTCATTTCTTACTTTTAGTATAAAGAAATATAGTGATTGCAACTATCGAATTGGATGACAAGAGACTTACAGTGTCGTAAGGATAATAGTTTTATTTGTAATAAATACTATTTCGGATTAGTATTCAGAAATTTCCTTCATTTTAATCTATAATTAGAAAGAGAATGGTTTAGAAAGAAGGAGAAGAAATGAAGAGAATACTTGTTATTAGTGATATTCATGGAGAAATAGAAAAGTTCGAACAGTTATTGGAAGAAGCTCAATACGATGCAAGACAGGATCAATTGATTTTATTAGGGGATTATGTAGATCGTGGTCCAAATGCGCGTGCAGTAATTGAAAAGGTAAAAGAGTTAACAGAAGAGGGAGCCCTCGTTCTAAAGGGCAATCATGAAGATATGATGATCAAGGCGTTAACGACTGATGAGGAACGTTCATGGAACCATTGGGTAAAAAGGAATGGTGGAGATAAAACGTTATATAGCTATGGATTTGTAGAAGAAGACATTGCGGTTAATGAGGAAAACTTCCAAAAACCGATTTTACAATCTCATATATTAGAGGAACATGTAACGTTTATTCAAGAATTAGATCATTACATTGAAACAGAAGAGTATATCTTTGTACATGCTGGTGTTGAGCCGATGAACCGAGTTTCTGAATCTGAACCATATACATTAATGTGGATCCGTAATGAATTTCATAATGGATATAGCGGCGAAAAGGTTGTTGTATTTGGCCATACGGAAACAAAAACGCTTCATGGTAGTGAGAATTGCGGAGTGTATTTTGGTAGTAATCGTATTATTGGAATTGATGGCGGGGCTGTGTATGGTGGTCAGTTAAATTGTTTGGAGTTGCCAAGTAAAAAGGTATATGTAGTAAAAAATTGAAAGAGATAAGAGGAATCTTATTTCTTTCAATTTTTTATTAAGCAAAATTTAAGAAAGAGCCTTTATAATAAAGGTTCAAAATTTTATATCGAGCAAAACTTTAGAAGGAAATAGTTGAAAATGAAATTACATAATATGATTACATTATTTCGTTATGAAGAGAAGAGATGCAATAATAAAGAGAGTTGAAATAGATTGTGGAAGGTGAGAATATGCGCTTACTTGTAGTAGAAGATAATGCCTCGTTATTAGAGTCTATCGTACAAATTTTACGCGATGAATTTGAAGTAGATACAGCATTGAATGGAGAAGATGGATTATTTCTAGCTTTACAGAATATATATGATGCCATTTTGCTTGATGTGATGATGCCAGAAATGGACGGTTTTGAAGTGATTCAAAAAATACGTGATGAAAAGATTGAAACACCAGTCCTGTTTTTGACAGCGAGGGATTCTTTAGAAGATCGAGTGAAAGGGTTGGACTTTGGTGGAGATGATTATATTGTTAAACCGTTTCAGGCCCCTGAATTAAAAGCGAGAATTCGTGCATTACTACGCAGAAGTGGTAGTTTAACAACACAGCAGACCATTCGCTATAAAGGAATTGAATTGTTCGGAAAAGATAAAGACATTCAAGTAGATGGACAAGGTATTAAGCTGACATTAAAACAATACGAGCTACTAGAGTACCTCATTCAAAATAGCGGGAAGATTTTAATGCGTGAACAAATTTTCGATCGTGTTTGGGGATTTGATTCGGATACAACAGTAGCCATAGTAGAAGTGTATGTTCATCATTTACGTAAAAAATTAGAACCATTCGGTTATCAGAAAGATATTCAAACTGTTCGTGGTATTGGATATATATTAAAAGAACAATGAAAAAGGGAAGTATGTTTCAAAAAACACGCATTCGTTTGACTATAGTAAATTCATTAGTTTTTATCGTATTAATTGGGGTATTAGGCAGTATAATTTATTTATACACATATAATCGAATTTATGGTGCAGTAGATAAATCATTTGAAAAAATAATTGAATATAAAGATGGGGTTAAATCTAAGAATCCTCCAAAGGGAGGCATGAAAAATATTCAAATTGGGGATCCAAGAGTCATGAAGTTGTTCTGGAAGGGAAATACAATCTCAATGGATGAGAAAAACCCTAGATTTTTCTCTATTTTTACAGAGAATATTCCAGCTTTTGCGCCAAAGAAATTAGGAGTTCTTCAGGATATAGAAGTAAAGGGGCATTATTTCAGAACATTAGCGTTTCAGGATGACGGACAAATTGTGCAAATCGTACGCGATACAACAGCCGAAAAAGAAATGATAAATACTTTATTTTTAATTCTCGTTATAGGTTGCAGCATAGGAAGTCTATGTGCAATAGGAATCGGCTTTTTCCTAGCGGGTAGAGCACTCATACCGATTCAAAATTCATGGGAGAAACAGCAGCAGTTCGTTTCGGACGCATCGCATGAATTAAGAACACCACTTGCGGTTATTCAATCAAAAACAGATGTATTATTCCAGTCACCATCTGCGACGATAGAAGAAAAGGCGATGGATATTTCTACAATTTCAAAGGAATGTAGACGGCTATCAAAACTAGTTAACAATTTATTATTGTTAGCACGTTCGGATTCTAATCAAATCGAGATGGATAAGAAAACATTTGAAGTGGATAAATTGTTAGAAGAAATAGTAGATCCATATAAAGAGATTGCTTCTTATCAAGAAAAAGAGATGATATTAAAAGTAGAACGTGACATATCGTTTATTGGCGATAGAGAGAGAATTCATCAATTGATGGTCATATTGCTAGATAATGCAATGAAGTATACGAATGAAGGTGGACATATTCAAATTACTTGTATGCAAACGAGTAGTTCGATTCGCATACAAGTGAAGGATAACGGGATAGGAGTTAAAGAAGTGGATATTCCAAAGTTATTTGATCGTTTTTATCAAGGAGATAAAGCAAGAAGTCCATCAGAAGGAGCGGGGTTAGGTCTTTCAATCGCTAATTGGATTGTAGAAAAGCATTATGGAAAAATATCGGTAGAGAGCAAATGGGGAGAAGGAACTTGTTTTGAAGTGATTTTCCCTAAAAACCAAAGAATATAAGTGAGAAGACGATCTTGTTTTTACAAGGTCGTCTTTTTTTTAAGGGAAAGTTAAGAAACAACTTGTATCATGTATTACATAATGGAAACTTGTGATGGAAAGAAAAGTTGTAAGTTTTTTTGAATGAACTGGATAAATCATAAGGTTATTTCTAACAGAGATGAAGTTTATGTATAGTATAAAAAAAATTATGGGAAAGCTGGGAAAAGAAAGCGTGAGAGGGAGGAAGAAGTCTTGAAAAAGAAAATGATGACGGTATTCACTATTGGAGTAATGAGTTTAAGTATATTAGGGGGTGCCTCTCCTTCTGGAATGAAAAAAGGAAAGACAGATTACACGCAGCGTAGTAAAGAACAATTAAATGATGGGAAAATACATGCAATGCATACAGAAGAAAAAGCAGAAAAGTTAGGCATTGAAACGGATGGGAAAGAACAAATTACGTTAGAAAAGGAAATTCATGAAACGGAAGTAGGAAGAGAAGCAGAAAAATTAGGTATCTCGGTAGAAGGAAAAGATGTTGGAATTCTTTCAGAAGAAATTTATGAAACAAAAGTGAGGCAAGAAGCGTTAAAATTAGGAATATCTATAGAGAATACGTCGATTGTAAGTTTAATTGATCAAATTAATAAGATTAAAATTAATAATGAAGCAGAAAAGCTTGGTGTTTCAACTGAAGGAAAAGAAATAGAAGACATTGCGGAAGAAATCTACGGCACGAAAGTTAAAGAAGAGGCAGAAAAGCTAGGTATTGCTCAACAAGGAAAAGAGATGGAAGAGTTAGCACAAGAAGTGTACGAACAAAAAGTACAGGAAGAAGCAAAAAAATATCATATTGATTTATATGGCAAAGATATATATCAAGTATTAAGAGAAATAAATGAGCAAAAGGTAATAGAAATAGCAGATGAGCTGGGTATGGATAGAGCGAATTTGAATATTCAAGATTTAGCGGAGAAGATAAATCTTGAACAACCTGAAAAGGGAAAAGAGCTTAAGTTTGTTCCTATGGTTCAAACAGATGCTGATGCGTTTTATTCGTATTTAACGAATTAAAAGGGCGTGAGGGTGATACGAAAATGGAAGTGGTATATATGTATGGCCGTATTTTGTATAGGGATATGGGGTGCATATACAAATGGAATTACAAAGTATGTGGAGAAAGTAAAGGGGTTACTATTTTCAAGTATACAAAGTCAAAAACGAATAGAGTTTAGTAATAACAATGAAAAAGTCATGTTATCAAATGTGCCTTTAATTCAGCAGTTACCAGAGTTAGATAGAGGCTGCGAAGTAACAAGTTTAGCGATGATGTTACAATATGCGGGTGTTTCTATAGATAAGATGAAATTAGCGAGTGACATCAAAAAGGTAGATTTTTTAGACGATGGTGTAAGAGGAAATCCGAATGAAGGATTTGTGGGGAACATTTATACGTTTTCTGAATCGGGATACGGTGTATATCATGGACCGCTTTTTCAATTAGCAAAAAAATATTTACCGAATGAAGCTATAGATTTAACAGGAAAAAGTATAGAAGAAATTTATAAGAGTGTAAAATCAGGACAACCGGTAGTCATGATTACAAATGCAACATATGCCCCACTAGATGAGGATGAATTCACTATATGGGAAACAAATGGTGGAGATGTTTCCATTACTTATAATGAACATTGTGTTGTTCTTGTTGGATATGATAAGGAGTCTGTATATATTCAAGATCCACTTAATGAAAGCCCGAATATCAGTGTATCGAGAGAAGATTTTGAAAAGGCGTGGGTACAGATGGGGAGTCAGGCAATTAGTTATATAAAGAGCTCTAAATAAATTAGGACGGAGAGTTTTAACAATATAGTTATAAGGTGAAGGATAGAGATTTAAGGAATTATAAGAGGAATTTTGTAGGATGTGTTTTTTTGAATAAAAGTTGTTAAGAAACAAGAGAACTTTAGCCATATATAATGCTAAAGTTCTTTTATTTTTATCATTAAAATACCTAGAAGCAGTGAATATGTAAAAATGCATAATTGACGAAAGGATTACATTTTATCGTTATATATTGTTTTATGTATGTTACTTGTATAAAATTACACAAGTATTCACATTACACAAAGGAGGTTTATTATGCAAAATATATTTAACTGGGTTAAATGTATGAGTATCAAGAAAAAATTAATCATTTCATTTTTTATTATTTTAACTATACCAGGACTTATTATCGGTGGTGTTTCATATCAAACCGCCAAAACAAATGCAGTCTATTTCTAGGTCGGTATCCCAGTCAGATGCTATTATTAAACTTCTTGATGAGAAATCAAAGCAGGTAGGAGCTATTTCTGAAGCAATTCAAAATATTGCTACTCAGACGAACTTATTAGCTTTAAATGCGGCTATTGAGGCGGCAAGAGCAGGTGAGCAGGGAAGAGGATTTGCTATTGTAGCTGATGAAGTTAGAAAATTAGCAGAGCAATCAGGAGAATCATCTGGAGAGATTGCAAATTTAATTGCAGAAATTAAGGCTGATATTGAACATACTGTTAAGGCAATGGATAATGTGAGTGGGGAAGTCCAACAAGGCTTAGATGTTGTAACAAAAACGAAAGTAAGTTTTACAGAAATTTTAAGTTCTACTACTCATATTGTTTCTCAAGTTAATCAAATGGTAGAAACAACGAAGAGAATCGCTGGAGATGCAAATGAAGTGACAAACGCTATTGATGAAATTGCAGCGGCTGCAGAAGAAAATACAGCTAGTATGCAAAGTGTTGCAGCTTCAACAGAAGAACAAGTAAATTCGATGAAAGAAATTAGTTCGGCTTCGCAAAACTTAGCTGAGATGGCCGAAGAACTACAAGCAATGACTAGTAAATTTAAAGTATAATAACAGCAAATAAGTAAGGTGAAAATAATATCACCTTATTTATTTTTATATTCAGTAATTAGGGGAGTCATTAACGGGATGAAAAAAAGAAAAAGACTATGGAATTTATGGAAAACGATTACATTGTTAGTTTGTACAGTTGTAATTTTTTCTTTACTTGTTA
This sequence comes from Bacillus sp. RC242, assembly GCF_044908245.1. NCBI lineage: Bacteria > Bacillati > Bacillota > Bacilli > Caryophanales > Bacillaceae > Bacillus > Bacillus sp. RC242. The sequence goes on from NZ_JBIYCZ010000014.1 coordinate 44,109, forward strand.
CAGATATATTAATTAGTCATAATGTAGAGCGGACAACGGAGGATAGCCAGGCAGAGAAAGCGAAAACAATTGCACATATTGTGGCGAATGATTCGATTGTAATCGATGGTTTGATTGGGAAAGCAGATACTTCTGCAATTCAAACGTATACAAATAGAATATTAAAAAACACAGGTGTTCAATTTATTGTAGTTATGGACATGAATGGAATAAGAAAATCACATCCAGATCCTCAAAAAATAGGTCATCATTTTATTGGGGGAGATGAAGGGCCTGCATTGAAAGGAAAGGAACATGTATCGCTAGCAGAAGGAACTTTAGGTATTTCAATGCGAGTGTTTGTACCTATATTTTCTGAAACAGGTGAACAACTTGGCGCGGTGGCCGTTGGTATCTCGGCAGATAATGTAAAAGAGAGAGTTAAGGAAAGTAGACATATTATTTATATCGGTGTCGGAGTTGGAGTATTAGTCGGACTTATAGGAGCAATATTGCTAGCTAGGCATATAAAGAAAAGTTTATTCGGTCTTGAGCCGCACAGGATAGCGAAAATTCTTGAAGAAAGAAATACGATGTTACAATCTGTAAAAGAAGGCATTATTGCTGTAGATAAAGAGGCGAGAGTAACATTAATTAATAATGAAGCGAAACGGCTATTTAAAAAAAGTGGACTGGAAGAAGATTTTATTGGTAAAGATGTTGAGTTGTATATGCCAAATTCGCGTATAAAAGAAGTGTTGCAAACGGGAGAGGTACAATTAAACGAAGAACAAAATATTTATGGAATTACGATTGTGACGAATCGTGTTCCTTTATATGTAAAAGGAGAAATAGTTGGCGCAATTGCAACATTTCGTGATAAAACAGAGATTAGAAAACTAGCCGAGGAACTAACTGGTATTAGGCTATATGCGGAAGCATTACGGGCACAATCTCATGAGTTTATGAATAAGATGCATGTCGTATTAGGGCTTACACATATGAAACAATATGAAGAATTACAAAAGTATATAAGCGGCATGGTATCAGAGCATCAATATGAAATTGGTGGGGTTATGAAAAGAATAAAAAGTCCAGTATTTGCTGGTTTTTTACTAGGTAAACTTAGCTATGCTAGGGAGAAAAATATAAAGTTAATTATAAGTGAAGATTCTTACTTGCCGGAAATATATGATGAAAGTATTACTCATGAACTTATTACGATTGTAGGGAACTTAATAGATAATGCATTAGAGGCAGTGATACATTGCAAAAAGAAACAAGTTGAAGTTGGGATACAATATCAGAATGCATTAACTATTACAGTGCAAGATACGGGGAAAGGTATAGAAGAAGACGCAGTGGATGCATTATTTACAAAAGGTTATTCCACAAAAGGGGATAATCGCGGTTATGGTTTGTATCTTGTAAAAGAAAGTATACAGCGAATAAATGGGGAGATTGACATTTCCTCCTTATTAGGAGAGGGAACAACGATAACAATTGAAATACCTAAAGGTAGGGATGAGAAGCAAATATGATTAAAGTTTTAATTGTAGAAGATGATCCGATGGTTGCGATGTTAAATACACTCTATTTAGAGCAAGTGGGAGGGTTTGAACTTGTCCATGCAGTTAACTCAGTTAAAGAAGCGATAGAAGTGTTAGAGAAGTCACGAGTAGACTTCATATTACTTGATATTTTTATGCCTGAGGAGACTGGATTTGAGCTTTTAATGTATATTCGAAATCAAGAAAAAGAAATTGATATTATGATGATTTCAGCTGTACATGATATGGGAAGTATTAAAAAAGCATTACAATATGGAGTTGTAGACTATTTAATTAAACCATTTACATTTGAACGCTTTAAGGAAGCATTAACGGTGTATCGAGAAAAATTTACTTTCATGAAAGAACAACAAAAAATTAGTCAATCGGAACTAGATTCACTAATTTTACAAAAAGACAAAAGAGAGGCTCTTGTTACTAAAGAGCTTCCAAAAGGGTTAACAAAGCAAACGTTGCAACTAATTTGGCAGAAAATCGAATCGCTTAATGGACAAGCATTTACAACTGATGAAATGGCGCAATTAGTAGGGGTTTCGAGAGTTTCTATTCGAAAGTATGTAATGTTTTTGACTGAAATCGGAGTATTAGAGAATGAAATGGTGTATCAAAATGTGGGAAGACCGGTGAGTAAATTAAGGTGTATTGACCGGAATAAAATAGACTTTTACGTATAAGCGGCTTATTATAAGTCGCTTATACTTTTTTTAATTACAAAACCAATTACAAAACTTACAAAAACTATTCTTAATATTGAAAGCGTTTTAATATTGTTATTAAGAAAACAAGGGGGTGCCATATGGGAATTCAAAAGAATGTGGAAGCGGTATCATTTTCTGAAGGCAATGAATTGAAAAATGAATCTTTCGCTTCTAAAATTATGAACGTTAAAATCGGTGTTATACCTTTACCGTTATATGTAGTATTGGCTGCTATTATTTATGGAGCATCTGTATATAATAAATTACCAGCAGATATGATTGGTGGTTTTGCAGTTATTATGATCATGGGTATTTTCTTAGGTGATATTGGAATGAGAATTCCAATATTAAAAAATATCGGTGGTCCAGCAATTCTCTCATTATTTATTCCATCGTTACTTGTATTTTTTAACTGGATGAATCCAGCTTCAATGGAAGCTGCCACTATGTTAATGAAAAAATCGAACTTTTTATATTTATATATTTCTTGTTTAGTAGTTGGAAGTATTTTAGGAATGAACCGGAAAGTGTTAGTACAAGGTTTCGTTCGCATGTTTATTCCTTTAGTAGTAGGAACGTTAGCTTCTGTAGCAGTAGGCTTATTAGTCGGCTCACTATTTGGATTTGAAATGAAGCAGACATTCTTCTTTATCATTGTACCTATTGTGAGTGGTGGTATTGGAGAAGGGATTTTACCATTGTCACTAGCTTACAGCGATATTTTAAACGAATCATCAGCAACGTTTGTATCACAGCTTATTCCGGCAGCTATTATTGGGAATATGTTTGCAATCGTGAGTGCAGGGTATATGAAGCGTTTAGGTGAGAAGAGACCTGAGCTTAGTGGTAACGGTGTATTAGTGAAAACAGATAATCAAGCAGAGTTATTAAAAGAACAAAATACAGAGAAGCCAATTGACTTCTCATTAATGGGAGCAGGTTTATTAATTGCGTGTACGTTCTTCATCTTTGGAGGATTTGCTTCTAAGTTCATCGGTATTCCAGGAGCAATCATTATGATTTTCTCAGCGGCACTTGTGAAATACTTTAAATTAATGCCAGCAAAAATGGAACAAGGAGCATTCCATTTATATAAATTTATTTCAAAGAATTTAACTTGGCCATTAATGGTCGGATTAGGATTGCTATATATTCCGTTAAAAGACGTAGCAGCAGTTCTTTCTGTAGGATATGTTGTTGTTTGTGCATCGGTTGTTCTTACAATGGTAGCGTCAGGTTTTCTTATAGGAAAAGTGATGAAAATGTATCCAGTTGAATCAGCGATTGTAACTGGATGTCATAGCGGTTTAGGTGGAACTGGAGATGTTGCTATTTTATCAGCTTCAAATCGTATGGAATTAATGCCATTTGCGCAAATTTCGACGCGTTTAGGCGGGGCAGCAATGGTTGTAACAGCGACAATCTTATTAACAATGTTTTCATGATCAAACAAGCTAGCTATATTCATATAGCTAGCTTGTCAAATTAAGGGGAGATTATAAGTATGTTAGAAAATCAAATTAATGAAAGATCATTGTTATTGCATAAAGAGTTAGTAGGGAAAATTGAGATTACAAGTAAGGTAGAAGTAAATACAGCGGATGATTTAAGCCTGACTTATACACCAGGTGTAGCGGAGTCTTGCAAAGCAATTGCGGCAGATGAAGAAACAGCGTATGACTATACAGCACGTGGTAATATGGTTGCAGTTGTTTCAGATGGAACTGCAGTACTTGGTTTAGGGAATATTGGACCGAAAGCGGCTATGCCTGTTATGGAAGGGAAAAGTATTTTATTTAAAAAGTTTGCGAATGTAGATGCTTTCCCGTTATGTTTAGGGACGACTGATGTGGATGAAATCGTTACCCTTGTTAAAAATTTAGAGCCTACATTTGCAGGAATTAATTTAGAAGATATTGCAGCACCACGTTGCTTTGAAATTGAAAGACGATTAAAAGAAGAAACGAATATTCCTGTATTCCATGATGATCAACATGGGACGGCTATTGTCGTTTTAGCAGCTGTTATTAATGCACTAAAAGTTGTAAGTAAACAAATGGACGATGTGAAAATTGTTATTAACGGTGCGGGTTCGGCAGGAATTGCAATTGGAAAATTATTATTAAAAGCTGGCGCAAAACACATTACGTTAGTTAGTTTAGAAGGTATTGTTTGTGAAGGTGAAACATGGATGAACGAAGCGCAAATCGAAGTTTCAAAGAAGACAAATCGAGAATATGTACGTGGAACATTAAAGGAAGCGATTCATCAAGCTGATATTTTCATCGGTGTATCTGCTCCAAACGTATTAACGAAAGAACTTATACAGACGATGAACGAGAAACAAATTGTGTTTGCAATGGCGAATCCAATTCCAGAAATATTCCCAGAAGATGCATTAGAGGCTGGAGCTGCTGTAGTTGGAACTGGTCGTTCTGATTATTCAAATCAAGTAAATAATGTATTAGCGTTCCCTGGTATATTCCGTGGTGCATTAGACGTACGCGCGACTGATATTACAGAAGAGATGAAATTAGCAGCAGCATATGGGATCGCTAACATAATTACGGACGAAGAGCGTAATGCGAATTATGTAATTCCAAATCCATTAGATAAAAGAGTTGTTCCAAGTGTTGCAGAAGTAGTAGCGAAAGCAGCCATCGATTCAGGAGTGGCACAGATTACGAAAATGCCAAGTTATAAATAGTCAAAAGCAGCGCCTTAAAAAGGCACTGCTTTTTTTGAGATAAGAAATCAAAATAATGAAGAAGTGTAAATTTATTCAAGCCCCTTTCATTATTTATCCCGCATTAACGGGCAGTAAGACTCCCAACTCAAAATTCAGTGGATGCAAGGAAGTTAGTTGGGAGATCCACTGCCCGTAAAAGCCCGATTGGTTCAACTAATATTCAGCGGGGGATGGGGAAAACCCCCACTGAATAAAGTTTCACTTTATTTAATTCCATTGCAACTTGTTTACCATTTATTAAAACCTCAGTTACTGCTACGATCACTTCTATCATTTTTTTCATCTCTCATCTCTCCTTGCGTCATTTCTTACTTTAAGTATAAGAGAAGAGAGATAATCCACCTATCGAAGTACGTGACGTAGAAATTACATTGTTGTAAGGAAGTGTTTCAGTTTTGTCACTTTATTCGGCATTGATTACAAATTGATCATAATATCTTTCATTCACATATATGTTTAATACCCATAATCCAGATGAAGGTAGTGACATTACGAGAGGGAGTTCCTTTACGGTTGTATCGACTGTATTTGAAGTAGTCCAAGTTTGTTTGGAGGTTTCTTTTTGAAAGAGTACTGGTGTTGGAGTTGTAGTTCCTTGTTTTAACGCGATAATAGATAGTTTTCCAGTTGGCATTTCAGGATCCAGGAAGAACCACATTATTTCATTTTGCTCATTTGCGATAATAGAGCTATCAGCCATTGCAATTTTTCTTTCAATGCCTTTTAACGGTATTTTTCCTTCTACGAATGATGGTGCTTCTTCCCAATTTACATCTTTTAAGACACTAAGGTGAAAAAAGGAAGGTGCGTTAATTTGAGAGGATGACGTTTCTATTACTTCTTTTTTAGGTGCTGTTGAATCGGGTTGCGATTGCGCGCAGCCAGTAATGAGGAAGGAGAAAAGTAGCATAGTTCCGATTTTTTTCATAGTGCCACACTCCTAATTTTTATTGTTAGTGTAATTGTATTTGCTAGAAGACGAGACAATTCCTTTAAATCATAAAAAGAGGTCGTAAGTTTTGTACGACCTCTTTTGACATTTTCTATCCCAATTGGTGAGGGCTAATAATCAGTGGGGGATGGAACCCCCCACTGATTAAAGTTTCACTTTATATTTGTTCAGTTGAAAAGGTTGGTTCTCTCTCTTTTTGAGGCATTGTTAAGAAAATAACAGAAAGGACGATACATACTCCGCCTAATAATTGATATGCTCTAAAAGATTCATTAAGCCAAGCGATTGAAACGATGGCAGCTACAAGTGGTTCAATGCTAGATAAAATACTTGTTTCTGTTGCTGCTAAATATTTAAGACTCCCGATATAAAGAAGGAAAGAAAGAGTGCCACTTATAATGATAAGAATAAGCATAGAAAAAGTTTGAAGTGTGAAAGTTTGCGAAATCTGATTCCATCCAAAAGAACGATTACAAATAAGCAGTGCAATCCCTCCAATTAACATCCCCCAGCCAATTACTATAGTTGTTCCGCATTCTTTAATAAGGGAAGCCGGATGAAGGGTATAAAACGCAAAACCAATCGCTGTTAGTAGGCCGAAAGTAATAGCTGCTTTAGATAAAACAATATTTTCAATTGAACCGTTTGTAATAATAAAGTACGTCCCTGTTAGAGCAGTTATAATTGCTAGTATTTGCATAGAAGCAGGGAATTTCTTTTGCTCAAACGCAACGTAAATAGTAATAAGAACAGGGCCTAGAAATTGAAAGAGTGTTGCTGTGACCGCATTACTAATATGAACTGTTTCGATAAAGGCGTATTGCGCACCGAGCATGCCAAGAATAGAGAAAATAATAAGCTGTATAGAATGTCTAGGGTGTTTCCAAATTTGAAATATGTTTTGTTTCTTTATTAGTAAGAAAGACAAAATAAATATTCCTGCAAGCAACAAGCGAATTGTTAAAAAATCAAGTGATGATACGTTAGTATGTTGAAATAGCCATTGAATCATCGGTCCAGATAATCCCCATAATGTGGCTCCTGTAATAATCATAATGAGTCCAATACGTCTAATTTTGTTCATTATCATGCATCTCCTCTCTAGTATTTGATTATTAATGCGTTACATGATAAAAGGAATTATATAGAACTTCTGGTACTGTAAAAAGTATCAGTTATGTGTTTTTGAAAGGGGTCAGTTATTGTGTTAGAATTAACGCCTAATTTGAATGCAAATAGTAAGACGGCATTGTATGTACAATTGTATGAGTATATAAAAAAGGAGATTAAAGATGGAACGATTCCGGCTTTTACGAAATTACCGGCTAAGAGGAAGCTAGCAACATATTTACAAGTAAGTAAAAATACAGTAGAGGCAGCTTATGAGCAACTTCTTGCCGAAGGATATATTGAGTCGATTTCTAGAAAAGGTTATTTTGTATGTGAAATCGAGCAAATGATTTATGTGGAAGGTAGCGAAGAGGTAATAGGGGAAGTACCTTTTCAAGAGCAGGTGTATAAATTTGACTTCACTCAAACGGGTGTGGATACTAGTACTTTTCCGCTTCATGTATATCGAAAAATTACGAACGAGGTATGGCAATTTGAAAATAAAGATTTACTTTTTATTGGACATCCGCAAGGGGAGGTAAGTTTACGAGAAGCAATCGCGAGCTATTTGTATGAATCTAGAGGTGTACGATGCGTAGCTAGTCAAATTGTAATAGGGGCGGGCACGCAAATATTAGTAAAAATGTTATTTCAGCTGTTAAAGGGAAGTCGTTATGCAGTTGAGAATCCTGGGTACCACCGGAAAATGGTTGTTTTTGAGCAAGGGGAACAAAATGTCCAAATGTTATCTTTAGATGGAGATGGAATTTGTATGTCACAGTTAACTGATAGCCATGCAAATGTTGTATTTGTTACACCTTCGCATCAGTTTCCTTGCGGGATGATTATGCCGATTACGAGAAGGATGCAGCTCTTACAATGGTCAAAAAAAGATGAAGGAAGATATATTATTGAAGATGATTATGATAGTGAATTCCGTTATTCAGGAAAGCCGATTCCAGCGCTGCAAGGGTTAGATAGAGATGGGAAAGTAATTTATATGGGGACGCTCTCTAAAGCGCTATTGCCATCATTACGGATGAGTTATATGGTGTTGCCAAAATCCCTCATTAAGCAGTATCAAGAGCAATATTTATTTTACACACAAAGCGTTTCAAGAATAGATCAAGAGATCATTAGGAAATTTTTAAATGACGGGCATTGGGAAAAACATATTCATAAAATGCGTGTTGTGTACCGAAAGAAGAGAGACCGTTTTGTTTCGGGATTAGAAAAATATTTTTCTAATCGCATTGAAGTAATAGGGGAAGATTCCGGCCTACATATTTTATTAAAAGTGCATAATGGGATGGAAGAGAAAGAATTAATGGAAGCTGCAGCTGAAAGGAGTATTAAAGTGTATCCTGCTTCGATATACTATAAGGAAGGGACTTCTCCCAAAAGTACAGTATTGCTTGGATTTGCGACTTTATTAGAGGAAGAAATTGAAGAGGCCATTCAATTATTATATACAGCATGGTTTACAAGAAAGTAAAAAAACATCCTCATAAATGGAGGATGTTTTTTTATTACTTTTCTTCATCTAGGAAAAGAACCATATGCTCTTCATCCCAATATTGTCCGTTATATTTTAATGAACGTTCTTGCACGCCAAATGTTTTAAAGCCTAATGACTCATAAAGTTTTTTTGCACCATCGTTTCCGACAACAACATCAAGCATAACTTGCTCTACTTCTAAAGATTTAGCAAGCTCAAGACATTCTTTAATAAGTGCTTTTCCCGCTCCAAGTCCGCGTGCTTTTGGAGACACGTATACTGAACCGATTTTTGCTTTATGTTCTTGTTTTACATATGGTTTCGTTTCCAGTGTTGCAACTCCGATTAAAGTGCCATCTTTAAATGCACCTAGTGTATAGTTCTCATCTTGTGCTAATTTTTGGGCTTTATATTCAATAGCACACTCTTTATTAATAATATCTTCATAAGAAGAGCTGAAAGCTTCCGGATTTTGTTTTAATCCTTCTACTCGAAGTTCTAAGTAAATTTCTGCTTCGTCTTTTGTTAATACATGGATATCCAATTGTATCACCCTCCAAATCTTTGACAGTTATACCTATATTTTATATTGAAATAAGAATAATTTCAAAAGCTTAGCTTATAATAGTTGGTTTTATAAATAAAATAGCACCAGTAGTGTTGACTGCTACTGGTGATTTCACGCATATATTATACAAATGGTAATTCAATTATAAATTCTGTTCCGACTTCTAATTCGCTTTTAACTTCAATAGAACCATTATGAAGTTCTACAATTTCTTTTGCAACAGCCAGTCCGATACCTTTTCCACCTGTAGCTCGTGTTCTGGATTTATCGACACGGTAAAAGCGATCAAAAACATGTGGGATATCTTCTTTTGGAATACCTTCACCTTCATCTTGTACACTTATTGTAAAAGTATTCGCACTGGTTAGTACACGTATTATTATAGAAGTGTTTTCTGGTGAATGTTGATAAGCATTGTGTAATAAATTTAACATAACTTGTTCCATACGTCTTTCGTCTATGCAAACTTCTAAATCATCTTTGCAATGTACATGTAGTTGCATTTGTTTGTTTGTTAATGTTGTTTTTGTTTTTTCAACCATTCGTTCTAAAAATGGTTTAAGAATTACTTTTTGTTTTTTTATAACAAACTGGTGTTGCTCTAATTGTACAAGCATAAATAAATCTTGTACGAGATCGGTTACACTATCCGTTTCATCTTCAATGATTTGTAAGTATTCTTCACGTTCTTCTTTCGTTAGAGAATCTCTTTTTGCTACCTTTGCATAACCTTTCATATAGGTTAATGGAGTTAGTAATTCATGCGCTACACTAGCGAGAAATTCGTTTCGTTCTTTTTTCATATAAGTCAGCTCGTTAGATAATTCTTCAATGGTTTTAGCTAAACTGCCAAGTTCATCATTACGCTTAATGCCTAATTTAATTGGTTTATTTAATTTTGAAATTTTTTCTGTTGCTCTTTTCATTTTTATAAGAGGATCCGTAATAACTCGAGAAAAAACAAAGACAGAAATAGTTGTTAAAATTAATGTTAAAACACTAACGATAATGAACTGATTCATGAGTCTCATTAACATATTTTCTAAGAAGGATGTTTTTAAGAACATATGTAAGTTACCGTTAAAGTCTTTTATTTTAATTGGGCTTACTGTTGAAATGGATTTTGAGTTTTTCCAGTTCTTTTCTACTATTAAGCCATCTCTTGTAACAGGTGGTGTTTTGCAATGAAGGTGTTTTTGCATATCTTTTGTAACTGTTTCTGAGGCAGATGTAATTTTGCCATTACTATCAGTTATAACGATAGCTATATCAGAATTAGTAAGTGCTTCTGTTTCCATTAAATCTTCAGCCGCATGTTCAATAGAGAAATCGGGGGATTCAGGGCGTTTGAAACGTTCAGCATGTTTTTTTTGCTGAGCGTATTCATTCCATTTGGCACGCCGTTCAATCGTATCACGATAGCGATTTCCTTTCTCTAATAGAGCAACGGTTTCCTCTTCAACACGCATTTTTGAAAGACTTTTATAAAAAGATACGAAAGCAATTGTCTCAATACATAAAGCTAATATTAAAAAGTATGTCCCAACTTTAAGGGAAAGTTTGCTCATTTTCTCACCATACCTTATTTCATATAGAGTGAAACTTTAACCAGTGGGGTTTTATCCATCCCCACTGATTAAAGTAATTATTCACTTTTCCATTTATATCCGACTTTATAGACGGTTTCTAAGTAATCTTCAACTGGAAATTCTTTTTTGCGTAATTTATCACGGATATTACGAATATGTGAATCGATAGTTCTGTATTCGATGTCTGTTTGATATCCCCAAATTTTTTCAATTAAATCATCACGGCTGTAAACGCGGTTTATATTTTGTAAAAATAGTCCAAGTAACGAGAATTCAATAGGAGTTAGTGAGATTCTTTCACCATAAACTGTAACAGTATGTTTTGTTTTATCCCACTCAATACCATTGAAGCTAACAAAGCCATCTTTCTTTGTGCGACGTAATATAGCCTCGATTCGCGCGACTAATACATGCTCATCGAATGGTTTTGTAATGTAGTCATCTGCTCCCATAGTCAGACCTTTGACCATATCATAATTTTGGTTGCGAGCTGTTAGCATAATAATTGGAACGTTGGAAATTTGACGGATTTGATAGCAAGTATCCCACCCATCCATATTCGGCATCATAACATCTAATAAAATAATATCGAAGTCCTTTTGTTCGATTAATTCTAGCGCTTCAAGGCCAGAAGTAGCTTTCATACAAAAATAGCCACGAGGGCTTAAGAACAGATCTAACAATCGTAACATACGTTCTTCATCGTCTACTAATAAAATTTTCACCATAATCTTGTGCACCCCAAACTATTCATTCTACTTGTATAGTTTACATGAAAATAATAAAAAACTCTTTTTATGTGATTGAATGGATGGCTGATTTTTTCAATCAGGGCAATTGACATAAAAAATGCACTAGTTTTGCACAACTATTTTTTATAATAGAAAACGTAGCGACACAAATACCCTATGTTGCGACATAACGTCATGTCATTTTATTTATAAAATGACAATTCCATTCTATTGTGTATGTGAGATAGAGAGGGTTTTCGTATTCACCTCGCATCGGATAAGAAAAATTTCCTATCTCACACTTTTTTATATAAAGGGGATTGTACACATGAGTAAAAAAGTAGAACGTTTACAAAAAGAAAAGCAAGATCGTAATGCGATTGTAATGTGTGTTGCGGTATCTATGCTTATTATGATAAGTTGTGTAAATAAATTTTTCGGGATTTTATAATAGAAAAAAAGCTTATTGCTTCTTAAGAAGCAATAAGCTTTTTTAATGTGTTCTATATAATAAACCAGGGTAGAATTGCCAGTCCAGAAGTTACAATTGCTGTAGCAAATATTAAAAAGATAGCTTGTTTGTTTTGTTTCACGTTACATTCTCCTCTACATATCAATTGCATGCTATACGTTCATTTAATAATTAGCGGGAGACGGATCCTCCTCGCTGAGTGAAGTTTCACTTTATCAAGCTATTTGGGGGCAGTAAGACTCCCATCTCAAAATTCAGTGGATGTGAAGAAGTTAGATGGGAGTCGGGCTGCCCATAAACGCCCGATTGGTGAGGGCTAATACTCAGTGGAGGTAAAGACTTCGACTGAGTAAAGTTTCACTTTATATTTTTAGTATAACGAATGGAAAGGATTGGAACGATCGATAAAGGTGACATGAAGATTACATTGTTGTAATGAAAAAAGCATCTTAATTAATAAGAAGATGCTTTTGAAAAATTATATTAAAATGTTAATTATTTAAGAATAAAACCATATGCTCTTCGTCCCAATATTGGCCATTATGTTTTAAGGACCGTTCTTGCACACCGTAAGTTTGGAAGCCGAGGGACTCATATAATTTTTTTGCAGCAGTGTTATCAGCGACAACATCAAGCATAAGCTGTTCTACATGTAATTTATCGGCATTTTCAATAATCGCTTTAATTAAAGCTCGTCCTGCACCGAGGCCACGCGCTTTTGGAGAAACAAAAACTGAGCCGATTTTTGCCTTATGCTCTTGCTTAATAAATGGCTTTGTTTCTAGAGTAGCAATACCGATTAAATCATTATCTTTGAAGACACCTAGAGTATACTTATCCGGATTGCTTAATCGCTTTGCCATAGCAGCGACAGGGTTTTCCTGTTTAAGAACATCTTCATAAGAAGAGCTAAAAGCCTCAGGGTTTTTCATTAAACCTTCCATACACACTTTCAAATAAATTTCTGCATCCTCTGTTGTTAATAAGCGAATTTCCATAGTTGTAACCTCCTAGATTGATTCAAATTTAATTCATTAACTTTGTAAGATTAAGTTTAGTTAAATGTATTCTGTGACTATTCTTTCTTAATTTGTAAAAGAATGAAAAGATTATGCTACTATGTTTTCATTTTATTTATCCCGCTATTTGCGGGCAGTAAAACTCTCACCTCAAAATTCGGCTGGAGCAAAGAAGTTAGGTGGGAGCCCTGCTGCCCGTAAAAGCCCGATTGCTGAAGGCTAATAATCAGTGGGGGATGAACAACCCCCCACTGATTATAGTTTCACTTTATGTAATGAAATTATATATTAACTTTATTAACTATTCAAGGTTTTAATATGTTACATTTTTATAACTAAAATTCCCACTTTGTAAAGGAGTAATTTTTATCCAATTATTCGTGGGATTCGGATTGCCCGTAAAAGCCCGATTGGTTGGGCTAATAATCAGTGGGGAGGGAAACCCCTCCACTGATTAAATTTTCACTTTCTTTTACGTATTCAATCGTTTATTTTGTAGCCATCGATTCGTTCCGGATGTGTATAAATATTGCAAGATCCATTTCGAATAAATCCTACTACGGTAATACCTAAATCGTGGGCGAGTTGCAATGCTAGTTTAGTTGGAGCTGATTTAGATAGAACAATTTCGCAACCTATTTTTGAAACCTTTAACAAAATTTCAGATGAGATGCGTCCGCTAAACGCAATGATTTTCCCTTGAACAGAGATATTGTTTCGTAAACAATGACCGTATATTTTATCTAGCGCATTATGTCTTCCGATATCCATTCTTGATAAAAGAATGTTATTTCGATCACATAAAGCGGTATTATGCACACCACCCGTTTGGCGAAATGTAGTTGAAGATTGTTGTAAGGAAGTCATTAGGTGAAAACATTCTTCCGGAGTAATAGTTATATGTATATCATGTAACTTTTTTGCTTTTGCTGCATCGTTGACGAAAACAAAACCTTGTCTACTTTTCCCGCAACAAGAAGTTACGTACCGTTTATTATATAAAGTTTGATAGAGCGGATTAATTTTTGATGATTTTACATGGACAATTCCGTTTTCTTTTTGGATCCATAATTCTTCAATATCTTTATAAGAAGAAATAATTCCTTCAGAAATTAAAAAACCGGTTACCATATCTTCAATGTAATTAGGAGTGCATACAACTGTTACGTATTCTTCGCTATTTAATTTAATTGTAATAGGAGATTCCGTAACAACCTCATCGGTTTGTTTTGAAAATGTACCAGATTGATAACGTACAATTGTATATGTTTCTTGAATAGACCCCATATTAAATTCCCCTTTATATGTATTTTTCTCCATATTTATCATAAAACATCGAAAAAACAAAAGCATCTACTAACAAGAAGATGGCAGATTATTTTGGTTATTATTGTATATGTACGATATAATAGATTTGTAGAATAGCGACATTTTCAAGCTTTCGTAGTTATACCTTATAACATCTAGAATCGACTTCCAAAGGAAAGTATTTCAACAGGGCGCTTCAAAAATATGTACAACACAATTATGAAAACGGATTCATAATTGTGTTGTACAGTTAGTTGTAAGGAGAGGGGAAACTATGACAGAACAGACAGTCCGTGTAACCGTTGATGGTAAAGAATTTTTCGTATCAGGTGAAAAGACGATACTCCAATTGTTTAACGAAAGTAATTTAGAACATCCTCAAATTTGTCATGTACCAGAGGTAGATCCTATTCAAACTTGTGATACATGTATTGTAGAAGTGAATGGAAGTTTACTACGTGCCTGTTCGACGAAGTTGGAAGATGGCATGCATATTGAGAGGCAATCGGAACGTGCAAAGGAAGCACAAACTGAAGCGATGGATCGAATATTAGAGAATCATTTATTGTATTGTACAGTATGTGATAATAATAATGGTAACTGTAAAGTCCATAATACAGTACATATGATGGAGATTGAAGAACAGAAATATCCATATGAACCGAAAGTAAGTGCATGCGAAGTGGATACGTCGCATCCATTCTATCGATACGATCCAAATCAATGTATTGCTTGTGGGCAGTGTGTAGAAGTATGCCAAAATTTACAAGTAAATGAAACTTTATCGATTGATTGGAGTTTAGACCGTCCACGTGTTATTTGGGACAATGGTGTGAGTATAAATGACTCGTCTTGTGTTAGTTGTGGGCAATGTGTAACAGTGTGTCCTTGTAATGCATTAATGGAAAAAACGATGCTAGGAGAAGCTGGATTTATGACTGGTTTAAAACCAGATGTGCTAAATCCAATGATTGATTTTGTAAAAGATGTAGAGCCTGGATATAGCAGTATTTTAGCAGTTTCAGAAGTAGAGTCCGCGATGCGTAAGACGAAAATTAATAAGACAAAAACAGTTTGTACATTTTGTGGTGTAGGTTGTTCATTTGAGGTATGGACGAAAGATCGTCAAATTTTAAAAGTGCAACCTGTTTCAGATGCACCGGTTAATGGTATTTCCACATGTGTAAAAGGAAAATTCGGATGGGACTTTGTGAACAGTGAAGAGCGTATTACAAAGCCGTTAATTCGCCAAGGGGATATGTTTGTTGAGGCTTCATGGGAAGAGGCTCTTGAAGTTGTTGCATCTAATATGCAACATATTAAATCAGAGTATGGTAGCGATGCGTTTGGGTTTATTTCTTCTTCGAAAGTAACAAATGAAGAAAACTATCTTATGCAAAAACTAGCTCGTCAAATATATGGAACAAATAATGTAGATAACTGTTCCCGTTATTGCCAATCTCCAGCAACAGACGGTTTATTTAAAACTGTCGGTATGGGCGGAGATGCTGGAACAGTGAAAGATATTGCTGAGGCAGGTCTTGTTATTATTGTTGGGGCAAATCCAACAGAAGGACATCCTGTACTTGCAACTAGAGTGAAGCGTGCTCATAAATTACATGAACAAAAACTAATTGTCGCAGACCTTCGTAAACATGAAATGGCGGAGCGTGCTGATATATTTGTTCACCCGAGTCAAGGGACGGATTATGTATGGCTTGCTGGGATAACGAAATACATTATCGATCAAGATTGGCACGATAAAAAGTTCATAGCTGAAAATGTAAAGAATTTTGATGAATATAGCAAAATGCTAGAAAAATATACGCTTGATTATACTGAGGGAATTACAGGGATTTCTAAAGATCAGTTAAAAGAAATGGCTCGTATGGTATATGAAGCAGATGGTACTTGTGTACTTTGGGGAATGGGTGTAACTCAAAATACAGGAGGGAGTACAACGTCAGCAGCAATTTCAAATTTACTTCTCGTTACAGGTAACTACCGTCGTCCTGGTGCCGGTGCGTATCCGTTACGCGGGCATAATAACGTACAAGGTGCTTGTGATATGGCGACATTACCGAACTGGCTTCCGGGTTACCAAGCAGTTTCAGATGATGTGCATCGTGCGAAATTTGAAAAAGCATACGGTACTACCATTCCGAAAGAACCGGGATTAAATAATATCGCAATGTTACTTGCGGCCGAAGAAGGAAAACTGCGTGGTATGTATGTTATGGGAGAAGAAATGGCTTTAGTAGATTCAAATGCCAACCATGTACAACATATTTTAGCGAATTTAGACTTCCTTGTTGTTCAAGATATGTTCTTATCGAAAACAGCTCGTTTCGCCGATGTTATTTTACCAGCAGCACCAAGCTTAGAAAAAGAAGGAACGTTTACGAATACAGAGCGCCGTATTCAAAGATTATACGAAGTATTGAAACCGCTTGGTGATTCAAAACCAGATTGGTGGATTTTACAAAAAGTAGCTCGTGCACTGGGCGGAGACTGGAATTATGGAAGTCCAAGTGAAATTATGGACGAAATTGCATCGCTTGCACCGTTATACTCTCAAGCGACGTACGACCGTCTAGAAGGCTGGAATAGTTTATGTTGGGGTAGCCATGATGGTAGTGATACACCATTATTATATGTAGATGGATTTAACTTCCCAGACAAACTAGCACGTTTATCACTAGATGAATGGGTTCCGCCAGTTATAGCACCAGATGAGTATGATTTACTATTAAATAATGGCCGTATGCTAGAGCATTTCCATGAAGGGAATATGACGAATAAGTCGGCTGGTATTTTATCTAAAGTGTCTGAAGTATTTGTTGAAATTTCACCTGAACTTGCTAAAGAACGCAATGTGAAAGATGGTGGTCTTGTAGAGTTAGCATCACCATTTGGAAAAATCAAAGTACAAGCGCTTGTTACAGATCGTGTAACTGGAAATGAGTTATATTTGCCGATGCATGCGACAGTAAATGAAGAGGCAATCAATATTTTAACAGGAACAGCAACAGACATTTATACGTGTACACCAGCTTATAAACAAACAATGGTGAAACTGCGCGTATTACGTGAAAAAGGAAATCGTCCGTTACCATCTTCAAACCCGAGAGATAAAAAACGTCATCCGCAAAATGGTGTTGAAATCGAGCGAAAGTGGCAAAGAAAACAATACGTATCACTTGTGGACCAGAATTAGGGGGCGGAGATAATGGCAAAAGAGATTACTTTAATTAAAAAGAAGATTGTAACAGAAGAAGAAAAAAAACAGCAAGTAACAGATGAGTTGTTAAATGATCTAGCTGAAAATAGAGAAGCAGTAGAAGAGACGATGCAGCTATTAGCGCAGTTGCAAAAAGCTGGAATTTTAGATGCAGCAATTAGTTTACTTGCTGCAAAAGAAGATGTTTCCAAAATAGCTGTTGAACAATTGAATCGTGAACCAGTAAAAAACGCATTAAACAATATGATGGGGGCAGGAGAGGCATTATCTTCAGTGGACCCAGAAATAACGAAACAAATAACATCTAGTTTAGTCACTGGATTACAATTTGCAACGGATGAGCTGAAAAACGGAAAGAAAACAAAAGTGATGGATTTCTTTAAAGTATTAAAAGATCCAGATATCAACAGGGCGATTACATTCGGTTTTAGTTTCTTAAAAGCATTTGGACAAGGATTAGAGAAAAAATAGAGTGAGTGAAAAAAGTGATGGGATTAGCCATCACTTTTTTCATTATATGTATAAGAGTGTTCATGTTAAGCGGAATATATTATTATTAAAAAGATGGATTGAAATTGGAAATGTGGAATCCATCTCAAATATCGTTTTAGAATGTGGAGGAATATATGCAACACCGTAAAAGACTATCTATACCAGGAGTAATGGGACATTCCTTTCAAACAGTTAGATTTGCTTTTTGGAATGTATTAACCTTTCAACTTGCTTATAAATTATTAGCAGCGATTGTATTTGTCCCGCTATTTGGGATCATTTTTAATAAGTTATTGTATTTTGGTGGTTATGCAAATGCGACGAATGATGAATTATTAGCGTTTTTAAAGACATCATACGGCATTTTGGCAATCGTCATTTTATCATTGTTAGCACTGTTTCTTATCTTTACGGAATTTGCGGTGCTTATTATCATTTCGTACTTCGCTCATAAAAGACAAAAGGTGAAATTACGTCCGATTTTATATAAAACCGTAACGTATTTACCTACTCTTTTCACATATTGCTTACCAGGATTTATTTTATATGCGGTTGTATTGTTACCTCTTTTAAATATTGGATATGAAACGGCATTAATTCCACAAATTCAAATTCCTAACTTTATTACAGGAGAACTGTTTAAGACAACGATGGGACAAGTTGGTTATTACACGTTCTTTGCTGTAGTTGCGTATTTGAACCTTCGCTGGATTTTTGTTCTACCTATTGTTGTTTTAGAGCAAAAGCCGTTTCGCACAGCAGCACGTAAAAGTGCAACGTTAGTAAAAGAAAGTTTTTTTAAAGTACTATTCTTTTTAGTAGGATTTTTTATTTCAATAGGGATTGTTTACGGTGTATTTTTGGGAGTGTATTTATTGTGTCTATGGGGCATGTATGAATTTACAAATCCACAGGGAACATTTGCATTATTAGCGGAATCAACAATGTCTGTATTTTTAACGAGTACATTGTATTTATTTAGTTTTATCGTGACGCCATTTTATATTATGGGAATAACACGATTGTATTTACAAAAGGTTCCGGTTGAAGATGTTTTATTAGAAGAAGGATTAGATTATTCGAAAACAAAAGCAGATAAATGTTTCTTCCAAAAACATCGTTGGAAATTTATTGGTGTATATATTGTAGGAATTATTACCGCCGGAATGGTCGTTGCCTTCATTGTAACGTTTATTTCAAATTCATATAAAGAACCAATTATTATGGCTCATCGTGGTTATATTTCAAAAGGTGTAGAGAATACGAAAGAAGCTGTGCAGGGGGCTATTGATGCCAAAGCAGACTACGCTGAAATTGATGTACTGCAAACAAAAGACGGTGAACTAGCAGTTATACATGATTTGAAGCTAAAACGTCTTGCTAATGCTAATGTTCATGTGTCAGATTTAACGATGGAGGAGTTAAGACAGCTTACCCTTAGTCAAGATGGTTTTTCAGGACAAATAAGTACACTTGATGAGATCATTAAGCTGGCAAAAGGAAAAATCAAACTTAATATTGAAGTGAAGCTTCATGGTGGCGAAAAAGATTTCGTAAACAAAGTATTAAAAGCGATTAAAGATAATGAATTTGAGAAGCAATGTGTCATTCAAACGTTACACTATCCGCTTATTAAAGAGTTTAAACGTGCAAATCCAAATATAAAAGTAGGATATATACTGTATGCGAGTAGAGCTAACTTAAAGAATGTGAAGGCTGATTTTTATGTAGCAGAAGAATACATGTTAAATAAGAAATTAGTAAAAGAAGCAAGGAAGTTAAACAAGCCAATTTACGTATGGACGGTAAATGATATGGAAAGGTTAAAGGGATATTATAAGTTAAACGTAGATGGTATCATTACCGATTATCCTGAAGATGCACGTGAAACAATTAAGATGTTAAAAGAGCAAGAAGATCGTGAAAGTGATATGTTTGATAAAATTAGTGAGACGACAGAAGATCTATTTTCAAAGTTATTTATAAGTTATCCAGCTGCTGGCTAAATGCCAGTAGCTGTTTTTTTGTGAAAAGAATATATTTCTAAAGTATTGAACAAAGTAATAAGTGTATATGTATACGTCATTGCTTAGTTTTTTTACATTATTTATTATTGTCAAATAATAAATAATTACTATTCATTTTGAATGGATATAATAGAAATAGAGTAATAGATGATGGAGTGGTACGGAGAACCCAATAAAATCAATGTTTTATATATTTACACTATTCTAAATATATAAACTTTAAAAAAATAGTATGTTAGCGTTTTCATAACTTTTAAGTTATGCTAGAATAAGGACATAAGTTATTAATTATTTAAAAAAGAAAAAAGAATTCCTTTTTTCTGTTAATTATAAGGGGGCATTTCATTATGCGTATTGGGGTACCAGCAGAAATTAAAAACAACGAAAACCGTGTGGCAATGACACCAGCAGGTGTTGTACATTTAGTTCGTAACAATCACGAAGTATTCATTCAAAAGGACGCAGGTGTAGGATCTGGTTTCACAGATGCTCAGTATGTTGAAGCGGGAGCGAAAATTGTTGAGACGGCTGAAGAAGCTTGGAACATGGAAATGGTTATGAAAGTTAAGGAACCAGTTGAAAGCGAATACAAACACTTCAGCGAAGGTTTAATCTTATTCACATACTTACACTTAGCTCCAGAACCAGAATTAACAAAAGCGTTAATTGAAAAGAAAGTTGTTGCTATCGCATATGAAACAGTACAATTAGAAAACCGTTCATTACCATTACTTGCACCTATGAGTGAAGTAGCTGGTCGTATGGCTGCACAAATCGGTGCGCAATTCCTTGAGAAAAACAAAGGCGGTAAAGGTATCTTACTTGCAGGTGTTCCAGGAGTTAAACGTGGTAAAGTAACAATTATCGGTGGTGGACAAGCTGGTACAAATGCTGCTAAAATTGCAGTTGGACTAGGTGCGGATGTAACAATCATCGACTTAAGTGCAGAACGTCTTCGTCAATTAGATGACATTTTCGGAAACCAAGTAAAAACTTTAATGTCTAATCCTTACAATATTGCAGAAGCTGTAAAAGAATCTGATCTTGTAATCGGTGCAGTATTAATCCCAGGTGCAAAGGCTCCAAAACTTGTAACTGAAGAAATGATTAAATCAATGGAACAAGGTTCTGTTGTTGTAGATATCGCGATTGACCAAGGTGGTATTTTCGAAACAACTGACCGTATTACAACTCACGACAACCCAACTTATGAGAAACATGGTGTTGTTCATTATGCAGTTGCAAATATGCCGGGTGCGGTTCCACGTACATCAACTCTTGCATTAACAAACGTAACAGTACCATATGCAGTACAAATTGCTAACAAAGGCTACAAAGAAGCTTGCCTAGGCAACACTGCATTATTAAAAGGTATTAACACATTAGATGGCTATGTAACATTCGAAGCAGTGGCAGAAGCTCACGGTGTAGAGTACAAGGGTGCTAAAGAATTATTAGAAGCAGAAACAGTATCTTGCTAATAGAAGCATTATACAAAACAAAATCGAACAATATATAAAACAACATGATAAGAGCTAAGAGATAATACCTCTTAGCTCTTCTTGGTAAAAGGGGGCATTCATCGTGGCCAACCTATTTAAAAAGAAATCCGTTACGCAATTGTTAGGGGAAAGTAAAAGTAAAACTTTGACGAAAACGCTAGGGGCATTTGACCTAACAATGCTAGGGATTGGTGCGATAATTGGTACAGGAGTTCTAGTATTAACTGGATTAGTAGCAGCAAGAGATGCTGGTCCAGCAGTTATTTTTTCATTTATGATTGCAGCAATTGTTTGTGGATTTGCAGCTTTATGTTATGCAGAGGTTGCATCTGCACTTCCTGTTTCAGGTAGTGTGTACACATATTCATATGCAACAATTGGTGAGTTTGTTGCCCATTTAATGGGATGGACATTGCTATCCGTATATGTCGTAACGACTGCCGCAGTAGCTGGCGGATGGACAGGTTATTTCAATAATTTAGTGAGTGGATTGGGACTTGAAATTCCAAAAGCGTTGTTAACGATTCCATCGCAAGGTGGTATGGTGAACTTACCCGCAGTTATCGTTACGTTGGTGATAACTTGGTTATTATCACGAGGTACAAAAGAAAGTAAGCGTGTGAATAACATAATGGTATTAATTAAAATTGGTATTGTTGTTTTATTCATTGCAGTTGGTGTATTCTACGTGAAACCAGAAAACTGGATACCATTTGCACCGTACGGCTTAAGTGGAGTCTTTGCCGGAGGAGCAGCAGTATTCTTCGCATTCTTAGGATTTGATGCATTAGCAACTTCTGCTGAAGAAGTGAAAAATCCACAACGTGATTTGCCGATTGGTATTATTGCTTCATTAGTCATTTGTACAATCATTTATGTTGTAGTTTGTCTCGTTATGACAGGTATGGTTTCTTATAAGGAATTAGATGTACCTGAAGCGATGGCCTATGTATTAGAAGTTGTAGGACAAGATAAAGTGGCTGGTGTAATCGCTATTGGAGCTGTAATTGGTATTATGGCTGTAATTTTCGCATACATCTACGCTACGACACGTGTATTCTTCGCTATGAGCCGTGACGGTTTATTGCCAAAATCTTTTGCGAAAATTAACAAGAAGACAGAAGCACCAACATTTTCAGTTTGGTTAACAGGAATTGGTAGTGCTTTAATTGCCGGATTTATCGATTTAAAAGAATTGTCGAATTTAGCGAATATTGGAGCGTTATTAACATTTGCGATGGTTGGTGTAACTGTCATCATTCTTCGTAAAACGCACCCGAAATTACAACGTGGATTTATGGTACCACTTGTACCAATCTTACCGATTATTTCAGTTGCAAGCTGTCTATTCTTAATGGTAAATCTACCGTTAAAAACATGGATATACTTCGGTGTTTGGTTAGCAATCGGAGTGGTTGTATACTTTGTTTATTCGAAAAAACATAGTCATTTAAAAGACGATGGAAGTTCGCAAGATAGTTTAGAAAAAGCTAATTAAAGGGATATAAAGTTAGTAAGCCTTGTGCGTCTAGGGAGCGCGCAAGGCTTTTTCTTTTGGGGAAATAAAGGAGACCAATGTTATGTTGTCGAATTTTTATGTCGGAATATAAGAAGGGGTGGAAAGATGGAGACGGAAGTTGTCGTTGGAGCAGAGGGATATAATAATAACCCAGGGTGGTTACATACGAATGAAAAAGAATTACATTTATTAAAAAGAGAAACGTGGATTAATAAATTTCCGTCTAATTCTTTATCAGTAATTTTGGCTGAGCACGTATGGGAGCATTTATCGTATGAAGAAGGTATAGAAGCAGCTAAAGTTTGCTATGAGCTTTTGGAATATAATGGATATATTCGCTGTGCAGTGCCGGATGCATTTTTCCCAAATGAAGAGTATCAGCATGGTGTGCAAGTGGGAGGACCTGGCCCGTTAGATCATCCAGCTGCAAGTCATAAAATTGTACATAACTACAAAACGATTATATCTATGTTTGAAGCAGCAGGTTTTCAAGTAAAGCTTTTAGAATACTGTGATGAGAATGGCCAGTTTCATTATAGTGATTGGGAAGAGAACGGTGGATTTATTTATCGATCGAAACGTTTTGATCATAGAAATCAAGATGGTAAATTAGGATTTGCTTCGTTAATTGTGGATGCAGTAAAAGTTAATAAATAAGAAGGGATGCACGGTAGTTTTCGTGCATCCTTTTTGTATGAAGAGCATGATAGATGCGGAGAATATTTATATGTTTATTTTGAAATGTGAACGAAATGTTTTAAAAAATGTATGAGAATTCATTGACACATATGAATGGACGCTCATATAATAAAGGTATAAGACATATGAATAGTTGTTCATATGTTCAAATGAAGAGGTGAGCTGTGATGGCTGAAAATAAAGTAGAAACGCAACAGGAAGCATGTTCTCAAACGGTAATTCACGAGGAAATCGTGGATCAAGTAAAACAAACAATTCCGACTGATGAAAGTTTAAGTAAAGTAGCAGAATTATTTAAAGTATTAGGTGACCGCACACGTACGAGAATATTACATGCATTATTTGAAGCTGAAATGTGTGTTTGTGATTTAGCTTATTTATTAGGAATGACGCAATCTTCAATCTCACATCAGCTTCGTGTATTAAAGCAAGCAAAGCTTGTAAAGAACCGTAAAGAAGGAAAGGTAGTTTATTACTCATTAGCTGATCAACACGTAATTCATATCTTCGAGCAAGCGTTTGAACACGTAAACGAGGAAGAATAAAAAAGCGAGGAGGGAGAACGATGGCAGAAGCATTAGTGAAAAAGAAACTTATGCTAGAAGGTTTAGATTGTGCAAATTGTGCAATGAAAATTGAAAAAGGTGTTGGGAATATAGAAGGGGTAACATCTTGTTCCGTAAACTTTGCAACAAAAACGATGCTTTTAGAAACACCGCAAAATAAAGAAAATCAAGTTGTTACGGAAGCGAAGCGACTTGTTACAAAATTAGAGCCGCATATTAAAGTGCAAGAAGAGCAAAAAACAAAATCAGTAAAAGAAGTATTTGTATTAGAAGGCTTAGATTGTGCAAATTGTGCAATGAAGATTGAAAATAAGGTAAAGGAAATGCCAACGGTTTCAGAAGCGACTGTTGATTTCGTATCAAAGAAATTACGAGTAGAAGTTGCAAATAAACGAGAACTTGAATCGACTGTACAAAATATAAAAAATGTTGTTCAAAAGTTAGAGCCTGATGTAAAAGTTGTTCGTGAAGAGGAAAAAGGACACGACCATGGCCATGATCATGGTGATGGAAATGTGAAAAAGATGATAGGACGATTAGTAGTCGGTGGAATTTTGACAGGAATTGCTGCATTAGCCGGATTACCGCAAATGATAACAATTCCATTATTCGTCCTTGCTTATTTATTAATAGGTGGAGATATCGTTTGGAGAGCGGCGAGAAACATAACTCGCGGCCAAGTGTTCGATGAAAACTTTTTAATGGCAATTGCAACTTTAGGAGCTTTCGCGATTCAACAATATCCAGAAGCGGTAGCAGTTATGCTATTTTACCAAATAGGGGAACTGTTCCAAAGTATTGCAGTAAATCGTTCTCGAAAATCAATTACGTCATTAATGGATATTCGTCCTGACTATGCGAATGTGAAAGTTGGAAACGAAACGAAACAAGTATCACCAGAAGATGTGCAAGTTGGTGAGTATATTATCGTAAAACCAGGTGAAAAAGTACCGTTAGACGGGAAAGTAGTTGAGGGAACATCAATGATGGATACTTCAGCGTTAACAGGTGAGTCTGTACCGAGGGAAGTAGAAGTTGGTAATGACGTATTAAGTGGTTTTGTAAACCAAAATGGTGTATTAATTGTCGAAGTTACAAAAGAGTTCGGTGAATCCACTGTATCGAAAATTTTAGACTTAGTACAAAATGCAAGTAGCAAAAAAGCGCCAACAGAAAACTTTATTACGAAGTTTGCACGTTATTATACTCCTGTTGTAGTTATAACAGCAGCAATAATGGCATTTATTCCACCACTTATTTTAGAGGGTGCTACATTCTCCGATTGGATTTATAGAGCTTTAGTGTTCTTAGTAATCTCTTGTCCATGTGCACTCGTTGTATCGATTCCTCTTGGGTTCTTTGGAGGTATTGGTGGGGCATCTAAAAGTGGTATTTTAGTAAAAGGAAGTAACTATTTAGAAGCATTGAATGATGTGAAATATATCGTTTTTGATAAAACAGGAACATTAACAAAAGGTGTCTTTAAAGTTACGAAGATGGAGCCTAGTGAAGGTATCACAGCTGAAGAGCTATTAGAATATGCAGCATTTGCAGAAGTATATTCAAATCATCCGATTGCACAATCTATTCGAAACGCATATGGAAAATCAATCGATGAAAATAGTATTGAAGACTATAGTGAAATTTCAGGTCTTGGTACGGTTGTAAAGGTACAAGGAAAAGAAATTTTCGCAGGTAATGCTAAATTAATGAAAAAAGAAAACATTACATTTAAGCAACCAAATACAGTAGGTACACTAGTTCATGTTGCTGTAGATGGTAAATATGCAGGTTATATTGTTATCTCTGATGAGGTAAAAGAGGATTCAAAACAAGCAATTCAAAAGTTAAAAGAACTAGGTATTAAGAAGACAGTCATGTTAACTGGTGATGCAAAATCAGTTGGTGAAGCTGTTGGTAAAGAATTAGGTTTAGATGAAGTCCATGCCGAATTATTACCACACCAAAAAGTAGAAGAAATCGAAAAAATTGATGCAGCAAAACGCGGTAAAGAAAAGATTGCATTTGTCGGTGATGGTATTAATGATACGCCAGTACTAGCAAGGGCAGACGTTGGTATTGCGATGGGCGGTTTAGGATCAGATGCAGCAATTGAAGCTGCTGACATCGTTATTATGACTGATGAGCCTTCAAAAATTGCGACAGCTGTAAAAATTGCAAAACGTACACGTAGTATTGTCTGGCAAAATATTATATTTGCATTAGGGGTAAAAGGGTTAGTGTTATTACTCGGCGCCTTTGGTATTGCAACAATGTGGGAAGCAGTCTTCTCAGATGTTGGTGTGACGTTACTTGCAGTATTAAATGCAATGCGTGTACTACGAGTAAAAGATTTATAAAAAAGAGGACGCAATTGCGTCCTCTTTTTTATTGGTTATTTTGTTGAAATTGACTCAAGAAAATAACATCAAATATTATTTTGTTTTTAAATAATGTAATATATTAAATTATAAAAAACAATATTCTTCTTATTATTTTAATATATTTTTTACAAATATCTATATAGTATTGAAAAATGGAGAAGTGGGGGAGGGACAAAACCCCACTAATTAAAGCTTCACTTTATTTTTGTATGTTTTTTTCAACTTGTTCTCGAACAGTTTGAATATAATTCATTTTATGATCCCAACATTCTTGGCTTAAATCGACAGGGTACTCTTCTGGGTTTAAAGTTCGCATATACTCTTCCCAAAATAGTGAGAGGCTGCGTTCATTATACTTTTGAATCTCTAATATATTAGGTAATTCATACGCTCTGTTACCGTTAATGAAAATATCTTGATGCAGTTCGCGTGCTTCAAAGCTTGTTACGAATTTACTTATATATGTATGAACTGGATGAAACATTTTTAAACGCTCTTCTTTTCCGGGTTCTTCTGACTCTAAAGCAATATAATCGCCCTCTGCATGATCGTTAACACGGTTAATAATACGATAAATTCGTTTAAGTCCTGGGGTTGTAATTTTTTCAGGATTAGATGAAATCTTAATCGTATCATTTAATTTTCCGTCAGTATCTTCAATAGCGACTAGTTTATAAACGGCCCCTAATGCTGGCTGCTCAAAGGATGTAATCAGCTTTGTACCAACACCCCATACATCAATTTTTGCCCCTTGAGATTTCAAGTGCATAATCGTATATTCATCTAAATCGCTAGAAGCGATAATTTTTGTGTTTGTAAATCCAGCTGCATCAAGTTGTTTTCTGGCCTCCTTTGATAAATATGCCATATCACCACTATCAAGGCGAATGCCATAAAAATCGATACGATCCCCGAACTCTTTTGCAACACGAATCGCATTTGGAACACCAGATTTTAATGTGTCGTATGTATCGACAAGAAATACACATTTTTTATGTGTTTCAGCATATTTTTTAAATGCAACATATTCATCGCGATATGCTTGAACGAAAGAATGGGCATGTGTGCCAGCTACAGGGATGCCAAAGCGTTTCCCTGCGCGAACGTTACTTGTAGATGAAAACCCACCAATAAAGGCAGCTCGTGTTCCCCAAAGGGCAGCATCAAACTCATGAGCGCGTCTTGTACCGAACTCTAAAAGCTCATCATTATTTGCAGCGTGCTTCATACGTGCAGCTTTTGTAGCAATTAATGTTTGGTAATTTACAATATTTAAGAGGGCGGTTTCAATTATTTGTGCCTCGCCAAGCGGTGCATCAACACGTAATAATGGTTCGTTATTAAAAACAACTTCGCCTTCTTGCATACTACGAATCGTGCCAGTAAATTTCATGTTTTGTAAATAATGAAGGAAGTCTTCTTCAAATTGCAGCTCTGCTAAATAAGCGATGTCACTTTCGGTAAAGCTGAAATTTTCTATGTACTCTACAATTTTTTCAAGACCAGCAAAAACAGCATAGCCGTTTTCGAATGGAAGCTTTCGAAAGTATAGATCAAAAACAGAACGGCGAGTATGAATACCATCTTTCCAATATGTATAAGCCATGTTGATTTGATATAAATCTGTATGTAAGGCGTAACTATCGTCTTTATAATGATTCATTGTGAAAACACCTCCGCAATTTGGTTATAGTATACCAATTTTCCCCCTTCCGTAGCAAAGAAGTAATAGGGGATTGAAGTCAAGGGAGAAAAAAATGAAATAATGCATATTTTTTAGAAAATTTACATTTATCAATTTATATTTCTCAAGATTTTATGTATTATTAGAGTAATGGGGGTAATGAGAATGGAGGAGGACAATGCAACAAACATTAGAAAAAATAGGCAAGCAAGTTTTTTATAAACGGCTACAGCAAAAAATGACACAAGAAGAATTATGTCAGGGCATTTGTTCTGTCTCATACTTAAGTAAGATCGAAAATGGAAAGATTGAAGCATCAGAAGAAATTCTACAATTGCTCTGCACAAGACTAGAAATTGCTGTGACGGATTTGAGAGATGTAGAAGAAGATGTGAAGGTGAAGTTGGACGAGTGGTTGAATGCATTAGTTCATTTGGACAAGCAACAAGTAGAGCGCATATACGAAGAGTTGCAAGGTGAAATGAAGCATGTGTTGGATTTTGAAATTATAAATTATTATAAACTGCTGTATACACGTTATTTAATTATGAAAAGGGATATATCTGCAATTGAAGAAGAATTAGAGAGATTAAAGAAAGTCTACAAAAAGTATTCTCCATTTCAGAAGTTATTATATACGTACAGTAGAGGGTTATTGTGCTGTTTGCAGTATAGATGGAAGGATGGACTAGACCACTTATTAAAAACAGAAGTAATGGCCAAGGAACAAGGGTATCATGAAACGGGTATGTACTATAATATAGCGCTTGCATATACTCATTTAGATATTCATCACCTTGCAATTCATTTTGTGAATATAGCATTAGAAGGATTTCGTAGTGAATATAAGTTTAGAAATATAATTAATTGCCAGATACTTATTGCAGTAAGTTACACAGAAAAAGGTCAGTATGAAGAGGCCTTAAGAATGTATGAGAGTATATTGAGGGAGGCCACATCTTTTGCGGATAAGGATGTACTTTTAGCTATTACTTTAAGCAATATGGGAAGTATATATTATAAAAAAAGCAAATATCAGCAGGCGAAGAAATATTATTTGGATAGTCTGCAACTTCAAAAACAAGTAGATTTAAACTATCTAGATACAATATATGAACTGGCATTAGTATGCATTAAATTAGAAGAATTAGAAGAGGCAAAAGAATGGATTGATAAGGGAATTGTTGCAGCAAAACAAGAAGAGAGATTTAATGCAAAGTTATATTTGCTTTTAATTCTTAGATATAAACATTTTGAAGAAGCAAAAGATTATAAAGTATTTTTGGAAAATGAGGCTATTCCTTTGTATAAATCTGCGGGAAATAAAATAGAATTAAAGAAAGTATACGTTGAACTCGCAGAACATTTCGCTAGTTTATCGAGATTTGAGGAAAGTAATCGATATTATAGGTTAGTTATTGATTTGATGAATGATAATAAGGAGGAGTGAAAATGAAAAAGATGGTATTTGGAGTATTGGCGTTTATAGTAACTCTTACAGTTGCTGGAGGAATACATCAGTATAGTAGTAAACCTGATATCGTTGGTCAACAAGCTAAAACGGTTCAACAAATTAATTCATAACCAAAAAACCCCTTTCCAAACGGAAAGGGGTTTCTCAATATTTGCTCCCGAAAATTCTACAAAACTTGAGAAAACAATTATTTGAATTTTTAGTATATTAATAGTGGAAACATAATGATAATATGAAACTACTCTTTTTCAAAAATTTTTTATTAGGGGGAATGTTAGATGAAAAAGAAGAGTTTAGCGTTAGTGTTAGCGGCAGGAATGGCAGTTACTACGTTCGGAGGGACAGGCTCTGCATTTGCGGATTCTAAAAATGTACTCTCTACTAAGAAGTACAATGAGACGGTACAGTCACCTGAGTTTATTTCTGGTGATCTAACTGGAGCGACTGGTAAGAAAGCGGAATCTGTTGTGTTTGATTACTTAAACGCGGCAAAAGGTGATTATAAGTTAGGGGAAAAGAGTGCGCAAGATTCTTTCAAAGTGAAACAAGTGAAAAAAGACGCTGTAACTGATTCAACAGTAGTACGTATGCAACAAGTTTACGAGGGAGTACCTGTATGGGGATCTACTCAAGTAGCTCACGTAAGTAAAGATGGTTCTTTAAAGGTATTGTCTGGAACAGTTGCGCCTGATTTAGACAAAAAGGAAAAGTTAAAAAACAAAAATAAGATTGAAGGCGCAAAAGCAATTGAAATCGCACAGCAAGATTTAGGAGTAACACCTAAATATGAGGTAGAACCAAAAGCGGACTTATATGTATATCAAAACGGTGAAGAAACGACATATGCATACGTTGTAAATCTAAACTTCTTAGATCCAAGCCCAGGAAATTACTACTATTTCATTGAGGCGGAAAGCGGTAAAGTATTAAATAAGTTTAATACAATTGATCATGTAACAAATGATGATAAGTCTCCTGTTAAACAAGATGCTCCTAAACAGGATGCGAAAGCGGTTATAAAGCCTGTAACAGGAACGAATAAAGTAGGAACTGGTAAAGGTGTATTAGGAGATACGAAATCGCTTAATACAACGTTATCTGGATCATCTTACTACTTGCAAGATAATACGCGCGGAGCAACAATTTTCACATATGATGCGAAAAATCGTTCGACGTTACCAGGAACATTATGGGCAGATGCAGATAATGTTTTCAATGCAGCGTATGATGCAGCAGCAGTAGATGCTCATTACTATGCAGGTAAAACATATGATTACTATAAAGATACATTTAACCGAAATTCTATTAATGATGCAGGAGCACCATTAAAATCAACTGTTCATTACGGAAGTAAGTATAATAATGCATTCTGGAACGGTTCACAAATGGTATACGGAGATGGTGATGGTGTAACATTCACTTCATTATCTGGTGGTATTGACGTAATTGGTCACGAATTAACGCATGCAGTTACGGAAAATAGCTCGAATTTAATTTATCAAAATGAATCAGGAGCATTAAATGAAGCAATTTCTGATATCTTTGGTACGTTAGTAGAATTCTATGATAACCGTAACCCGGATTGGGAGATTGGTGAAGATATTTACACGCCTGGTAAAGCAGGAGATGCACTGCGTTCTATGAGTGATCCAACGAAATATGGTGATCCAGACCATTATTCTAAGCGTTACACTGGTTCAAGTGATAACGGTGGCGTTCATACAAACAGTGGTATTATTAACAAACAAGCTTATTTATTAGCAAATGGTGGTACGCATTCTGGTGTAACTGTAACTGGTATCGGTAAAGATAAATTAGGTGCGATTTACTACCGTGCAAATACACAGTATTTCACGCAATCTACTACATTTAGTCAAGCTCGTGCTGGTGCAGTACAAGCTGCAGCTGATTTATATGGTGCTAGCTCTGCAGAAGTAGCAGCAGTTAAGCAATCATTTAGTGCTGTTGGTGTAAACTAAGGCTTTAAGGGATAGTTATTAATAAAATACCTCAAAAATAAAGAAGGAGCATAGGCTCCTTCTTTATTTTTTTCTCCATTTTTTCCACAAATAAAATAATCCAACACAACCCGCGATTGTTATAATCCACTTCGCTTCATTTGTTCCGTTTATGACATGATATGCAGAATATACTTCAATCAATAAGGCCGGTATTTTCCCTATTGTGCTGGCAATACTGAAAGAGAGTAATGACATCTTGCCTAGAGCTGCAAATAAAGTAACGATACTGGATGGAATGAAAGGAATAAAACGAAAAGATAGGACGAGTAGAAATGCCTCCCTGCCTTCTACGTAAAGAAGGCGCTCTACCTTTGGATACTTATTTACTTTATCGTGAGTGAACCTTTGAAGGCCTATACGATAAATATAAAACGAGATAATAGCCCCTAATGCCTCGCCTGTGATCGAAATGATTGTACCATTTGTTACACCGAAGAGTTGTATATTAATAGCGGTCAAAAAAATACTAGGGATAAAACCTAAAAGACTGATGATGATGTTGATTAAGATACTAAGTGGAATTGCGATTGAATAATAATCTGTTAAGAAGTTTTGAATTGTTTCAACCATTTTATAAAATCCTTTATCTTTTTTTGCATTACACCATATTTCTATTGTATAGGCAAGTGCAAATTTACATAATGTAGAAAACAGTTGATAGAAAGCTGTTTATATACCTTATGTAGGTATTGGGTATATAAAAACAGGGGTATATTTAACTTATTTGAAAAACACTCCGAAAATCCTATATTTAAAGGGCTCGTGGAGTGTTTTGATTGGTGTTTTCATCCGGGAAATAATTATAAAAACATGGGGGTATATTTTAAGAAGGGCGAAAAACAGTGATTTGATGAAAGGGGGGGGGGAAAATATAGCAAAATGAATGAGGATTTTAAAACCGTATACATTTTTTCTTTGTGAAATTGACTTTTAGTGGAGTTACGATAATAATCATGGAAGAGGTGATACGATGAAACGATTAAGTAGTCTTTTCTTGAGTAGTTTATTGGCACTAATGCTGATTTTAAGTGGATGTGCAGGAAAAGAACAAAAAACAGAAAAACCAAAAGAGGATCATTCTACATCAGTAGAAAAAATTAGTGATAATATTTTAGATGAAATGGAAGGGCCACCTAAAAATGGTCATACGATTGAAAGGCATGTAGGCAAATCGGAAGAGGATTTGAAGAATCGTTTGAAGACAGATAAAGTTTCAGCGGCAAGTACATACTATGATAAGGAAACAGCGACAAAGGCTGTGAAAGATAGTTTAAAACAACATGATAAAGAAATTCAGGATTGGTTGAAAAACTCTAAAGAGGCTCGTCTTGTATTGAATACAACTCATTCATTCCCAGTTGGAAAAACAGTAATAAAGAAAAATATGAATGTAAAAGACAAGCTAGTAAAGACTGTTACTGTTTTAGCGAGAGATAAATCAGGAAATCTAGGATTTAAGATTATTACTTCTTATCCATCAGATAAATAAAGGGGGGGAGTATATATGTATCCAACATTACAATACTTTCTTAAATCGTACTGTACGTTAAGTATTCATGAGGATGAAATAGTAAGCGTGATGGAAGAGTTTATGGAGCAAGAGGACGAAGAGATTGTTTTGAAATTACGCGATGAATTAGTAAATATGAAGAAAAAGAACGCGTGGGAAGAAGCGTGCGTATTAGCTGCGAAGCAAGGCAATCGTGTGTGGTCTTTAGAAGAAACGAAAGATCATCTGGAAAATTTTTTACTATTATTGCAAAAGAAAAAGGCGTGAGTAGATCACGCCTTTTTGTATACGCTTTTTGAAATTTGTCCGTTTGATATTATCTCATTGTTTTGGGGCACTTTTATATACGCTTTTTGAAATTTGTCCGTTTGATATTATCTCATTGTTTTGGGGCACTTTTATATACGCTTTTTGAAATTTGTCCATTTGAGAGTACTTCACCGTTTTGTGTTACTTTTTTATACGTAACCGCTGTTATTTTATCACCAGTATTACTAACTACTTGAGAAGAAACTTCAACATTTTTACCAGTATTTGTACCGAAAATACGTGTAGTAATACTACCGCCATTTGAAAATGCTTGAATGTAAATATGCTTACCTGTATTGTTTTTAAATTTTAAATCCGGACCATAATCTGCTACTGCTGCATCTTGCCCAAGTGGTAAATAATTTACGGGCATAGAATGATTGCTTCGAGAAACAATTCCTAAATCTGCCCTTAAAGCTGCGCTGTATAAAGTACTACTTACTTGGCAAACACCTCCGCCTGCACTTTGTATAACTTTACCTTGTGAATATACTGCTGCGGATTTATAACCATGTGCAGCATCAGTTACGCCAACACGGCCATTAAAACTAAACGTTTCATCAGGTGCTACAATAACTCCACTTAAAGTATTAGCTGACTTATTTACATTATAGGACTGACTTCCATTACGGCCAGCCATTGGGGTAGAGTATTCAGCAATCACTTCTTTAATCCCCATTTGTTGTATATCTTCTGTAGAACGTTCAGGTTTTATTAGTGTAACTGGTAATACAACATCGGATGTGCCAGAAGTAATAGCTGCGCTTGTTAAATCGGTTAATTTTCCTTTATCAATTTTTTCCCCAGTGTGACTTTGGCTAATATTTACTGTAGAGCCTTCAACACTTAATTCGGCGTTGACAGGATTTTTTAATGTTTCATTATATTTATCCTTTATAAAGGTTTCATAAGTTGTTGTATTTAATTGTGGTGTTAATTTATAGTCACGTTTTACTTCACCGTTTTCAGCTTGCTTACGCATGTTGTAACGATTCATTACGTTCCCTTCTTGTTCTTTAAAGATATTGTCGACAATATCCTTCTCTTTATAATCTACTCCTAAATCTTTCCACGTGTAATTTTGCTTATCATTTTGGAATACGTAGTTAAGAGGTTTTTGATTTAATTCATTCACCTTTTGATTAACAAGGGCTTGAATAGCTGCTTTATTTTTTCCATCAAGAGAAATACCTTCAAATGTAGTGTTTGGTAGTGCAGTTGTATTTAGTTGATTATTTAATTTGGATACATATTGATATCCACCAACACCACCAACGCAAAGTAATATGCCACCAGCGATAGCGGAACCGATCAGGATTTTGCTTAGCTTCATTTATTTCCCCCCAGAAAAATTTGTATAAATATATGTATTACATTTTTTGTATAAAAATGATGAAAATAACATTATGTACGTCCTAGTATACTATTATTTTCACTACGTGTGTAATGTTTTCACAAAAAATGTTACACTGCTGTAATAATTGTCTCTTTTTGTCACAATATGAATGAGAAATATGTTGAAAATTATAATAAAAAGGCTGCTTAGAAAAATCTAGCAGCCTTTTTATTATAATTTTTTATGCTCATTTTTATTCGTAACACCGAGATGTTCTTGAAGTGTTGTCGATATATCATTAACACTCTTTTCGTTTGGAACGTAATAATAAATACCACCTATATATTTATCAGTACCTTCCACTTGCAATTTATCCATTTTTAAATTTGAATCCATTGAATTTTTTGCAATAGTCATCATATCATCAAAAGTTAAATTTGTTTTTAAGTCTGTATCGACAGCATCTAATAGGCTTCCGATTTTATTAATGGAATTGAGAGATAGTGCTTTCTCAGCAATAGCTTCTAAAACAAGTTGTTGTCGTTGACCGCGCATATAATCACTGTCAATATGGCGAGTTCTAGCTAGTGCAAGTGCTTCTTCTCCATTTAAATGTTGACGTCCTTTTTTGAGGTGAATTGCATCTGCTTCGTCGCTACTATTTTGTTCTGTGAACTCAACGGGAACGTCGACAGTTATACCACCTAGAGAATCAACGATCTTGATAAAGGATTTGAAATTAAATTTTACATAGTAATCAACTGGGACATCTAAAAAGTTTTCTACTGTATCAATTGTGCTGTCTACACCACCAAATACGTGTGCGTGTGTGATTTTATCATATTTATCACGTGATTTAATGTAGACGCGTGAGTCACGTGGAATGCTGACAAGTTTAACTGATTTATCATTTTTATTAATTGTTGCAAGTAATAATGCATCCGTACGAGTTGCTTTTCCGTAACCTTTTTCCCTGATATCACTTTCATCAACACCCATAATAAGGACAGAAATGTTGTCAGTCATAGGTTTAACAGCTTTTTCACGTTTGCTGGATTTATCTCCCCGGCCGAGTTCAGAATAGGCATTGCTTAAGACAGATTTTGCTTTACTGTATATATGGAAGGAATAGCCTCCTGCTCCCATTGCTACAATAAGTAATGGAATGAGAATGAACCAAAGTAGGCGTTTTTTCTTTAATTGTTTTTTTGTGGTTCGATTATTTTTGTTAACGTCGGATTTCATCATTTGTTCTCCTTTAAAACTATCAAAGTGTATATATCTAGAAGCGTATTAAAACACATAAAAAATATTTTACGCTAAATAAAATGGATTGTACATGTATAAAAAATAGATGTCTCGATTATTTATGAGACATCTATTCGTTATTGTATACAAAAGATAAGGATAAGAAAATGATAAAATTTTACCTAATTACAACATAATACTTACAATAATTGCAGATAGAATACTAACGAGAGTAGCTCCGTATAGTAATTTTAAGCCGAACCGGGCAACAACATTTCCTTGTTCTTCGTTTAACCCTTTTACAGCACCGGAAATAATTCCAATGGAAGAAAAGTTGGCAAAAGAAACGAGGAAGACAGAAATAATACCAACTGTACGGATAGAGAGAGTGCTGGAAATTTTACTAAGATCCATCATTGCTACAAATTCATTTGTTACAAGTTTTGTTGCCATAATGCTACCAGCTGTGACAATCTCAGAACTTGGTACGCCGATAAGAAATGCAATAGGGGCGAATACATAGCCTATTAGTTGTTGGAAAGTAATGCCGAATATAATGAGGAATAGGTCATTAATACAACTCATTAATGCGACGAATCCAATGAGCATAGCGCCGACGACAATTGCTACGCGAAAACCATCAAGGATGTATTCTCCGAGCATTTCAAAAAAACTTTGCTTTTCACCTTTTATTTCTAAAATATCTTCGTCGTCGTTAACGTCGTAAGGATTAATAATGAGTACGATAATAAAACCGCTAAATAAGTTCAGAACGAGTGCGGTTACTACATATTTTGGTTCGATCATCGTCATATAGGCACCAACAATGGACATAGATACGGTAGACATAGCAGAGGCGCAAAGTGTATAAAGTCGATGTTTTGGGATTTGAGCTAATTGTTTTTTTACCGTAATAAAAACTTCTGATTGGCCGACAATAGCGGAAGCGATGGCATTGTAAGATTCTAATTTCCCAAGACCATTTATTTTGCTAAGAAAGAAACCAATCCAATGAATAAATAATGGTAGTATTTTGAAATGTTGTAATATACCAATTAAGACGGAAATAAACACAATCGGTAATAATACATTAAGGAAAAATGGCATTTCACCTTTGTTTGCAAGACCTCCAAATACAAAATTTATACCAGATGCAGCATAGTCGAGTAACTTTGTAAACAAGTTGGAAATTATCGTAATAAGGATGAGGCCAATTTCTGTATTTAATAATAAATAGGTTAAAATTAACTGTATAATAAGCATGATGAAAATTGGCTTGAATTTAATATGTTTTTTATTGTTACTAGCGATGTAGGCAAGGAGAAAAACAACGATAAGTCCAGCGAAAAAAGTGATAAATTTCATAATAAGCCCCCTAAAAGAGATATTCTGATATATATGTTTTTCATTTAAAGTGAGAATATGCATGTTTGGTAAAGAGAGGAATAGAGGAATCATGAATATATGTAGAGTACATCACGTTGCAATTATTTGTTCAAATTATGAAGTGTCAAAGGATTTTTATACACGAATATTAGGTTTCAAAGTGAAGAATGAAGTATATAGAAAGGAACGAAATTCGTATAAGTTAGATTTATGTGTAGGAGGAGAGTATCAAATTGAATTATTTTCATTTCCAAGTCCGCCTGACCGCGCAAGCTTTCCTGAGGCTGCTGGACTTAGACATTTAGCTTTTGCGGTTACTGATATAGAAGATGCTGTTAAACATTTAAACCAATGCGATGTTGAGACGGAATTGATACGTGTTGATGAGATAACGGGAAAAAAATTCGTCTTTTTCCAAGATCCTGACGGTTTGCCATTAGAATTGTATGAGGGCTAAAAATTGGTGAATTTTATATAGGGTTGCTTTCAAGCAAATGAAGAAACTAAAGTGAAACTTCTTTATTTAAAGGAGGTGTAACTTTAGCTAAGAAAAGCTAAAGGACATATGTGGATATTTTAAAATTATTGATGGTAGCTGTTCTTATTGCGCTAACAGGTTTCTTTGTAGCTGTAGAGTTTGCAATCATAAAGGTGCGTAGCAGTCGTATCGATCAACTCGTTAGTGAAAAAAGACGAGGCGCATTGGCAGCTAAAAAAGTAACTTCAAATTTAGATGAGTATTTATCGGCATGTCAGTTAGGAATTACGATTACTGCTTTAGGGCTCGGGTGGTTAGGAGAACCGACGATTAAACATTTACTCGAACCGCTGTTTTTAAAATTGGATTTATCTCCTGCAATTACAAGTACAGTTTCATTTATTATTGCATTTGCAGTTATTACGTTTTTACATGTTGTAATTGGTGAACTCGCTCCAAAGACTTTTGCAATCCAAAAAGCAGAGCAAGTTAGCTTATTATTATCAAAGCCCCTTATTTATTTTTACCGAGTTATGTATCCATTTATTTGGGCTTTAAATGGCTCTGCACGATTTGTGACAGGCTTATTTGGTTTACATCCTGCTTCTGAACATGAAGTTGCGCATTCTGAGGAGGAACTAAGATTAATCTTGTCTGAGAGTTATGAGAGTGGCGAGATTAATCAAACTGAATTTAAATATGTGAATAACATCTTTGAATTTGATAACAGGGTAGCAAAGGAAATTATGGTACCTCGTACTGAAGTTGTTGGCTTATATGAAGATGAGCCGTTTGAGACACATATTAAAGTAATCGCACAAGAAAAATATACGAGATATCCAGTATTTGGTGAAGATAAAGATGAAATTATTGGGATGGTTAATGTAAAGGACTTATTTATTCGTTATATGGATGGTAATCGAGATGAAGAGTGTTCGATTACACCATATACACGTCCAGTTATTGAAGTGTTAGAAAATATCCCAATCCATGATTTACTATTGCAAATGCAGAGAAGGCACATTCCATTAGCTGTATTATATGATGAATATGGTGGCACAGCAGGGATTGTTACATTGGAAGATATTTTAGAAGAAATTGTTGGAGAAATCCGAGATGAATACGATGAAGATGAGCATCCACCTATAGAACATATAAGTGAAGTGTGTAAAATTGTAGAGGGGAAAGTGCTTATTAGCGAAGTAAATGATTTATTTGGCATACATTTGGTCGCTGATGATGTTGATACAATTGGTGGTTGGATTATGGTACAAAAGCAAATCGTTGCTGAAGGAGATATTATTGAAAAACACGGCTTTTCTTTTAAAGTTCTTGAAAAGGATATGCATCAAATTAAGCGAGTTGAAATAAAGAAAGTAGAAGAATGAATGGATTTTCTATTATATAAACTTTAATAAAAAGTATATATAGAAAAATAAATGTTTGCGCTTTCAAAAAAGGTGCTATATAGTGAAAGTGGATACTGAAGAATTCATTTAATGATACTCGTATTTTATAGGGCGAATTCTTTAGATAAGGATTTAGAATGAAAAGTATAGGTGATGAAAAATGATAGCAACGAAGGATATACGTATAGAAAAAGATTTTTTAGGTGAAAAGGAAGTACCGAGTGTAGCTTATTATGGTGTACAAACATTACGTGCCGTAGAAAACTTTCCTATTACAGGATACCGCATTCATCCGTCACTCATTACGGCAATGGCAATTGTAAAAAAAGCGGCAGCGCTTGCGAATATAGATACAGGTTACTTAGCTAAAGATATCGGACAAGAAATTGCAGAAGCGGCACAAGAGATTGTTGATGGAAAGTTCCATGATCAATTTATCGTAGACCCGATTCAAGGCGGAGCAGGGACTTCAATTAATATGAATACTAATGAAGTAATTGCTAATAGAGCGCTAGAACGTATGGGATACGAAAAAGGTGAATATGCGAAAATTAGTCCAAACACTCATGTGAACATGGCCCAATCAACAAATGATGCGTTCCCAACTGGGATTCATATAGCAACTCTTATGATGCTGGAAGAACTTCTTGTTACAATGGAAGAACTTCACTCTGCTTTTCATGATAAAGCAAAAGAATTTGATCACGTTATTAAAATGGGGCGTACGCATTTGCAAGATGCAGTTCCAATTCGCCTTGGACAAGAATTTGAAGCATATAGCAGAGTGCTAGAGCGTGATATAAAAAGAATTAAACAGTCTCGTCAACATTTATACGAAGTTAATATGGGTGCGACAGCTGTCGGCACGGGATTAAATGCAAACCCTACTTATATAGAACAAGTTGTGAAGCATTTACGAACTTTTAGTGGTTTCCCTCTTGTTGGTGCAGAGCATTTAGTTGATGCGACGCAAAACACAGATGCATATACAGAAGTATCTGCAGCACTAAAAGTATGTATGATGAATATGTCTAAAATTGCAAATGACCTTCGTATTATGGCGTCTGGTCCACGTGTTGGGTTGGCGGAAATTCAATTACCGGCTCGTCAACCAGGTTCATCTATTATGCCGGGGAAAGTAAATCCAGTTATGGCAGAAGTAATTAACCAAGTTGCTTTCCAAGTAATTGGAAATGACCATACAATTTGCTTAGCGTCAGAAGCTGGACAATTAGAGTTAAATGTAATGGAGCCGGTATTAGTATTTAATTTAATTCAATCCATCAGTATTATGAATAACGGTTTCCGTGTATTCCGTGAATACTGTATAAAGGGAATTACAGCGAATGAAGAGTTGCTTAAGCAATATGTTGAAAAAAGTGTTGGAGTTATTACAGCAGTGAATCCTCATATTGGTTATGAAGCAGCTTCTCGCATTGCACGTGAAGCAATTGCGACAGGAAAATCTGTTAGGGAGCTATGTTTAGAACATGGTGTACTTACAGCAGAAGAGCTTGATATTATTTTGGATCCATACGAAATGACGCATCCTGAAATTGCTGGTGCTTCTTTATTAAAGACTAAAAAAATGTAATGTAAAAAGCACCGATCCATTTGGATCGGTGCTTTTTTTTAGAAGATATTAAATACAGCGTTTAATTGAAGTAAGCTAATAATAGCTAAGAAGATTAAACTATATTTCATTACTATTTTAAATAGAGCAGATTCTTGACCAACTAGTCCAACTGCTGCACAAGCAACTGCTACAGATTGTGGTGAAACCATTTTTGCGATTGTACCACCAACTACGTTTAATGAAACGAGAGTAGATGGTACGATGTTTAACTGATCGGCAGTTACTGCTTGAAGTGGTGCGAATAATGAACCACTTGATACGACTGAACCTGTAATGAATACGCCAATCCATCCTAAGATTGGAGAAAGAACTGGGAATGCATTTCCTGTAGAAGAGAATGCAAGTCCAAGTGTAGATGACATACCAGAGTAGTTTTCTACGTAAGCTAAAGCGATAACGCTACAAATTGTATATACTGGAACTTTTAGTTCTTTTATTGTTTCGATCATTAATTCTTTAATCATTTTGCCGTTTACACGGTAGACGATAAGTGAAACGATGATTGCTAATACAATCGCAGTAGTTGTAGAAGAGAATACATCTAGTTTGAAAATCGCTGCGAAAGGTGTATCAGCCTTTGTAATTGGTGCAGTTTTCATAACCGCATTATGAAGACCAGGGAATTGAATGTTAAATACTAAGTTTGCCAATGGACCATCCGGAGCAAATAAAGCTTTAATTGGTTTTAAATTAAAGATTGTTACAAATGCAGTTAAGAATACGAATGGGGACCAAGCATATAAAATTTGATTGAATGTATGAGATTCTTTTTCTTCTTGTTTTTCTTCTTTAGCAGAAGATTTTGGTTGCCAAACACGTAAGAATAATGTAAGAGCGACCATACTTACGACTGCTGCGAAAATATTAGTAAGTTCAGCGCCTAAGAAATAAGTCACAAGGAACTGAGTAATTGCGAAAGAAACACCACTTACAAGAATACCTTGCCAAGTTTCTTTAATGCCTTTAAATCCATCTACCATTGAAACAAGTAAGAACGGTAAAACAATGCTAATGAATGGCAAAATGTAAACAGCTTGACGACCGACAGTTAATGCATCTAGCCCAGTTAATTGTGCAGGTACTGTAACTGGAATACCCATAGCACCCATAGCGCCACCAGCGATATTAGCTACTAAGCAAATACCTGCTGCTTTTAATGGATTAAAGCCCATACCTACAAGTAATGCAGCTGTAATAGCAACTGGAACACCGAAACCAGCTGCGCCTTCTAAGAAAGCACCGAAAGAATAAGCGATTAATAATACTTGTAAACGCTGATCATTTGTAATACTTGAAATGCTATCACGAATGACATTGAATTGTTCTGTTTTAACAGTTAATTTGTAAAGGAAGATAGCTGCGATAACGATAGTACAAATTGGATAAAATCCAGATAAAACACCGAATCCGGCAGATGCTACAGCTACAGTTGCGGGCATTTTATAAACAAATATAGCAAGAATAATAGCGACGATCACACTATAAAGCCCAGCCATGTAACCTTTCATTTTGAATCCCACTAAACAAATAATGAAGCAAA
Source organism: Bacillus sp. RC242 (assembly GCF_044908245.1). NCBI lineage: Bacteria > Bacillati > Bacillota > Bacilli > Caryophanales > Bacillaceae > Bacillus > Bacillus sp. RC242. Next base: position 86,814 of record NZ_JBIYCZ010000014.1, read on the forward strand.
AAATTGGGAGTGCTGCGATTAGTGCAGATAACCAAATATTGTTTAATGGGTCATAAATTTGTGTCCAAGTACTCATAATAATGACAACTCCTATCTATTATATGTGAAGAAATTCACATTATTTGTGAAACTATTCACAATCAACTTACATGCTTAGTATATTCTCCTTCAACACTATTGTCAACGTGAAAAAGTATAATTATTCCATAATAGTATTAAAAGTAACATTTTGTTCATAAAGTAGACAAAAAGCGTAATCAAATTGATTTGATTACGCTTTTATAAATTATTTACATATTCTTTCATTTTTTCATATGTCATTGGTCCTACATGCTTATATTGAATGACACCGTTTGAATCGATGACAAAAGATGTTGGAATACTGATAATTTGATATGCGGCACTTGCCTGTCCTTTCTGATCTAATAGGACGGGAAAGGTATATTTGTTTTCTTCAAGAAATTGTTTTACATTGTTCGGGTCTTTTTCAGTAGCTGTCGCATTTACAGCGACAATTTCAATCCCCATATCTTTAGTATCGTGATAAAACTTCTCCATATCAGGCATTTCTATTTTGCATGGACCACACCAGCTTGCCCAAAAATTCAATATTACTTTTTTTCCTTTATAGTCTGTAAGACGAACTTCTTGACCAGTGGTTGTTTCTAGAAGGAAATTGCGGGCAACATTGCCAACTTCAGTTCCAATGGGGGTGTTTGATTTTGAAGCTATATCTTCTTTGTTGTCTAATAGGAAGTGATCGATAATAGTCCAGCCAACCGCAATGCTAATTAACGCAATAATAAACCATTTTTTAATATTACATCATCCTCCTTACTTAAATTTCCTTTTTATCGTAACAAAGTGGTTAAATATGGTCAAATTACTTTACGATAGGTTATCAATTATGGACGATATTTTACAATATCATTACTGTACATTTCAGTAAGGTGAAAATATAACAAAAAGCCTGATAAAACAACGTTTGTAAGCAAAGTATTGCTAGCCCTTTGTTTTGCTTTTTTATTGTATCATATAGTATAATATTCAAAATCAGGTGGGATTTTTTCTTGAACTGTGTGCTGATAAAAGTCGGAAAATTTTCTCAGCATTATAGGTTGATAAAGTTATGTCGTAACAGGAAATATAAGAACAGATATATAAATAAATAAAAAGAAAATAAAAAATGAAAATGAGGGGAATTTTATGAACCAAAACCAATTTGACTGTCGTATTTCAGAAGAAGACGTACAGATGTTAAGAGCATTAGCTCATCCACTTCGTCTACGTTTAGTAATGGAACTGATGCAGCGTGGAACATGTAATGTAACACAATTACAAGAGGTATTAGAAATTCCGCAATCAACTGTTTCGCAGCATTTAACGAAATTAAAACAAAATAAAGTAGTACGCTTTGAGAGACGCGGGTTAGAAGTGTACTATCAAATTCATAACGATAAAGTAAGTGAAGTAGTAAAAACATTATTTTCTTAATTTTTGAATATTACGGAAAGAAGACGTGTGAAATATACGTCTTTTTTTATTTGGAAAGGATCTAATAATAGGAAGATTTGAGAGCGTATATATTAGCGCGTTAGAAAGAAACAAACTATCGGTTGAAGTACTAAATTGACGGAATATATTCTGAAGGGATATGAAAAGATAGAAAGGAGTGTTGTAAGCCAAAGGAGGAATAATATAATGGATGTAAAACGTGTGAAACAGATATTATCTTCTTCAAGTAGAATTGATGTTACATACGAGGGAGTCCCCGTATGGATTGAGAGCTGTGATGAGCAGAAGGGTAGTGCTCAAGTGTATGACGTATCCAACCCAGGAGAGAGCGTTCACGTGGATGTGACGGCTTTAGAAGAGATGTAATAGAAAAGACGCTTCTAATTGTAGAAGCGTCTTTTTTATTCACTATTCCATCATATGTGCAATTTTCTTAGAGAACATAAGAAGTACTAATCCTAGCACGATTACGATAACACCGATGCTTGCGAATACTTCTAAATATCCTAAAGATTGAGTGAAAGCAGCTAATTGTCCTGCTAATAAGTTTGCAAAGCCAGTACCAGCTAACCATACACCCATTAATAAAGATGCTAATTTAAGAGGTGCGATTGCACTTACCATAGATAATCCGATTGGTGATAAGAATAATTCACCGATTGTGTGGAACATGTAAGTGAATACAATGAATAGTAAGTTTGCTTTCATTGTAATGTTACCTTCATCGCTACCAGTTTTTAGAACAGCTAAAGTTAAAACTAAGTACCCGATTCCTAGTAAAATCATACCAAAAGCCATTTTTGTAGGGATTTTTAAATCACCATTTTTTGTTTTTGAAAGTTTAATCCATAATGCAGAAACTGGTAATGCTAGTAAGATAATGAATAGTGGGTTTACAGATTGGAACCAAGGTGTTGGAATTGTAAATCCACCAATTGTACGATCCACGAACTTATCTGTGTAAAGTGTTAAAGAACTACCAGCTTGTTCAAATCCTGCCCAGAAGAATACAACGAAACAAGTTAAAATTAAAATTGCAGTTGTACGCTTTTTCTCTTGTGTTGTTAAAGGTTTTTTCTCAATAGGTTTTGCATTTTGTTCTTTAGATTTTTTACCGACAACAGTTGTTCCGATAGACCCTAAGTAACGAGGTGCTAAGAAATTAAAGGCAATCTGTCCAATAATCATACCGATACAAGCTGTTAAGAAACCGTATCTATAATCTGTGAAGTAACCACAAATGAATGGAGCGATAAGAGCTCCTAAGTTAATTCCCATGTAGAAGATAGTGAAGGCACTATCACGACGAGAATCGTTGTCGCTATATAATTGACCTAGTAAAGTCGAGATATTTGGTTTGAAGAATCCGTTACCGATAACTAATAATCCTAATCCTAAAAATAGTCCAGTTTTCGTGTTCATTGAAAATAGTACGAAGTTACCAATCGCCATAATGATACCGCCGATGGTAATGGCATGTCGTTTCGTAATGAAATGGTCAGTTAACCAGCCACCAATAATCGGTGTGAAATATACAAGCATTGTGAAAATACCGTAAATTTGAACTGCAACTGCTTTATCAAATCCTAAACCGCCACTTACTAAGCTCGTTGTTAAATAAAGAACTAATAAGCCACGCATTCCGTAATAACTAAATCTTTCCCATGCTTCTGTAAAGAACAACAAATATAATCCTGGTGGATGTTTTTTTGGTGATTGTTGCTCTCCAGCTTTGTCTAATTTTAAAGCTGCATCCATGTTTGTTTCCCCCTAATCCTGTATAACGGATATTTATGTAATTATTTTAATTCACAAAATATTTAGAAGTCAATAGAATTATATGGAAATAGCAAGAAAATTTCTGAAAAAATCTATTTTTCTTCAACCGTTATTGTATTTTTCCCTGAAAACAAGATAATAAGCGTTTTCAAATGTAGTAATTGAATTCTAAAAGAAAGTAAAATAGTGATAAATCAGAAAATTTAGATTAGAATATTTATTCTGATATAGAGAAAATAAACTATATTTACTTTTATAATATAACATATCGGTAATAAAAATACAAAATGAAATAATGTGACACTTCAGTGAAATGAAAAAACCAGCTCCATAAAAGAGGGAGCTGGTTAGAATAAAATTATTTAACAAAGCGTTTTTCAATATCATCTAGTAGTAAGTTAGCGGCCATTACACCACCAGCTGTATTCCAAATAACGTCGTCAACTTTGTATGCTTTTCCGCTCTTTACTACATTTAAGTTTTTAAAGAGAGGATCGTTTATATATTCTTTTTCTAGTTCAGAACCTTTTTTCTCATTGCCTTTATCGAATGTGAAGTAGAATAATACATCGCCATCCATTGCCGAAATACGCTCTTTAGATACGTTACGTTCGGCGAAATCATCTTTGTTTTGATCTCCAGGACGTTTAAATCCAAGTTCTTTTAAAATAACACCAGAGAATGTATCGCCATGATAAATACGAACATCACCAGGCATAAAACGTACCATAGAAATTTCTTGATTTACTTTATCGCCAAGTTGGCCTTTCAAATCTTTCATACGTTTTTCGTAATCAGCTAAAACCTTTTGACCTTCTTTTTCTTTATTTAAAGCCTTTGCATAAAATGTGAAGTTATCTTTCCATTCACCGCGTAATGTTTCAGAGAACACAGTAGGTGCGATTGCTTTTAGTTGCTCGTACACTTTTTCGTGGCGCATTTTGTTACCGATAATTAAGTCAGGTTTTAAAGAAGCAATTGTTTCAACGTTAACTTGTCCTTCATCACCAACAACTTTTACATCTTTCATTTTGTCTTTAATATGTGGATACCACGGATCACCAGTCCAAGATTTTACAGCACCAACTGGTTTTACCCCTAACTCAAGTAAAGCTTCAGTTCCTTCATTTGTTAAAATAACTACACGTTTTGGATTAGCAGGAACTTCTGTTTTACCCATTGCATGTTCAACCTTAATCATTTCTTTTTTCGTATCTTCTTTTGTTTCCTCTTTAGTATTTGATTTTCCACAAGCACTTAAAAGTAATGAAAAGGCTAGTAAAAATACAAATACTGTAAACGAGTTCTTTCGCATAAATTTCATTATGTACCCCCTACATACTGAGAAGTTTTTTCAATAGCAAGCATGATAGTAATACTTCATGGTCCATTTGTCAATGAAAATAATTCTCATTATCATTGACAATGAGAATTAAGTTGAAATACACTTACAACGTATCATTATACATTGAAGGGGAAACGCTGCATGTTATTAAAAACAAATCAAGCAAAATGGATTGGATTATTTGTTGGAATCATTGCAGTCGTTATTTGTATTTGGGGAAGTATTATTTTCGGGTATACAAATACGAGTTGGAAATTAGCGATAGATGCTTTTTTTCATTTTAATGGTTCCAATGAACATATTATTATTCAAAATGTGCGTCTACCAAGGGCATTAATTGCAGCTAGTGTTGGTGCTAGTTTAGCCATTGCGGGTTGTTTAATGCAAACTTTAACAAAGAATCCGCTTGCTTCTCCAGATTTTATTGGATTAAATTCAGGCGCTGCGTTCTTTATAGTTGTAGCAATTGTACTTTTTTCCGTTACGTCTTTATCGGCTTTCACTTGGATTGCCTTTTTAGGAGCGGCAGTTGCAGCAGTACTTGTATTCGCCTCTAGTTCTTTAGGAAAAGAAGGGACAACACCTCTTAAGTTAACGTTAGCAGGTGTTGCAATCAGTGCGTTATTTTCATCATTAACACAAGGGTTACTTGTTTTAAATGAAAAAGCATTTGAAGAAGTGTTATTTTGGCTTGCCGGATCTGTGCAAGGAAGAAAGTTAGAAATTTTACAATCTGTATTCCCATATTTATTAATAGGCTGGATCGCATCTCTTATGATGGCAGGGAAAGTAAACACATTAATGATGGGGGAAGACGTTGCAAAAGGACTTGGACAACGAACAATTTTAATGAAATCATTCGTACTACTTATTATTGTATTGCTGTCTGGTGGTTCAGTTGCGGTCGCTGGTCCAATTGGATTTATTGGTATTGTTACTCCGTATTTTGCCAGATTCCTTGTTGGAGTAGATCACAGGTGGAGAGTACCGTATAGCGGCTTGTTAGGTGCAATACTATTACTCTTAGCTGATATAGCAGCTAGATATGTCATTATGCCACAAGAAGTACCAGTAGGGGTTATGACAGCATTTATCGGGGCCCCATTCTTTATTTATATTGCACGTAAGAGAGGGCTTAGCAAATGAAGAAGTATATTCCGTTTCGTATAGGAAAAGGTGGGCTCTCGTTTTTAATGTATAAACGAGCTGTTCTAGTCTTGTTTAGTTTACTAGTTGTTTTAATAGGATTATTTTTTGCGAGTGCAGGTATGGGAGATATGAAAATTGCTCCTTATGATGTATGGCAAGCGATTACGGGAAATGGCGATGCGATGTCAAATATGGTTGTAAATAAATTTCGTATGCCGCGTATTTTAATTGCCATCCTTGTAGGAATCGCACTTGCTGTAGCGGGCTGTATTTTACAAGGGCTCGTTCGAAATCCACTGGCTTCTCCTGATATCATTGGGATTACGGGCGGGGCAAGTGTTGCAGTTGTACTATTTTTAGCTATATTTAGTGATAAAAATAATGCGCTAACAGTAAGCATTCATTATATGCCATTAGCAGCTTTTGCTGGTGCAACGATTGTAGCGTTGTTTGTATATTTATTTGCATGGAGAAATGACGGGTTATCACCGATTAGTCTTGTTTTAATTGGTGTTGGATTTTGGGCATTAACGAAAGCAGCAACAACTTTATTTATGTTGTTAGCACCAATTTATCAAGCAAGTCAAGCGAATGTATGGATCACAGGTACTGTTTACGGTTCTTCATGGCAAAATGTTATGGTACTTGCGCCGTGGGTTCTCATTTTAACGACAATATCATTTATCGCTGCGAGACATTTAAATGCACAAGAGCTAGGGGATGATATAGCAGTGGGACTTGGTGTTCCTTTAACGAAGTCGCGTGTATTTATGTTGTTACTTAGTACAGCTTTAATTGGCGGGGCAGTTGCCTTTGCAGGAGGAATTGGATTTGTTGGTTTAATGGCACCTCATATTTCGCGAAGATTAGTTGGCTCTTTCTACGGTGCATTGCTCCCAGTTGCGGCGATTATCGGTGCAATTCTAGTACTCGCTGCAGATTTAATTGGGCGTACAGTTTTCACACCACTTGAAATTCCAGCAGGGGTATTTACATCAGCAATTGGTGCACCTTATTTTATTTATTTACTTTATAAAAGTCGGAATTCATAAAGGGAGATTAATATGCAAAAAGCATTGGAGACGAAACGCTTGACGCTGTCGTATGGTGAAACGATTATTATTGATGAGCTGAATTTAGAAATTCCAAAAGGGAAAATTACAATCTTCATCGGTTCTAACGGTTGTGGGAAATCAACTTTATTACGTTCACTAGCTAGATTATTAAAGCCAACAACCGGTGACATTTTGTTAGATAATCAAGCAATTCAAAGTATGCAAACGAAGCAAATTGCTCGCCAAATGGCAATTTTACCGCAAGGGCCACAAGCTCCAGAAGGACTTACAGTATTGCAACTTGTAAAGCAAGGACGTTATCCATATCAAACATGGCTGAAGCAATGGTCCGAAAAAGATGAGGAAATGGTACAAAAAGCGCTTGCTGCAACGGGTATGACAGAATTTGCTGAGCGTGATGTTCATGCCCTTTCAGGTGGACAACGTCAACGTGCTTGGATTGCAATGACCCTTGCACAAGATACAGATATTATTTTGCTTGATGAGCCGACTACATATTTAGATATGACGCACCAAATTGAAGTGTTAGATTTATTATTCGAATTAAATGAAACAGAGCAAAGAACGATTGTTATGGTATTGCACGATTTAAATTTGGCATGTCGTTATGCAGACAATATTGTAGCTATTCAAGATAAACAAATATATGCGCAAGGTAAACCAGAAGAAGTTATTGACCAGAAGTTAGTTCGGGATGTATTCCGTATGGAGTGTCAAATAAGCGCTGATCCGTTATTCGGGACACCGCTCTGTATCCCACATGGAAGAGGAAGACGTGTACTTAAAGAGGCTGTTCAAGCGATGAGATAACGAAAAAAGACGATGAGGATTCATCGTCTTTTTTACCCCGCTATTTGAGGACAGTAAGATCCCCATCTCAAAATTCAGCGAAAGCAAAGAAGCTGGTTGGGGGATCAACTGCCTGTAAAAGCCCGATTGGTGAGGGCTAATAATCAGTGGGGGATGAACATCCCCCACTGATTAAAGTTTCACTTTATTTTCGGCAAGAAAATAATAGAAAAAGGGGAATACGTAAACGTCGTTCATATTCTTCTTCATCTTGAAAACAGTTTCGATTTGGTGTAGCTTCGTTTAAGTTTGTAATCGTAAATCCGGCTTGTTGTAATAATGTAAAATATTCTTCCGTAGTCCGGTGATATTTAATAACTTCTTGATCAATCCATGGCTCAACTCGTTTTCCTGTTTTGAAATAATCATCGACGAGCCAACTAGTTCTTTTACCACTCGTTTGCAAGCTTTCAAATGAAGAGGTAATAACGGGATGTTGAACGCTAAAGGTGAAGGTTCCGTTTGTTTTTAAAGTTTGAAACACATTTTGAAAAATGATATCAAGGTGTTCAATATAATGTAAGGCAAGTCTAGATGTTACTAAATCAAAAGTAGAAGGAGGGTATGTGTAGTCTTTGAGGTTTAAAAAATGAACGGTGCCATTTTTATTTTCTAGTTGTTTTTTAGCTTTTTCATACATAAGCTCGGAGCCTTCAATACCAGTGTAAGAGTGGCATCCATGTTCTAATAATTCTTCGCCGAATTTAGCATCACCACAACCTAAATCGAGGATTTGTTTTCCTGTTACATTGCCAATGAGCTGAAAGAATGCTGGTTTTTCAAGGGATTCGTTTGGACTATTTTCTCGATATCTTCGCTGCATATATTGCTCTAAAAACGATTCGTTATTATATACATCAGATTCAGTAAATGCCATTTTAAAAGCCTCCTAAATATTTTTTTAATTCTATCAAATATGAAAAGTAAATGATAGATTTCTCGTAATGAATCATATATAATCTAAAATTGTAAGCGGTTTCTCTAAGCTATTTTTCTATAATAAATTCTGAAAACGTGTTAAGCTAGTAGAGGGATTATTAGAACTATTAAGATAATAATCCGCTTACATGAACGATGGGAGGCTTCACGATGTCTAGTAAAACACTTGCAAACTTTTTAGAAGAAAATTTAGAGGATTTAAAATCAAAGGGGCTTTATAACGTAATTGATCCGCTTGAAAGTCCAAATGGACCGATTATTACAATTGGCGGAAAAGAATATATTAACTTATCTTCAAACAACTATCTTGGATTAGCGACTGATAATCGCTTACAAGAAGCAGCAATTGGTGCAATTCATAAGTACGGCGTTGGAGCAGGAGCTGTTCGTACAATTAACGGTACTTTAGATTTGCATATTAAATTAGAAGAAACAATTGCAAAGTTTAAACATACAGAAGCAGCAATTGCTTATCAATCAGGATTTAACTGTAATATGGCAGCGATTTCAGCTGTTATGGATAAAAATGATGCGATTCTTTCAGATGAATTAAACCATGCATCTATTATTGATGGTAGTCGTCTATCAAGAGCGAAAATCATCGTTTATAAGCATTCTGATATGGAAGATTTACGCAAAAAAGCAATCGAGGCAAAAGAATCAGGTCTTTATAATAAATTAATGGTTATTACAGACGGTGTTTTCTCAATGGATGGAGATATTGCAAAATTACCAGAGATTGTTGAAATTGCAGAAGAGCTGGATTTAATGACATATGTAGATGATGCACACGGTTCAGGTGTACTTGGCAAAGGTGCAGGCACTGTAAAACATTTCGGTCTTTCTGATAAAGTTGATTTCCAAATCGGTACATTATCAAAAGCAATTGGGGTAATTGGTGGATATGTAGCTGGGAAACAAAACTTAATCGATTGGTTAAAAGTGCGTTCACGTCCATTCTTATTCTCAACAGCTTTAACACCAGCTGATGCAGCTGCTTGTATGAGATCAATTGAAATTCTAATGGAAAGCACAGAGTTACACGATCGTTTATGGGAAAATGGTCGCTATTTAAAACAAGGGTTAAAAGAACTTGGCTTTAACATTGGAGAAAGTGAGACACCAATTACGCCTTGTATTATTGGTGATGAAGTATTAACACAAGAATTTAGTAAACGTCTAAATGAAGAAGGCGTATACGCAAAATCTATCGTATTCCCAACTGTAGCAAAAGGAATGGGACGCGTTCGTAATATGCCTACAGCAGCTCATACGAAAGAACTGTTAGATAAAGCAATTCGTAAGTATGAAAAAGTAGGGAAAGAAATGGGTATCATTTAAGTAACGACATCTTTTGAATAGCTTGCAAATGAGGAGTGGGGAAAATGAAAAAAATTCTAGTAACCGGTTCTTTAGGGCAAATTGGTTCTGAACTAGTAATGAAACTTCGTGATGTATACGGCGCATCGAACGTTATTGCAACTGATATTCGTGAAACAGATAGTGAAGTAGTAACGTCTGGTCCATTTGAAACGTTAGATGTAACAGATGGACAAAAATTACATGATATTGCAAAGCGTAATGAAGTAGATACAATTATTCATTTAGCGGCTTTACTTTCAGCAACTGCAGAAAAAAATCCATTATTTGCTTGGAATTTAAATATGGGCGGACTTGTAAATGCATTAGAAGCAGCACGTGAATTAAACTGTAAGTTTTTCACGCCAAGTTCTATCGGTGCATTTGGTCCATCAACGCCAAAAGATAATACACCACAAGATACAATTCAGCGTCCTACTACGATGTATGGGGTAAACAAAGTAGCAGGAGAATTATTATGTGATTATTATCATCAAAAGTTTGGCGTTGATACGCGCGGTGTACGTTTCCCAGGCTTAATTTCTTACGTAGCTCCTCCAGGAGGCGGAACAACTGACTATGCAGTTGAAATTTATTATGAGGCGATTAAAAAAGGTACATACACCTCATACATTGCAGAAGGAACATACATGGACATGATGTATATGCCAGATGCTTTACAAGCAATCATCTCATTAATGGAAGCTGATCCAAATAAACTAGTTCATAGAAATGCGTTTAACATTACAGCAATGAGCTTTGAACCAGAGAAAATTGCAGCATCAATCCGTAAACACATTCCGAACTTTACAATGGATTACGCAGTAGATCCAGCTCGTCAAACAATCGCTGATAGCTGGCCGAACTCTATTGATGCAACAGCAGCAATGAAAGAGTGGGGCTTTAAGGCAGAATATGATTTAGACAGAATGACAACTGATATGCTGGCTAAGTTAAAAAAAAAGCTCGCATCTGAGTTAGTAATGAATTAATAGGAAGAGCCGATTCTTAGGAATTGGCTCTTAATTATTTTAGGAAGGGAGAAAAGCAACATGCAAAGAGTTGATGTCGTATATGCACTAATACACGATAGCGAAAAAGATAAAATATTAATGGTACATAATATAGAACAAAACGTTTGGTCATTGCCAGGCGGGGCTGTTGAAAAAGGAGAAACGTTAGAGCAAGCACTAGTAAGAGAAGTGAAAGAAGAGACAGGTTTAACTGCTACAGCAGGTGGGCTTGTTGCAATAAATGAGAAGTTTTTTGAAGAGAAAGGACATCATGCATTATTTTTTACATTCCGAGCAAATGTAGTAACAGGTGAACTTCGTGCAGAAGATGAAGGAGAAATTTCCGCAATCGAGTGGGTAGATAGAAAAATCGCGAATGAGCGATTCCCATACTATGATGGAGGGTTCGAATTATTATTAGAAGTTTCCATTCCATACAAGTTTCAACCAGAAACAAAGTGAGTGAACGAAAAAACAGGAGCCACAAGGCTCCTGTTTTCTATTCAATCGTCTTCAGTAATAGTTTCTTCAACAATGGTTTAATCTTCAGGCGTAAATCTTCAGCATGATTTGCAACTAAGAAGTGATGGTTATAAATGTTCTTCATTAATTGATAAGTTGCTTCTTTCGCTTCGCCTTCTTCGATGAAGATTCCGATTACTTCCATACCACTTTTACGAGCAAGTTTGACAGCTTCATGCGTATCTAAAATACCGTCTTGTTGATAGTCTAGCGCAGAAGGCTCACCGTCTGTAAAGACAAGTAAGAATTTATGTTTTTCTGGTCTTTTCGCAAGCTTTTCGGAAACGATACGAATAATATACCCGTCGCGGTTATCTTCTTCTTCGCGAAGTTGCATAATTTCTGGACCGACGTTTGGTAACGTTGAGTTTTTATACGTAACAACTTCATGGATAACGTTCGGTTTATCTTCAGGCTTAGCACTAGAAGCATCTTCCCAAAATCCACTAATAGCGTGCGGAATTTTTAAAGATTTTAAAGCTTCATGGAATAGGACCACACTCTTCTTCGTTTCTTCCATTTTGTTATACATAGAACCAGAGCAGTCCACTAATAGTTGGAATGCAACGTCGAGCTCTTGTGATTCTTGTCCTTTTTTATAAAACATACGCGGCTGCTTTTCAGTATAAATACGAAGGAATTTCTTACGAAGCCTTCCGTAATATTTATCACTGTTTGCATTCGTTTTGTTTTCAATTGTTTTTTCGATAATTTTCTTTAATTCTTTTACATCTTTATTAACGACTGATTTGATAGCTTGGTAATCTTTTTTCTCATCAGTATTCGATTTGCGAGCTTCTTTAAATGTATGAGAAGCTCCCACATTATACTTGCCGTATGCACCGTCGTTTTGGCTAGAAGCATGAGACGCTCTTGTTTCCTCTGTATCAGCACCATCAAAGTTAGATTGTGTACTTTTTTGGGAAGTACCTTGTACAGAACCAAGTGCTTGGTCACCATCTTCTGATTCACGAGCAGTATCACCCATCATATTTGTTTTTGTTCCGCTTTCTAAATCAAAGCGTAAAAAGTTCTCGTTTTCATTGTTTTTATTTTCACGGTGCCATGTCGAGAAGCTTTCATCCATTTTGTTTTTGTTATCATCGTCATCTAGGAGCTGCGTATCATCATTTGCTAATTTTTCAGCGCGACTGTCTTTCTCATCTGTAATAACAGATAAATAAAGCGGTGCATGTCCGAAATAATTATTAAGCATATCACTTTCAAGAAGTCCTTCTAAACGATAGCGAATTTTCTCAACAATATACATAATATCTTCCGTATTACGAGCTTGGAATGTTTCATGCAAAATTGATTCAATTTGCTCGAAATATTCATTATTAAACATTTCATATTTATCACTCGTTAATGAAAGATAGCATAGACAAAATAGACGATCACCGTGATAATTACGAACACGATTTATTTCATTTTGTGAGCCAAAGTAATTGCGATACATTTCTTTTCGGCGTTTAAAAATATGCTTTGTGCCAGGACGTAAATTTTTGACGATTTCCTCAACACGTAAATCTTCTAATAGAACAAATAATTGTGTTAAAAACTTTTTTAGAGGCGATTCTTGTAACTCAATCGCATAAGAACGAATTAAAGTCATGTCCGAGTAATGTTTATTACCAAGTGCCTTTAAGAACACTTCGCTTTTTAATCCGATTACTGTATCCTCTTCTTTTCGATCATCCCAAAAGTGACTAATGACAACCTTTTTTTCAATTTCGTCGTAGTATGCTTTATAGCCATACTCAAGATAGGCATCGTCTTCTTTTAGAAGAGCATACATTAAGTTTTCCATTTGTAGAAACAGCGACGCATCAATTTTTTTGTCACTAAAAATTTGTCTCATGAATTATCCCTCAAAGAAATAACTTTCTGCTAATTCACGGACAGTCATTTGTTCTGTTTCATCGTTTAATTTTGCGATAATACTACGTTCAATTGCACGCATAACAGGAATATATACACCTAAATCACATGCATCGATAATGCCACGAATACTAGCGGCTTCTTCACTTACGCGCCCATCACGAGCTAAAGGCATAAGATCGCTTGCGAATGCAACGAACTTTTCAATTGTTGCAACATCATTTAATTTTGATTCAGATAGTAATAGCTCTTTTAATGTATCACCTTGAATGTAAGGAACTTCAATAATAACGAAACGGTTTTTTAACGCTTCGTTTAGTTCACTTGTCCCAACATAACCTTCGTTAATCGCAGCAATTACGCGATATTCGTCATCACCGTATACAACTTCTTGTGTAAATGGGTTTGTAATCATTTTACGGTAATCTAATGCGCCGTGAAGAAGTGGTAACGTTTCAGGTTTTGCCATATTGATTTCATCAATATATAAGAAATGACCGTTCTTCATTGCTTTCATAAGAGGACCGTTAACGAACGTAACTTCAGATGCTCCGTCTTTCGTTTGTAATGTGTTGTATCCTAAAATACCTTCCACATCTAAATCGACAGAACAGTTAATGCTATGCATTGGTTTTTGGAATAAAGAAGAAAGAGTTTCTGCTAGTACGGTTTTACCACTACCAGTTGGCCCTTTTAATAGAATGTTTTTACCAAGTAAAAGTGCTGTAATGGCATCTTCAATAATGCTGTTATCAGATGCTTTATATATTTTCTTGCCAATTAAATGTGCATTTTCACCAGCTTCTTGTTTATTCTTTTCATGAATTGTAGAAAGCTGCTGTTTTAAATCAGAATGTATATGAAATTGTTCTAACATGTATTTCCCACCTAACATTATTTTCATAAAGTAATACATCTTATGATAACTTGTTTTAATATGGTATGCAAAGAAAAGGAGAAGGGGGAAATATAAAAGAAAAAGCAATCAATATCACATTGATTGCTTATAGTAAAGGAGAAATGAGTCGCATAAAGGACTCTAATATTCTTTTTTTGATACTTCTTTTTTGGAACGAGTTCCATTTAATTTCATTGGAGTGTTTAAAGTCTTCTTCAAAATCATGTTTAATATCATGAACGGTTTCTGATTCATATAGTACGCTAATAATTTCATAATTCAATTCAAAGCTACGTACATCCATATTTGCTGTTCCAATTGTTGCAATTGTATCATCAACGAGTACAATTTTTGCATGCATAAATCCATCTTTATAACTGTAAATAGAAGCACCAGCTTTTAAAAGTGGAGTGAAATAGGATTGAGATGCTTGATCGCTAATAATACTATCACTCTTACCAGGATATAAAATACGTACATCTATGCCAGATATTGCACTTAGGCGTAATAATGTTAAAGTTTCTTGATCCGGAATAAAGTATGGTGTAGCGATCCAAATAGATTTTTTGGCTGAGCCCATAATAGCTAGTAATGTATTACGAATACTTTTATCATCTGAGCTTGGTCCACTTGCTACAATTTGCACCGCACCTTCTGCATCCGGAATTTCTTTTCCTGGGAAGTATTGTCTATTCATAAATTGATCCCAAGAATAAGTATTCAATCCACTAGACGCATAAAGCCAATCTTCTAGAAAGATGGCTTGTAATTTATACAATGCTTTTCCTTCTATTTTTAAATGACTATCACGCCAAACAGGGAATTTTTTTGAGCGACCAAGATATTCATCACCGACGTTGAGCCCTCCGGTAAAACCAATTTCTCCATCTACAATGACGATTTTACGGTGATTACGATAATTAACTGTCTCGAGTAACCAAGCTGAAAAAATAGGGTCAAATTCGACAATTTCAATTCCAACTTTTTTCATAGGTTGTAAAAATCGTCGTCTTAACGTATTACTTCCGAGTCCATCATAAAGGAAGCGTACAATAACACCATCTTTTGCTTTTTGTATTAAAGCATCGCGTACTTTTTTACCAATCTCATCAGATTTATAAATATAGTATTGAATATGTATGTGATGTTTTGCATTCTCGATTGCGGTCAAAATTTCTGAAAAGGTTTGATCACCGTTTGTTAAAAGTTTTGTTGTCGTTCTATCCGCGGCAGGCCCGCCTCCGAATTTTTGTACGACTTCTGTTAAATGTATAGAACGTTCATGTAATGGGACTGTGAGTGATAATTCTAGTCGTCTTCCTTCTAATATTTCGCGGAATAATTTTCTTTGTTCTTCTGAACGATGAAGATGTTTTTTTCTTCTCCAACGGCTACGCCCGAAAATAGAGTATAAAAGTACACCTACAACAGGAAGAAGTGCTAATACTAAAAACCACGCTAAGGTGCTTTGGGGTGATCTATTTTCGATAAAAATAACGAATGAAATTCCTACGATTGTGATGGACCATAGAGCACCAACAAACGTATATAACGAAATAACCGATGTATTTAATAGGAAAAGAACGATAGATACGATTGTAAATATTAATAATAATTGAACGATAGGTTTCTTCATTTCTATATAATTCCTCTAATCTTTCTTAAATATAGACTTCTTAAATAGAAGATATAATCTGACATCCTTATTATAAAGTGTTTTGTTTTTTTTACAAAATATAGACATTTGTCCTATACTTTCCGCATTTGTCCTACATACAGTATATTGTTACGTTGTTATCCCGCTATTTGCTGGTTAATGATCAGTGTAGGAGGGACAAAACCCTTGCCTCTTATATAGGAAAGGGAATGAGGTTTCTTTCCTGGATTTGTAGCAGGTGCATTATGAAGCCCAGGATATGGTTATCCATATTACGCGAATTCTTCTTATTAAGGTGAGGAAATGGAAAGGAGAGGGAAATAATGAATTATATAGAAAATAACGGATTGTATTATCGTCATAATCATGGAGGGCACCATCATAATGGCGGACATAATCACCATGGTGGGCACAATCATTATGATCATCATCATCATCACGGTGGTGGATGGGGCTGGGGTGGCGGCTCGTGGGGCGGAGGATTTTTCCCAGGAAGTTTTGCTGGAGGCATGTTAGGTGGGCTTACAGCTGGCGCATTAACGGGTGCAGCAGGTGGAGGCTACTATCCAGCACCGTACCCAGTAACATATCCAGCACCATATCCAATGCCATACCCGGGTTATCAGCAAATACCATATCAGTATTAAACTAAAAAAGAGGATATCCTCTTTTTTAGTTTAATATTTTATTTATAAAATATTTCCAAAAACAAGGTGAAAATATGTTAATATTTTGTTATTATAATTCAATATGTTAAATGCAAATTTTGGCTTTATCCCGCTATTTGTGGGTAGTAAAACCCCCACTGATTAAAGTTTCACTTTATATTAGTATTCGTGAATCGTTGCATTTTGTATATTAATCTCTATTTCATTATGTATCGGCAGTTAGATTTACATCTTAACATTTAATGAAATAAAAGAGGTTAGGTGTGAGGTCGTATTAGTAGGGAGCAGAGGCTAATAGTGATGAAATTGTCACTTTACAAATTCAAAGAATGTAAGAGAATACTGTATAATAAGCTTAGATAAGTAGAGAGATGAGAAGCTTCTACTATAATTAAAACAGCACCATATTGCTTTTTTTTATAAATAATATTATGTTATTTTAATCGGCCTATTTAGAAAAAAATTGTGATTTATCCCGCATTAACGGGCAGTAAGACTCCCACCTCAAAATTCGGTGAATGTGAGGAAGTTAGGTGGGAGATAAAAGCCCGATTGGTGAAGGCTAATAATCAGTGGGGGATGGACACCCCCCCACTGATTAAAGTTTCATTTTATGTAAAGGCGTATTGTTAGAAAATGAAATATCTCTATTTCTATGAAGAGAAACGAGTTGTGTTTTAGTCAGATAGGAAGCAAGGAGAGGTGCGCATGCTAGAACAAAGAGGTCATGCATTATATGACTCTTCATTGCAAGATTTAAAATTAGCATTAGATGAGTCTTCAATTGTTGCTATTACAGACCGAAATGGTCTTATTACATATGTGAATGATAAATTTTGTAAAATCTCAAAATATAAAAGAGAAGAGTTAATAGGAAAAGATCACCGTATTTTAAATTCCGGATATCATCCGAAAGCATTTTTTCAAATCCTATGGAAGCGTATTTTGAGTGGAAAAGTTTGGACGGGGGAAATTCGAAATCAAGCAAAAGATGGTTCGTATTATTGGGTTAAAACAACAATTGTTCCATTTTTAAATGAAAAGGGAGAACCTTATCAATTTATTGCAATTCGAAATGATATAAGTAGTAGGAAAGAAGCAGAACAAAGATTACGATTAAGCGAAAGTCGTTATAGGGAACTTGCTTATCATGATGCGTTAACAAGTTTACCGAACCGTTTACAGTTAATTACGACTGTAAATAAGATGATTGCAGAGAAAATAGAGTTTGGCATGATTTACTTTGATTTAGATCGTTTTAAATTAGTGAATGATACGTTAGGTCATATGATAGGAGATTTACTTTTAAGCGAAGTTGCTTCACGGTTGCATTATGTGCTAGGAGAGAAAGATGTTCTAGCTAGGCTTGGTGGCGACGAATTTGTACTGTTAACAAAAACTCATACACATGATGAGATGAGGCAGTTAGCGACATCCGTGTTGTCATGCTTTCAAGGCCATTTATGCTTGAAGGTCATGAAGTATATATTTCAGCTAGTCTAGGACTTTGTTCCTATCCGCAAGATGGAAAAGACGTTGAAACGTTATTAAAAAATTCGGATTTAGCCATGTATAGTGCGAAAGAGCAAGGAAGAAATGTGGCGTGCTTCTTTACAGATGAATTACGTGCGAAAATAAACCGTAGAATGAAAATAGAATTTGCTTTGCAAAAAGCGATTCGTGACGAAGAATTAAAAGTGGCATTACAACCCATTATTGATTTGAAAACAAAGAAATGTACTGGTAATGAGGCTTTAGTACGCTGTAAGACAGAAGAAGGTCCTATTTCGCCAAGTGAATTTATCCCTGTAGCTGAAGAGTGTGGACTTATTATAAAACTAGGAGACTGGGTACTAGAAAAGTCATGTCGACTGTTTAAAACTTTACCAGATTATCAAGAGGGACTGAAGTTATCTGTTAATTTATCAATACAACAATTGATGCAAAAGCGATTTATTTTATCTGTTCGTAGTATATTGAAGCGAACAGGGTTTCCGCCAAATCGTTTAATATTAGAAATAACAGAAAGTATAGCTGTACGTCATTTTGATTATATTATTGCTACATTACAAGAATTAAGAAGTATGGGAATTTTAATCGCTTTAGACGATTTCGGAACAGGGTATTCCTCATTATATTATTTAAAACAACTACCACTTGATATTGTGAAAATTGATCGTAATTTTATTCGTGAGTTTCATTATGATCATGCACAACCAGAGCGAACGATTGTAAAATCGGTTATTGAAATCGCCCATAGTTTAAATTTATTCGTGGTTGCTGAAGGGGTAGAAACGGTAGAACAAGAAAGTTTATTAAAATCAATGAGTTGCGACTTTGTACAAGGTTTTTATTATGCGAAACCGTTAGATATAGGGGAACTAAAAGAAAAATTATTAACTGATTTTTAATAAAAAAAGAGAAGCGAAAAGCTTCTCTTTTTTATTGTTTTTTTTGTGAATCTTTCATTAAAACTGGATAAAGAAGAAGACCTAATACAAACAAACCAATGCCTAAGAAGAATGTTTTTAAATCAGCAGTTCCCGTTTTAATAACCCATAAGGAATATAAAAATGCTAATGCAGTAATGATCCCATCTTTTACTCGAGATCCAGGCATTATATCATACGTTTCCCCCGTAATAACTAATTTTAACTGGTACAAGGTAGAAACAAGGTACGGGATTAAAAATGCTAATGTCGCTACAACAATAGCGAAATTATATGCTTCTGAAACAGTACCAGAAATCGTCGAAAATAAGAAAATTTGTGTCATCACATTTGTAATAAATAATGATTTTGAAGGACTTCCTTTTTTATTCGTTTTTCCGAAAACCTTAGGGAAAAGTCCTTTTTTTGCTGCTTGGTAAGGTACTTCTGAGCTAACAACGATCCAGCCTACAGTAGATCCAAATAAAGATACGAGCGCAAGTAGTGCCATTATATAAGCACCTTTAGTACCAATTGCTAAATTTAAAGCATCTACTAATGGCTTTTGAGACTCTTTTAAAGCATCTTGCGAGAGAGCGCCCATTGTGAGTAGAGTAATTGCCATGTAAATAAGAAGAGCGATAATTAATCCGAAAATCGTAGCTTTCTTAACATCGCGCTGAGATTTTGCGCGGTTAGAGAGCATAACTGCTGACTCAATACCGATAAATGCCCAAAGTGTTGCGATAGCTGCTGAATTTATTTGTCCCCCCAACGAAATAGGTTGTCCAGCTTCATTCATAAATGTTTGACCGTCCCCGAAATTAGAGGCATTAAAAATAAATAATGTAATAACAATAAACATTGTAAATCCGATAATCTTTGCAATGGTAGCAAGAAGGTTCATATTTCCGGCTCTATCAATATTTTGAGACAGAATATATTGAATCCCCCATAACATAAGGCTACATACCATGAAAGTTAATCCTTTTCCGAGCTCTAGTGAAAATCCATTTATTGAAAAGAGAATTTGCTTACTTTGTAAAACAGGAAAGAAGGTTGATAAATATCCTGCAAAGGAAATAATTACAGATGCTGTAGCAGCCCAATTAGCAGCCCAGTACCCCCAAGCCATACTATATCCTGCAACTTTACCTGCTTTTTGGGAAGTAAACATTGCTTGGGCGTAACTTTGTGGTCCTGCTGTTAATTCTGGTTTACGAATTGCTAAATTACCAAATACGAGAGCGATCATAAATACACCCAGTCCTGTAATGCTCCATGCAAGTGTAGATCCCATTGGACCTGATACTTGCGCTAAGTTTGCTGGAAGCATAAATACACCGCCACCAACCATATTCCCGATAACAAAAGCTATTAAAATCCATAATCCCCATTTTTTCGTTTCCATTTTTGTTAACTCCTTTGTAGTAAGTTTTGCTTAAACATCATTTTTTACTAGCATTTTTGGCAATAAAAAAAGAGCCATGTAGATAAAAAATACCTACATGGCTCTTTGCCAAAGCGTAGGTACAACGGGAATAACCCTTGTACCTACGCGTAATTTTTCCGCTAGGTTTCAAGGGTTAAGTATGATGATGATGTTTTTGTGCAAATGTAACTACAGTTGTATAAGTAAGCATAGTTCTTTGCTCCCTTTCTCCTCTGATTTTGAAGTTAGTATACTATATGTTTTTTTGAATGAAAAGAAAAATATTAAAAAATTTATAAAAATACGTTTTAGGGACTAAATATTTACCTATAGTTTTCTTGTACTGGAAAATAAGTGAGAGATTGGCAGAAGAGTATAGCGTGGTATAATACATATAGAATTAGAAGGTGACAAGGGGCTATTGTAGATGATGAGTAAGTATGAACAAATTTATACAGAAATCAGCAAGTCTATTGATAATAAACAATTAAAAGAAGGATGCAAAATTCCATCAGAAACGGAATTAATGAAGCAGTACGAGGCAAGCCGGGGTACTGTAAGAAAAGCTGTAGATTTATTGCAAGAGCGTGGATATGTTCAAAAAATACACGGAAAAGGTGTTTTTGTATTAAAGCGCAAAAACATTGAATTTAACTTTGGTGGTATTGTAAGTTTTCAAGAAGAAAATGAACGTTTAGGACGTTACTGTATTACAGAAGTCGTGGAAATAGAGAAAATGAAAGCGACGAAAGATGTAGCAAAGTTATTAAATGTGAAAGAAAAAACGGAAATAGATCATATTAAACGCGTACGAAATATTGATGGAGAAAAAGTAATTTTAGATATAAACCATTTTGTATCGGAATATATTCCAGGATTAACGAGAGAAATTGCAACTGCATCGATTTATAAATACATCGAAAAAGAATTAGGACTACATATTAGCTATTCACAGAGGGTAATTGAAGTACAGCCATGTACAGATGATGACCGAAAGTATTTAGATTTAAATGGAACAGACTATGTTGTCGTTGTAAAAAACTTTACTCATTTATACGATGGGAGTCAGTTCGAATATACGGAATCACGTCACCGCTTAGATATTTTTCACTTTTCGGATGTGGCGCGAAGAAAATAAAGAGATGGAGCGAAATAATCGTTCCATCTCTTTATTTATAAAAAAATCATCAACTTATATATACGAGTGTTGACTAACTTATATATACGAGTTAATATGTAAGTGTAAACGGTATCAAAAAAAGAAAAGAGGGACGGGAATATGGGGAAAGACTATCGTAAAACAGCAGAAGAAGTGTTGCAGTATATTGGTGGGAAAGACAATATTGAACAAGCTGCGCACTGTGTAACGAGGCTACGTATCGCTTTAAAAGATGAAAATAAAATAGATAATGATAAATTACAGTCTGTTTCATTAGTAAAGGGAGCGTTTCATAACGCTGGGGTATTTCAAATTGTAATTGGTCCAGGTGATGTCGATCGAGTATACGCTGAATTGATAACGCTTGCAGGTATGGAAGAATCGACAGTAGCTGACGTAAAAGGTTCAGGGGATAAAAAATTAAATCCAGTTCAAAAGTTTGTAAAAGTATTTTCAGATGTATTTATGCCGATTTTGCCAGCAATTATTACGGCAGGTTTACTAATGGGGATTAATAATCTGTTAGGGGCAAAGGACTTATTTTTTGATGGGAAAAATTTATTAGAAGTATATCCGAACTTAGGTGGGCTTTGGGATTTAATTAATATGATGGCCAATACAGCATTCGTATTCTTACCGGCACTTGTTGGTTGGTCAGCAACGAAGCGCTTTGGTGGTAGTCCAATACTAGGGATTGTTATGGGATTAATGCTTGTGCATCCGGCCTTATTAAACGCGTGGGATTATGGAAAAGCAGCGACTGGTTTAGAGGGACAAAAGATTGAGTACTTCGATATTTTAGGGCTATTCCAAATTGAAAAGGTAGGGTATCAAGGTCAAATTTTACCCATTTTAGTAGCAGCATTCGTATTAAGTAAAGTTGAAATCTTCTTAAAGAAACATGTGCCAAACGCAATTCAATTATTAGTTGTACCAATTACAACAATCGTTGTAACAGGTGTATTAGCGTTAGGAATTATCGGTCCAGTTACACGTCATATTGGTGATTTATTAACGGCTGGATTAGTTGGCGTATATGAAACGGTACCAGTACTTGGAGCAGTATTATTTGGAGCATTATATGCACCGCTCGTAATTACAGGAATGCATCATATGTTTATTGCAATTGATTTGCAGCTAATTGCACAGCACGGCGGTACATTTATTTGGCCGATGATTGCTCTTTCTAACATTGCACAAGGTAGTGCGGCACTAGCGATGTTCTGGATTTCTAAAAATCAAAATGATAAAAGTATGGCATCAACATCAGCAATCTCAGCGTACTTCGGTATTACAGAGCCAGCGATGTTCGGTGTGAATTTAAGAAATAAATTCCCGTTCTATGCAGCGATTATTGGGTCTGCTATAGCAGCGATATTTATTACATTAAATGGTGTATTAGCACCAGCAATCGGAATTGGCGGATTGCCAGCATTTATTTCTATCATTCCGAAATCGATTCCAATGTTTATTGTAGGGATGATAATCGCAGTAGTAATTCCATTTACATTAACATGGTTATTTGCGAAACGAGTAAAACAGAAGTAGGAGGAAATTAAGCATGAAAGATTGGCATAAAAGTGTAGTCTATCAAATTTATCCGAAGAGCTTTAATAGTTACTATAATAAAGAAACCGGTGATATAAAGGGAGTTACAGAGAAATTAGATTATTTAAAGGAACTTGGAGTGGATTATATTTGGTTAACACCGATATACCGATCACCACAAAATGACAATGGATACGATGTAAGTGATTATTACAGCATTGATCCATCTTACGGGACGATGGAAGAGTTTGAAGAGCTTTTAAAAGAAGCGAAAGTACGTGACATTGAAATCATGCTTGATATCGTTGTAAATCATAGTTCAACGGAGCATAAGTGGTTTAAAGAAGCAAAAGAAGATAAGAATAGTCCGTATCGAAATTATTATATTTGGCGTGATGAAAAGAATAATTGGCAGTCTAAATTTGGAGGATCTGCTTGGAAATATGATGAGAAAACAGGGCAATATTTTTTACATCTATTTGATGAGACGCAAGCTGATTTAAACTGGGAAAATGAAAAGCTTCGTGAAGAAGTGTACGATATGATGCGCTTTTGGTTGGAGAAAGGTGTAAAAGGATTCCGCCTTGATGTTATTAACTTAATTTCAAAAGATCAAAGATTTTTAAGTGATGAAGGCACCACTGCTACAAGTGATGGGCGTAAATATTACACAGATGGTCCACGCGTCCATGAATATTTACAAGAGATGAGCCAAAATGTTTTTGAAGGGAAAGATGTAATTACAGTTGGAGAAATGTCATCTACGACAATTGATAATTGTATTAAATATTCGAATCCTGAGCGCAATGAACTAAGCATGACGTTTAGTTTCCATCATTTAAAAGTAGATTATCCGAATGGTGATAAGTGGACGAAAGCTGATTTTGATTTCATTAAATTAAAAGAAATTATGTCTAATTGGCAAATTGAAATGCAAAAGGGCGGAGGATGGAATGCGTTATTCTGGTGTAATCATGACCAGCCTCGTATCGTTTCACGGTTTGGTGATGATGAGAAGTACCGAAATGAATCTGCGAAAATGTTAGCGACAGCTATGCATATGTTGCAAGGAACGCCTTACATTTACCAAGGTGAAGAAATCGGTATGACGAATCCTAAATTCGAGTCCATCGAGCAATATCGTGATGTAGAGTCGTTAAATATATATGATATAAAGCTAGAAGAAGGATTATCAAAAAAAGAGATTATCGGGATTTTAAAACAAAAATCTCGTGACAATTCCCGTACTCCGATGCAGTGGAATGAAGAGGTGAACAGTGGTTTTACAACAAGTACACCTTGGATTTCTGTGGCTGAAAATTTTAAAGAAATAAACGTAGAGAAGGCATTAGAAGATAGAGAATCTGTATTTTATCATTATAAAAAGCTAATTGAACTTAGAAAAAAATACGATGTCCTTACAGAAGGGAAATATGCTATTTTAGATGGAAATCATCCTAGCATTTGGGCGTATACACGTACTGTAAATAATGAAGTATTACTTGTTATAAATAACTTCTATGGAGAAGAAATAACGTATTCTGTACCAGTTCATGTTCAATTAGATGGTATGAAACAAGAAGTATTATTATCAAATTACAAAGATTCAAGTAAAGATATTACCAATCTTAACTTAAGACCGTATGAGTCAATTGTATATCGTTATATGAAATAAAAGGTTGGATGCCGGCGGGCGTCCAACCTTTTTATTTTAAGACGCCACTATATAAAATCTTTACTTCTACTTCCGGTTTAAATTTTACCTTTGCATAATCTTTATTCCAATTCTTTTTCTTCCATAACTCTGGATGATAAGCGATAAGATTTCTACCTATACCGAAAGCGTCACAATTTGCTTTTTGTAGCTTTTTCGTTATTTGTTTTGCTTCTTTTGTGAGCTGCTTAGATAATTCTTTGTTTAGTTTTTTTCTTTCTCCCATTTTATAAAGATTATCTCTCGGTGCTTCAAGAGCGATTACTTGTAGCTTTAGTTTTAGATGAGCGTAAACATTTCCTTTTTTGTCAGTCGTTATATTCAAGTCTCTTTTTAGTTTCCGATTGCTCACTTCCATTGTTAAATAATCAGATGTCTTCTCTGATTCATCGCTAGTAAGTTTTTGGGTTATACGGGCACTTGTTCCCATTTTTCCGGTTAATAACACGAATAGAACAGATTGTTTCAAAGGTAAATGCCCAGTTAATTTATCGTTGTTAAATAAAGCTAACCCGTTTGTAATTACTTCTTTTCCTTTTATTTTTATAGAAGGGAGGGTAAAGTCTTTACCGGGATCTAACATTTTTGTAGCAGCTGTTTCTAAAGTTTCTTTTGGAAATACACTCATATCTTCTAAGCTTTTCACTTTTTTCTTTAGAAAATCTCCAATTAGTAAATTTCCTACCTTCTTTTTTTCTAGTATCTCGGATGTTTCACCATCTACTGCAATAAGTTTTACTAAAGCAGTTGGGTTTGTTGGGTCCCGAAAGCTGACATCTAAATAGGGGAGTATACCTTTTTTTAGAATTTTGGTTCCTAGTAATTGAACACCATATTTAAAATAGCGAATATTCCCAGTCACATTTTTTTTTAGGGCATCGCTTGTATCCCTTATGTTATGCCCGTTTGCTGAATGTATTTCATTCTCGAATGAAGATTGCTCTCCGCTTGAACTTTTTACGAGTTCAAGCGTTTGCTGAAGTTTATTTTCTTCCGTAATATCATATCCAATGCTATAAGCTAATCTCGCTTCTCTTAATGGTTCTTGATCCCAACAGCCAGAAAGGAATGCACTAGTACATAATATAAAAAGTAATTTAACTCTTTTTTGGAACATACTGTTCTCCTTTCTTATTCCTTATTACTGAATAAAGTAGAAATAAAAGAGGGAGGACAACTATGAAAATATACGTGAACTTATCAGTAAAAGTTGCAATTACTTTTAATTCTTCAGGTGTATCTATAAATAGGGCTACACTAAAAGCAATAATACCAACGATTGGAACAGCCTTTTTATGATTAGCCAGATTGAAGATATGTCCAATTCCTATAGAAGCGGCACAGTAATAACTAGCAATAGAAGCTACAACAGTTATCATCCATATTGGGATGAATAGTAAATCGGTTCGGTCTATAATCCCAATATGCAGAGAACGCAATAAGTAAGCAACTGGCTCTGGAATAAGTTCAACTTGTTTTGGACTAAATACGATAAAGCAAATCCAAACAGTAAAAGTATAAAAAAGAGTTACAAATCCATTAGCGATAGAAATTGCTTTCAGTTTTGCCACAGAACTCCCGTTTACTTTTGGGAAAGCGATAAGAATAATCTCAAAACCATACATAGCTGTAATGGTTTCTTTTGATGCTTGAATAATATTCCACCATCCGGCTTCTGTAATTGGAAAAATGTAAGAAAAATCAGCTCGTGTAAGCCCTAGGGCAATTAAAAGAGCCATTGGTAAAATGAGAATAGAAGCCATGACGTAAAACCGTACGATGACTTTGAACGTATTATAAGCTATGTAACAACAAGCTATTGTAAATAGCATGAGGGTGGCATACCAAGGAGTTGCTTGTAATATCCAAACTTTAATGACATTACAAGCATTTAACATAACCGTCATACCGATAAGGGTAAAATAAAAAACATAAGCAAAACCTAATAGTTTTCCAAACTTATTCCCAAATAGCATACAAACACTTTCATACATATCTGCATCAGGAAATCGTTTTAAGAAAAGCCACATAAGTAAAATAATAAGTTGAATTGCAAGACCAGCGATGAGAGCAGAAATCCATCCGCCACCTTTCGCTATTGGGTGAAGACGGTTTGGTAGAGAAAGTATACCAACTCCGATTTGGCATTGAATAACGAAAAAGGTAAATTGAACAAGTGAAATTTTACTTTGCGTGTTTGTCACCGTTCTCATCCTCTCTCGTTACATGTTGTCGTTGCATTTTTTTCGGTTTTGAATCATGTGGTCGTTCCCAAAATGACCAAATTGGTAGTCGTACAAAAGAGTCTTTCATATCTTTTATCCGCATCGGAGCAACAGGAGAAAGATAGGGGGTATGAAATGAATGTAACTGGCATAAATGAACGAAAGTTATAATGAGACCGAATGATATTCCTACATAGCCGAATATGGCAGCAAGGAGCATTAACGGAAAACGAAGAATCCGAACTGCGGAACTCATATCATTTGATGGAACAAGAAAAGATGAGATTGCAGTTAAAGCTACAACGATAATCATTGTATAAGAAACGAGACCGGCTTTTACAATTGCATCACCAATTACTAAACCACCTACAATACCGATTGTTTGTCCAACTCGGCTTGGCAAGCGAATACCAGCTTCCCGTAATAATTCAAAGATTAATTCCATTAAGAGAGCTTCAAAAATAGGAGGAAGTGGCACTTTTTCTAATGAAGCTTTAATCGTATAAACAAGTTCGAGCGGCAACACATCAGGATGAAAAGCAACTGTTGCGATATATATAGCGGGCAAGAGAAAGGCAATCAAGAAACTGACTAAGCGAATCATTCGGATGAAAGAACCGACAATCCAGCGGTTATTATAATCATCTGGTGATTGATAGAAAGCAAATAACGTAACAGGAACGATAAGTGCAGTTGGATCTCCATCAGATAAAATAGCAACTCGTCCTTCCATTAAATTTGCTGCGACTCTATCTGGGCGCTCTGTATTTAATTGTTGCGGAAAGGGTGAGAAAGACGTATCCTCTATAAATTCTTGTATATATCCTGGAGGCATAAGTGCATCTGTCTTAATCGTTTCTAACCTTCTTTTTACTTCTGTAACTAGATCGTCATTAGCTATGTTTTGCATATAAGCAATTGCCACTTTCGTATGCATTTCTTCACCGAGTGTGAAATATTTAACGACGACATGTGGACTTTTTATGAGTTTACGAATAGAAGCTAAATTGGTTGCTAAATCTTCTACTAAACCAGTATGCGGTCCACGGACAATCCCTTCATTATCAGGTTCTGTTATATCTCTCTTTAAAGATAGAGCTGTTTCGAAAATACAAAAACTGTCGACGTGTTCATGAAAATATAAAGATTTACCTTGTAATAAAAGCTGCACACCATAATTTAAATTTGTTTCTTTTTTCATATTTAATGTGGCAAAAGCTTTATCTAAAGACAGATCCGATCGAGTTAATAATGGTTCAAGAGCTAATTGATGAATTAAATTTGGGTCTGCTAAAGATTCGATATATATAATTGTTCCTTTTCCATTTTGGAAAGGGACATCTAATTTTTTTATATCATCTGAATGACAGAGCTTATTTTCAATGTAATTAATATTTTCCGGAAGTGATGGAAACATATGCTTCGTTTTATTTTTTTGTTGGTTATTGCTTTGCTCTGTCATAAGGCCCACCCTTTTAGAATTGAATTATCACTGTTAATTTTTGCTTTTTATGAAAAAATTATGCTTATATTCTTTTAAAAAAAGTAGCTTGAAAGTTACGTTACGTCATCTTTTATACTAAAGAAAATAGGATATAGGGGGATGGTGTAGATGACTTTAAAATGTATGTGGGGATGGAAAGAAATTTTATATTTATTTGTTTTCGTATTTCTGATTGTACCAGTAATGATTGAATCTCTTTTTTACGATTATGCTTTAAAAATACTAGGGAACTCATTATATGCTGGAGTATTAATGGGACTTATAATGGCAGTGATATTTACATTTGTAGTTTATCTTTTTTGCATAAAAAGATATAAACTGTCGTGGAAAGATATTGGAATTCGGAAGCTTTCATGGAAAGATTTATGGTGGACATTTGTAGCGGTTATTTGTTTGATTGTAGTGAGTGTTGGAGTATTAATGATAATGGAGAAACTGGGGATTTCTTTCGAAAATAGTAAAACGGAGACGATCCAAAATGATAAATCAATATATGCGTTCTGTATCGCGGTAATTGGAGCAGCAGTTATATCACCAATCTATGAAGAAATTTTATATCGAGGTGTTTTTTATACGTTTTTTCGTGATAGATATGGCATATTGGGCGGGGTGATTATAAGTTCAATAATATTTACCGTTGTTCATATTCCAACATATAACACATTACCGGTGAATTTTTTAAGCGGTGTAGTATTCGCGTGGTTATATGAAAAAACAAATTCTATTTTATCGGCTATGATTGCACACGCACTATTTAATTTCATAGCAGTACTTCTTACATTTATGTCGAATTAAGAAGATATATAGGAGGGATACAAATGGAAATAGCGGTAGAACGTGTTTTTACAAAAGAGATTTTAACAAGAGCAGCAAAGGTATATCATGTAACGGTGGAAGAAAAGCCACTTGGTGATTTTGAAAATTATATTTTTAAGGCGAAGGGTAAAAATAATGAAGGTTACGTATTACGCTTAACCCATTCTTCTCATCGTTCTAAAAAAGAGGTAGAGGCCGAACTAGATTTTTTACGGTATGTTGCGGAGCATGGGGCAAAAGTGGCGGGACCTCGTAATTCAATATCTCAAAACCTTGTAGAAGAAATTGGAGCGGAAGATGGCACTTTCTTTTTTGCGTCTTTATTTACATATGCACAAGGTGAGCAAGTAAAAGGAGAAGAATCGCCTTATTGGGGAGATGCTTACTTTGAAGCGTGGGGAAAAGCGATTGGACAGCTGCACCGCCTTACAATGGATTATCCTAAAACAGACTACCGTGATACGTGGGAAGAGGATGAAAGTAGCATTGTTAATAGATTAGAAGATGAGAAGGTGAAAGGGATTGCCACTGTATTAATGGAGGAAATAAAGGCTCTTCCGGTTAAAAGAGAAACATTCGGGCTTATGCATGGTGATATTCATCCAGGTAACTTTCATTATGATGGAAAAGGGCTAACAATCTTTGATTTTGATGACGCTGCCTATAATTACTTCATTCATGATTTGGCAATGGTTCTTTATTACTCTGTTCTTTTTACACCGTGGACATTGGAGAAAAAGACGGAATTTGCTCGTAAACAGTTACAAGTGTTAAGAAAGGGGTACGAATATGAGCACAGGCTGGCGGATAGTTGGTATGAATCGTTACCGTTATTTTTACGGTTACGTGATATAGGCCTATACGGTACGATTCAAAAGAAATTTAAGGGGAAAGATATGCCAGAGGATTTTCAAAAGTTATCAGATGAGTTGTATGAAAGAATTATAAAGCAAGAGGCAATAGTGAATATATAATACAGAGATAAGGGAACAAAGTATATAAAATAAATATATACTTTGTTTTTTTATACAAAAATATGTTTATTTTATTAAAATAATATTGTTATAGATTCGGTATACACTTATAATTTTATATATATTCTGAATATTCTTTATAAAGAAGGAGGGGGAAAGTTGGAAGCTATCGTAAGTTGGATAAATAATATTGTTTGGAGTCCAGCACTTGTCTATTTATGTTTAGGAGTAGGTCTATATTTCTCCATTCGAACAAGATTTTTACAAGTAAGACATGTAGGAGAAATGGTGAAACTTACATTTCAAGGGGAAAAATCGGATGCGGGTGTTTCTTCGTTCCAAGCTTTAGCACTTTCATTATCAGGGCGCGTTGGAACAGGAAATATTGCAGGTGTTGCAACGGCTGTTGCCTTTGGTGGTCCAGGAGCTGTCTTTTGGATGTGGGCGGTGGCCTTTTTAGGAGCAGGATCGGCTTATGTAGAATCTACATTAGCACAAATATATAAGACGAAACATCAAGGACAATTCCGCGGTGGACCTGCTTATTACATTGAAAAAGGACTAGGTGTTAAATGGTACGCTTTAGTATTCGTTGCAGCGACAATTCTTGCAACAGGAATGCTGCTTCCAGGTGTTCAAGCGAATAGTATTGCTGTAAGTCTAGAAACAGCTTTTGGTATTAATACTTCTGTATCCGGGGCGGTATTAGTAGCGGCATTAGCACTTATTATTTTTGGTGGAGTTAAGCGAATTGTTAACGTAGCGCAAGTTGTAGTACCGTTTATGGCACTTGGCTATATTTTAGTAGCTTGTGTAATTGTAGCTATGAATATTGAAAAATTACCAGACGCTTTCATGTTAATTTTAAAAAGTGCATTTGCATTAGAAGCAGCTTTTGGCGGGATTATTGGTTTAGCAATTTCTTGGGGTGTAAAACGTGGTATTTATTCAAACGAAGCAGGGCAAGGAACTGGGGCCCATGCAGCAGCAGCAGCTGAAGTATCGCATCCAGCTAAACAAGGGTTAGTACAAGCATTTTCCGTTTACATTGATACATTATTTGTTTGTTCAGCAACAGCATTTATGATGATTATTACAGGCATGTATAACGTATTTGATGCAAGCGGAAAAAACTTTATCGTCAATAAATTAAATGGTGCACAGCCAGGTCCTGGTTATACACAGGCAGCAGTAGAATCTGTTTTCCCTGGATTTGGAAACGGTTTCGTAGCAATCTCTTTACTATTCTTCGCATTTACAACAATTATGGCTTATTACTACATTGCAGAAACGAATATAGCTTACTTAAATCGTGATAAAGACCGTCCTTGGATGTCTATCGTACTAAAGTTTGTATTCTTAGGAGTTGTATTCTACGGTTGTGTAAAAACAGCAGAAACAGCATGGGCTTTAGGAGATATTGGTGTAGGAATTATGGCATGGGTTAACATTATTGCGATTCTATTATTACAAAAACCGGCATTGATCGCATTAAAGGATTATGAAAAGCAGAAAAAAGAAGGAAAAGATCCAGTATTCGATCCGCAGAAATTAGGAATTAAAAATGCTGATTTCTGGGAGCATGAATACGGGAAAGACAAGAAAGAAGAAGTATCTTAAGAGAATAGAAATGAAGGAGCAAAGGGAAATCCCTTTGCTCTTTTTTATGGACAAAATGAAGATGAAAGTTATTTTTTTGCCTATTTTTGAATATAAAAAGAATGTACATGCTTTGTTTAGGAGAGGGGGGAGTATGGTGATAGAGTTTCGTAATGTAAATAAATATTATGGTAACTTCCAAGTTTTGAAAAATATTAATGTGCAAGTGAAAAAAGGTGAAGTGGTAGTAGTTGTTGGTCCTTCAGGATCAGGAAAAAGTACATTGCTTCGGTGTATAAATCAGTTAGAGGCGATTACTGATGGAGAGTTAATCGTACAAAATACAGATGTACACAATAAAAAAGCAGATATGAATGAATTACGCCGAAATATTGGTATGGTCTTCCAGCATTTTTACTTATACCCACATAAAACAGTTCTGCAAAATATTACACTAGCACCAATTAAAGTAAATAAAACTTCAAAAGAAGAAGCAGAAAAAACAGCGATGGTTTATTTAGAGAAAGTAGGAATCTCGGAGAAGGCAGGTGTATACCCTCATCAATTATCCGGAGGTCAACAGCAAAGGGTAGCTATTGCTAGAGGGCTCGCGATGCAACCGAAAATTATGCTATTTGATGAGCCTACGTCCGCTCTTGATCCAGAGATGATCGGAGAGGTGCTTGATGTTATGAAAGCGCTGGCTAAAGAAGGAATGACGATGGTCGTCGTCACACATGAGATGGGATTTGCACATGAGGTAGCAGATAGAATTTTATTTATGGATGACGGTCAAATTATCGAAGATACAACACCATCACAATTTTTTGCAAATCCTGAACAAGAAAGAGCACGTCTATTTTTAAGCCGGGTATTAAATCATTAAAGGAGGAATTTCATGCTTAAGATGAAAAAGTTGTTTACCCTAATCGTATTCTCATGTTTATTCGTGTTTATTGTTGCTGGGTGCGGGGGGAAAAAAGACGAGGCGAAAGAAACGAATACGAAGCAAGGCGGAGCTGTTGAGCAAATTAAGAAGCGCGGGAAGTTAGTAGTTGGAGTGAAGAATGATACGAATTTATTTGGATTGAAAAACCCTTCAACAGGGCAAGTAGAGGGATTCGATATTGATATCGCGAAGGCACTTGCGAAAAAAATTATTGGTGATGAAAAGAAACTAGAGCTGAAAGAAGTAACGTCTAAAACACGTATTCCGATGCTGAAAAATGGTGATATTGATGCAATTATTGCGACAATGACAATTACGGAAGAACGCAAAAAAGAAGTAGATTTCTCAGATGTATATTTTAAAGCAGGACAATCGTTACTTGTGAAAAAAGGAAGCAATATTAAGAGCATTGATGATATAAAACAAGGCGTTAAAGTATTAGCTGTAAAAGGATCAACATCTACAAATAACATTCGCCAAAAATCACCAGAAGCAACAGTATTAGAGTTTGAGAATTATAGTGAGGCATTTACAGCGTTAAAAGCAGGTAAAGGCGATGTTTTAACTACAGATAATGCGATTCTTTACGGAATGGCAAAACAAGATTCTAATTATGAAGTTGTAGGGAAAATTTTCACGGATGAACCGTATGGAATTGCAGTACAAAAAGGTGCAGACGATTTAACGAAAGAGATTAATAGTTTATTAAAAGATATGAAAGCGAATGGAGAATACGATAAATTGTATGAAAAATGGATTGGTCAAAAACAAGAGAAGTAAAATGAAACTTTATTTCTCATGATAAATAGTAAGAGTGAGAGGATGAGAGTACTCATCCTCTTCTTGTAAAGAAAGAGGGGAGAATATGTGCCTGATTTTTCTATATTAACGAATAACATTGATATGTATTTAGAAGGATTTAAATATACGGTTATGTCTAGTGTAGTTGCACTAATAGGAAGTTTTGTTTTAGGAATTGTTATGGCAGTGATGCGAATTTCACCTATTCGTATTTTGAATTGGATTGGCTCTGCCTATGTAGAGTTTGTTAGAAATATTCCACTCGTATTAATTGCATTCATTTTCTATTTTGCTTTGCCTGTAATAGGAATTACTTTCAACGGTTTTGTAGCAGGGACAGTTGCGCTTACAGTTTATACAGCGGCTTTTATTGCGGAAGTAATTCGTGCTGGTATTTTATCAGTCGCGAAAGGTCAAATGGAAGCAGCACGTTCTTCAGGATTAACTTATACGCAAGCGATGTATCATGTCGTCTTACCTCAAGCGATGAAAATCGTCATTCCTCCTCTAGGAAATCAATTTCTCAATTTAGTAAAAAACTCTTCAATACTCGGAATTATTGCTGGAACGGATTTAATGTATCAAGGAGACTTAATTTCAACGAAGACGTTCGTTACGTTTGATGTATATATATTTGTCGGGATGTTTTATTTAGTATTAACAATTCCGCTAAGTATGCTAGTGCGTTATTTAGAAAAACGCTTGGCAAAGGAGGCGGTATAAATGGATTTTAAAGGAGCGATAACAGGTGATCATATCCTCTTTTTATTAAAAGGATTACTCATAACGTTAGAGGTAGCGCTCATAGCAATTGTACTTAGCTTTATTATTGGTAGTGTAATAGGAATATTGCGCTATACGAAAATACCTGTCGTCTCACAAATATTAGGCTTTATCGTGGAAGTCATTCGAAATTTACCGCTACTTTTAATTATATTTTTTACGTATTTTGCACTTCCGGAAGCGGGATTGAAGTTAGAAATTATAACAGCTGCAATTGTTGCTTTAACAATATTTGAAGCGGCAATGATATCTGAAATTGTTCGAAGCGGTCTATTATCTATCGAAAAAGGGCAGATTGAGGCTGCAAGGTCTTCTGGATTAACGTATGTGCAAGCGCTTTGGCATATTATTTTGCCGCAAGCATTAAGAAGAATGGTCCCCCCGCTTGTTAGTCAATTTAT
Source organism: Bacillus sp. RC242 (assembly GCF_044908245.1). Classification (NCBI taxonomy): domain Bacteria; kingdom Bacillati; phylum Bacillota; class Bacilli; order Caryophanales; family Bacillaceae; genus Bacillus; species Bacillus sp. RC242. The sequence goes on from NZ_JBIYCZ010000014.1 coordinate 121,798, forward strand.
TTCATTGTTAAAAGATACGTCATTAGCGGTTGTTATATCATTGCCAGAGCTTATGCATAATGCTCAAATTATTAGCGGGCAGAATGTAAATTATATGATTCCGACATTTATACTAGCAGCCTGTATGTATTTTGTTGTAAACTACGGTTTATCAATTTTATCTAGAAGATTAGAAATACGTTAACTCTTACAAAAAAATGTAAGAGTTTTTTCCTTATAAATCCTTTTTTTCCTCAAATTAGTATTGCGAGCTCTTAATATTTGAATTTTTATATTGTTTTATCAGAAAAGTTTTAATTTTATATAGAAATTGTAATCGCTTTCGTGTATATTTTTATTATCAGAAAATTTTAAAAAGAGATAGGGGTACTTGTAGGGGGAGGATTAAGATGCAGCAAACAACGAATGAGCAATTACATCGTACGATGAAGAGTAGACATTTATTTATGATCGCACTAGGTGGTGTAATCGGAACTGGTTTTTTTCTAGGTTCAGGTTACACCATTAATCAGGCTGGACCAGGGGGAGCCATCCTTTCATATTTAGTGGGCGGATTTATTATGTATTTAACAATGCTTTGTCTTGGAGAGCTAACGGTAGCAATGCCAGTTTCAGGATCTTTCCAAAAGTATGCGACGAAGTTTATTGGACCAGGAACTGGATTTATGATCGGTTGGCTATACTGGATTGGATGGGCAGTAACAGTAGGATTAGAATTAACATCGATCGGTTTAATGATGAAAAGATGGTTTCCGAATGTTGATGTTTGGGTATGGTGTCTCGTATTCGGAGTTATTTTATATGCTTCAAATGCAATATCAGCGAAGAGTTATGCTGAATTAGAGTTTTGGTTCTCTAGTATTAAAGTAGTTACAATTATTGCATTCATTTTACTTGGTGGTAGCGCATTACTAGGATTCTTACCATACGATGGAAAAGAAGCAGCGCCTCTTTTCTCTAACTTTGTAAGTGATGGTGGGCTATTCCCAAATGGACTAGCTGCAGTGCTTCTTACGATGATTACAGTTAACTTTTCCTTCCAAGGAACAGAGTTAATCGGGATTGCAGCAGGAGAGAGTCAGAATCCTGAAAAAACAATTCCACGTGCGATTCGTAATACAGTATGGCGCATTATGTTATTCTTCATTTTAACAATGACAATTTTAGTAGGGTTAATTTCTTGGAAAGAAGCAGGGATAATTGAAAGCCCATTCGTAGTTGTATTTGATAAAATCGGTATTCCATATGCAGCTGATATTATGAACTTCGTTATTATTACAGCTCTTCTATCTGTAGCGAACTCAGGGTTATATGCAGCAACGCGTATACTATGGTCACTTGCAAATGAAGGAATGGCACCAGCTTCTTTCAAGAAAGTAAATAAACGTGGTATTCCGATTACAGCGTTAGTCGTAACGATTGCTGTAGCGGCGTTATCTTTATTAACAAGTTTCCTTGCAGAAGATACAGTATATATGTATTTATTATCTATAGCTGGTTTATCGGCTGTTTCAAGTTGGATCATTATTGCTTTATCACAACTTCGCTTTAGAAGTCAGTATTTAAAAGGCGGAGGAAAATTAGAGGACTTAAAGTATAGAACACCACTATACCCGCTTGTTCCAATTTTAGCTTTAATTACAAATAGCATCGTTGTTATTAGTTTAGCGTTTATTCCAGAACAACGAATGGCGTTATATTGTGGTATTCCATTTATCATTTTCTGCTACATATATTATTATATAAATAAGAAACGGCAGAAACCGATGAAAGTGGAGATGGAGACACCAAATGAAACTAACAATCAAACACGATGATATACAGGCGGATTTATCGTATGGTCAATTAGCGATTGGAAAAGAAAACGGATATTCACCGTTACAATTACTCGTGTCTTCTATCGCAGGATGTAGTGCAATTGTCTTCCGAACAATTTTAGAAAAGAAACGTATTACATACGATACGTTTACAATTGAAACTGAAATTGGTAGAAGTGAAGCTTTATCAAAACCAGTTGAAAGTGTTCATTTGCACTATAAAATTAAAGCGCAAAACATTACAGAAGAACAATTAGACAAGGCGCTGCAACTTGCGGTGAAAAATTGCACAATTGTTCAATCTGTAAAGGATAGTATAAAAGTTACAGAAACAATTGAATTAGTAAAGTGAAACATAAAAACGTGAGAATAGGGCGCTCACGTTTTTATGTTTTTGGCAGAGGGGGAAGAATGATGGAATGTTTAGGTTGTAAATTAGTAAATGAAGAAGAAATTATATATAAAGTGTATGAAGATGATTATGTAACTTGTTTTTTAGATCATGCGCCTTTCTATACAGGGCATACTTTAATCGTTCCAAAGCAGCATGTTGTAGAAGTGGACGAATTAGATGATTGTGTAGCAAAAGCGATTATGGATGCTTCTAAGGTTATCGCAAAGGCTATTAAATCATTATATAAACCAGACGGAGTTACAATTTGCCCCGCATTAACGGGGCAGTAAGATCCCCTACCTCAAAATTCAGTGAAAACAAAGAAGTTAGTTGGGAATCCAACTGCCCGTAAAAGCCCGATTGGTTCAACTAATAATCAGTGGGGGATGAACAAAACCCCCACTGATTAAAGTTTCACTTTATCAAAATGGTGGAATCTTTAACGAGTTAACTCATTATCACATGCATGTTGTGCCGAGATATAAAGAGCGTTCGTTTGCTGAGTTTTATACGGTACAACCTGGAGAACAGCAGAATCATAACTTTGAAGAGACAAAGAATTTATTAAAAGAAGCAATAGAGAAAATAATACATAGCGAAAAGGTGTAAGAGGAGTTTTCTTAGGGGGACAGTTAGGGAAATATTAATAAAGAAAAGCCCAATTTCTCAGTTAAAATAGAGAAATTGGGCTTTTCTTTATTCTATTATTTAATTTTATCTATTAAAGAATTCTGCAGTGTCACAAAGTATATCGCTCATTCGTTATATAGAATGAGAGGAGGAATTATATGAAAGTTACAAACAAAGATTACGAAAAGATGGAAGAGCTATATGAGTTGTACGAACAAAAAATTTATTATGTAGCTTATTCTATTTTAAATAATATTCAGCAGGCTGAAGATGCGGTTCAAGAGACGTTTATTACTCTTTATAAGAACTTGGAAAAGCTCGATAGCTTGAGCACAGAAGAGCTTAAACGATACATTTTGAGGGTCGCGAAAAACAAGGCGATTGATAGTTACCGGAAAAATAAACGACATGAAACATTTTTAGAAGAATATGAAAGAGAATCAATAGAAGCAGTAGATGAAAATATTGAAGAGTGGGAAAAACGTAAAATGTCTGAGGTTCAAATTGATACATTGCTAACAGAATTAAGTGAATCTAACAGACAGGTGTTTAAGTATAAAGTCTTCTATAACTTAACGTATCAAGAGATTTCAAGTGTTATGGGAATAACCGAGGCTAATGCCCGCAAGCAGTTTGAACGCGCTCGAAAACGAGTCCAAAATATTATAGGAGGTATACAACATGACGAATTCAAAGAACTCCAAAAAAATATATGAACTTGCTGAAAAAATTGCTTTAGATGATTTTGATAAACTCGAAGAACAACATGAATTTTCACATACATATACGCGCAAAAAGAAATTGTTTATGGAGGAAATGAAGCTGAAAGATGGAAAACCACAGACAAAGCGAAAAAGACATCGCATGTTAATCGCTGCTGCCTGCTTATTGATTGGCATGCCGACAACAGTTTTTGGTGCAGTGAAAGTCTACAATATGATTGTTCAAAAACAAAATTACGAAGTAAATGTTTCAGTAACGAATAAGGAATCGAAAAATATTGATAAGTGGTATAAGTTGAAGGTTGGTAAATTACCAGAAAATATGGAAGCAATTGATGACTCGGCTATGAAATATTCATTTAAAGATAACGACGCAATGGGGGGATTTTCATTCGCTCTTTGGAGAGTGGGGGGAAATGCGGACTTTCAAACTTTATATTCAAAAAGCTATGAAGAAAAAGAGATAAATGGCAGGAAAGCAGTAATTGTTCATAAAGAAACTGGAAACAACAATGTAATGTTTGATAGGAAGGTCTTTCTCTTTTTTGAGAAAGAAGGGATTATGTTAGAAAGTTTTATTGGATCAGATGTAAATGAAGAACAAATGATGGATGTGTTAGGGAACATTTCACTTGAGCCTACGTCAAAAGAAAAGGCAGCACATATAACAGATTATGATAAAAAGTATTTTAGTGAAGCGGATGAGCCTAAAAAAACTAAGGTGATTCCCTTGAAAAAAGATAGTAAACGACTATTTCACATAGGACAAAAGGTTCCAGTAACGATATCTATGGATAACAGCCAAATTGAATATGTGATAGAAAAAGTTGAAGTTTTTGATTTGATTAAAGATTTTAAACAAGAGAACTTTAATGAACTTGGCTTAGGGATATTAAGCAAGAAGAAGGCTTTAGATCAGACGGGATGTATATAAATTAGGGAATGGTAAAGATTCAATTGATACATTAGTAGATTCGAAATTAGTTAATGTTAAATTTGTCTACTTGACAACAACAGTGAAAAATATAGGTAAACAGGTGACAGAAGAAATCTATATGCATCCATCTATAAAACAGCTTAAATTTGAAGGGAATGCATGGAACTACGCTAAAGAAGAGGGAATGGACGCAACGCGTATTATGACGGGCGAAGTTGATTACTTGGAACCTCACGGAGACGGGAAAAGCTTTTATAATATTGGTAGTATTACACCAGGACAAACGGTAAAGGTTAATTTAGGTTATTTTGTAGATGAGGATAAACTAGATTCAATCTTTTTGGATGCTTTCAATTACAGAGGGATTGGTGACACTGAAAATATGAATTCGAAAAATCGTTGGTGGTTTGATATTCGTCAATAATAAAATAATAGGAACAACGGGACTAAAAAGCTGCTTATATTTAGCAGCTTTTTCAGTCTTCATACATATGTAAAACTTCTTTCGCACGTATACGTAAACCATCTATTAATTCTCTCGGTTCTAAAACTTGCGCATCTTTTCCAAGCCGATAAAATAGGGGCGTAATAAAATTAATTTCACCTTTATCAATTGTTGAATTTATATATCCTGCCCCATCTTCGTTTACTACAACGAATTCTTCAAGGTAAGGAACGCTTTTGCATTGGCGCACACCCTCTGTCGTTAGTAAAATATGTAACCGAGTAGGAATGTTTATTACGTTAGAGTTAGAGGCGAACCATTCTTCTAAATTCATAAACTTATCTTTATTTTCTTCGGTCGATAATATGGAAAGAATACGATCCACGCGATACAGTAATACTTTGTTTCGACTATAGTCATAGGATGGCAAATACCATAAACCGTCGTGAGCATATACACCGATAGGATGAACATGTTTTGTTTTAATCCCCGATTTAGACTCGTATTGAAAGTGTAAGTTTTTATTTTCAATAGCCGCTGTTAATACTTCGTTTAAAAAAGTTGTCTCAATTGTTCTTTTCGGATTCCAAAAAGCGATATAAGAACGTATTTTATCAACTTTAGCTTTCGCATCATTTTGTAGAGAGCTATACAGTTTATGAGTAACAGAATTGATTTCTGTATTAAAAGGCAAGTTACGGTAGTAGCTTAAAGATTGGAAAGCAAAAAAGATGGAGACCGCTTCTTCTTCGGTAAATAAAATGGGGGGAAGCATGCTGTTTGTTAATACTTTATATCCCCCGTTGCGACCTTGTTCAGCGTAAATGGGTAACCCCATATCACTTAAATCTAAAATATATCTATGGACCGTACGAACGGAAATATTAAATTCATCAGCTATTTCTTGAGCTGTAAATGTTTTTTTCGTAGAAGCAAATATAAGAATGTCTAGTAAACGTTTTGCTTTTGACAAGGATATCACCTTTTTCTTTTTTAACATGACATAAGTTGTCATGTTTTATGGTTAGTATAGTGCTTATAAGATGATTTTATCAATAGAAGCTGTAAGGAGGAAAAGATATGTCACGTGAAATTGTTTTATTTATTGCAGCGAGCTTAGATGGATTTATCGCGAAAGAAGATGATGATTTAGAGTGGTTAATGGAAACAGAAGGTGAGGGAGACAACGGTTATACAGAAATGTACGAAACAATTGATACGATAATTATGGGAAAGAGAACGTACGATTATGTGGTAGAGCATACGGAAACATTCCCGTACCTAGATAAAAAATGTTATGTTTTTTCTAATTCAGAAAAAGGTTCAAACGAACATGTAGAGTTTGTAAATGAAGATGTATTAGAGTTTACAAAAAGGTTGAAAGAGCAGGAAGGATCTAAAATATGGATGGTCGGTGGAGGGAGTCTACTGAGAGGATTTTTTAAGAATAATTTAATTGATGAATATGTTGTTACGATTACACCTCACATATTAGGTTCTGGAGTTCCGTTATTTAAAGAAAAGGACCCGGAAATTCATTTAACTTTAACGGATACGAAACGTTTTGGCCAATTCGTAAATTTATATTATAAAGTAAAGTCCTAAAGGATAAGAAAACACGACTATTGATGATAGTCGTGTTTCTATATAGATGGCAATGAAATTGTAAAGCAAGATCCGTGATCAATTTCACTTGTGACAGTAATATTCCCGCCGTGTAGTTCTACGATTTCTTTTACGATGGAGAGCCCTAAACCAGTGCCTCCTGTAGCTCTAGAGCGCGCTTTATCAACACGGTAAAAGCGATTGAAAATGTGAGGGAGGTCTTCAGGGGGAATACCTTCTCCCTTGTCCTTAATTTTGATGGAAATATGTTTATGTTCTTCTGTAACAGAAATATTAATATGAGAATGTTCTTTTGAATGTCTATACGCGTTATTTAAAATGTTAGCCATAACTTGTTCAAAGCGTTGCTCATCTAGCTTTACTAAGAGTGAGGAAGGACATGTGAAAACAACTTTAATTTGTTTTTCTCCGTACATCACATTTATTTTTTCAGTGATGCGAGTAAGGAAGGTGTGTAAATACACTTCCTGTACTTGAATGAAAAAGTTATGCTTTTCCATTTGAGCGAGTGAAAATAAATCTTGAACTAAGTTTGTAATATAATCAGACTCGTCTTTTATAATGGATAAGTATCGTAAACGTTGCTCTGGGGGTGTGTTTTCTTTTAATGCAATGTCAGCATAACCTCTTACGTACGTTAATGGTGTTCGTAATTCGTGAGCAACACTTGCTAGAAATTCACTTCGCTCTGTTTTCATATAATGTAAATCATTTGCGAGAGTTTGGATAGATTGTGCTAGTTCACCAATTTCGTCATTTCGAGTAGTTGTTAATGAAACGGATAAATCGCCCTTACTCATTTTTTCAGTCGCTTGTTTCATGTGTAACAATGGTTTTGTTAACAAACGTGATAATAGAAAAATGGTGATGGCTGTTAATAGGAAAGTAATGACTCCAGCGATAATGAATTGCCGTGTGAGCCCGTTAACCATTTCTTCGATTGATTCCGTCCCGAGAAACATATATACATAGCCTTCCGTTTTTCCTGCCACTACAATTGGGCTAACTGTACATATATAATTAGATGTTTTCCAATGATTCTCTATAATTGCTCCATCATGATCTGTTCGTGTTTGCATTCCTTCAATATGTTTTTTTATAGTAGTATTTATTTCATTGGATTTAGCTAGTATTTCCTTATTTGCATTTGTAATAATAACAGTTGTTTCAGCTTCGGATTCCATTAAAGCAACATGGGAGATTGTTTGCCTGTCAAAATATTTTTCAAGGACATCTCGGTGACTATTTCCACGCTTTAATAAAGCAGTCATTTCTTCATTCACTCTATTGTTTACAAGGCTATAATAGAGCAAGACAAATAGAACACTTTCGATTAAAAGTGTAACAATTAGAAAATAAAATCCGAGTTGAATAGAAATTCGCTTCATCGTTTTGCTCCTTAGTTTTCAATATCAATCCATCGATATCCTACTCCGTAAACAGTTTTTAAATGGTGATCAATGGGGAAATTTACTTTTCGTAATTTATCACGTAAATTACGAATATGTGAATCGACTGTTCTATCTTCTGTATTTGTATTTAATCCCCAAATTCGTTCAATGAGCTGATCACGGCTTAATACGTAGTTCACATGACGTAAAAATAATCCGAGTAAAGAGAATTCGATTGGGGTGAGAAGAAGTTCTTCATTATGGACAGAAATGAAATGCTTGGCCTCATCCCATAAAATGCCGTGATATTGGATTTGTGCATGTTGATTGGTTCGGCGTAAAACAGCTTCAATTCTTGCGAAGAGCTCCTCTTCGTGGAATGGTTTCGTCACGTAATCATCTGCTCCAAGTTTTAACCCTTGAACGACATCTACCGTTTGATCACGAGCAGTTACCATAATGATAGGAACGTTACTAAATGATCGAATTCTTTTGCAAGTTTCCCACCCATCCATCTTTGGCATCATAATATCGAGTAAAACAAATTTGAAGTTTCGATTTTCTATATGTGAAATAGCTTCTTCTCCGGATACTGCACATACGCAGTTATATCCGATTGGAGTAAGATAAAGCGTTAATAATTCAAGCATTCTCGGTTCATCATCTACGAGTAGTATATCGATCATAGAGTACCTCCGCATTTGTAGTTATTACTTAAATTGTAAGTCAAAATCATGAAGAAATGGTGCAGATTATAATGCATCTGCATAATTTCTTCAGAATTGCTTGTTATTGTAAAGTTGAAATTCCATTTTAGGTAATAATATTGGCTCGAAAACGAATAATACGGAGGCGATATAGTGAAAAAGATGATCCGAATTTTGGGGATAACAATAATTGCAGCAGTCGGTCTTGCGGCATGCGGACAAACGAGTACAGATCATAAAAATCATGAATCTACAGAAGAGAAGAAAACAGAGCAAAAGGAAATGAAAATGAATCAGGAGGTAACTGCGCCGAAAGAAATGAATCAAGGTGCATCGAATGATTTATTAACGACAAGTTTAAAAAATGTAACGAGATTAAATACAAATGATCCTCTGCAAATGGCAGTATTAACTTCGCAAACGATATGGCCAGCAACGCATAAAGAGAATCAGCCAGGCGCTATTATTTTAGTGCCAGTGAACGAGTGGCAATTAGGTATTGCAAGTGCGGATCTTATTCATCACCCGAATAACGGACCGATTTTATTTATAGAAAAAGAAAAGGTACCCGAAATGACGTTAAAAGAAATAAAACGATTAAATCCGCTCGGAACGAAAGATGGAACGCAAATTATGGTGATGGGGGATATAGGGGCATCTAGCCTAGAGCAATTAAAAGAATATAAAGTAAAGCAAATAAAAGAAACGGACCCAGCTAAATTTGCTAAAGATGTTGATAAAGAATATGCCGATATAACAGGGAATTATCCAAATAGCGTTATTATCGGTTCGTCTGAAGAAGAAGGACGTTTATATACAACACCAGCTGTAAATTGGATTTCTCATATGCCAGAACCTCTTCTATATACTGAAAAAAATAAAGTGCCAGAAGCGACAATAGAGGCATTAAAGATGAGAAAAGATAAAGCAAATATATATGTGTTAGGACCAGAAAAAATCGTTTCGAAAGAAGTAGAAAAAGAGTTAAATAAATACGGAAAAGTGACCCGTATTAGTGGGGAGACTCCAACAGAAAATTCGGTTGCATTTGCGAAATTTAAAGATGAAAAAACGAAATTTGGCTGGGGATTCACAAAACCAGGTCACGGTTTGTCATTTGTTTCAAGCAAAACACCAGACTTAGCAATTGCGGGAGCACCGTTTTCACATATGGGTAAACATGCCCCTGTTGTTTTGCTTGAGGAAGGAAAAGCTTCACAACCAGTTTATGACTTCCTTGCTACTATTCAGCCGAAGTTTAAAGATGATCCAACACTTGGACCATATAACCATGGTTTCCTATTAGGAAGTAGTAGTGATATTTCATTTGAAACACAAGGTATATTGGATGAGAGGTTAGAAATTGTTCAGGAAAGTGGTCAAGGTCACGGTGGACATTAATGAAATGAGAAAAGACGCTGCTAAGGTAGCGTCTTTTCTTTAGGAAACTTTTACATAGCACAACATCCTTTGCTCGTTATATAATAGCCTTCGTGCAGTCGGCCCTGATTTTCTTATGGAGAAAATCAAATGATAAAAGAGTAGAGGAGTGTTACTTTGTTTCAAACTATAAAAAATGAATGGTTCTCAAATATGAGAGGGGACGTGCTATCGGGGGTTGTTGTTGCTTTAGCATTAATTCCTGAAGCGATAGCTTTTTCTGTTATTGCAGGTGTAGATCCGACCGTTGGGTTATACGCCGCTTTTTGTATTGCGGTTACAATTTCGTTTGTCGGCGGAAGACCAGGGATGATCTCGGCGGCAACGGGTGCGATGGCGTTATTAATGGTCACTCTTGTAAAGGATCATGGTTTGCAATATTTATTTGCTACGACAATATTAACAGGTATTGTTCAAATTATTTTCGGAGTGTTCAAACTTAGCTCATTTATGAAGTTTGTTCCTAAATCTGTTATGAGTGGTTTTTTAAACGCACTTGGAATTTTAGTTTTTACAGCACAACTGCCACATTTTAAAAATGTAACTTGGCAAATGTATGCACTTGTCGCATTAGGACTTGCAATTATATATTTATTTCCACGTATTACGACGGCTGTTCCGTCTACACTTATTTCAATTATTATTGTGACAAGCATTGCACTTATGAGCGGATTACAGTTAAAAACAGTAGGGGATATGGGAAGCTTACCGAAAGAATTACCGTTCTTTAGTATTCCTGATGTTCCATTTACACTTGAGACATTAGCAATTATTTTACCGTATTCAGTTATGCTAGCGGTTATAGGTTTACTAGAGTCATTATTAACGGCGTCGGTTTTAGACGATATGACACATACGGAAAGTAATAAGCATAAAGAGGCACGTGGACAAGGGATTGCGAACGTTGTTGCTGGTTTCTTCGGAGGAATGGCAGGATGTGCAATGATTGGACAATCTGTTATTAACATTAAATCAGGTGGTCGCGGGAGATTATCGACGTTTGTAGCCGGTGGTTTTTTAATCGTATTGCTATTTGTTTTAGGTGATTACGTTGTTCATATTCCGATGGCAGCTTTAGTTGCAGTTATGATTATGGTTTCGATTGGGACGTTTGATTGGAACTCTGTAGCGACGATTCATAAAGTACCAAAAGGAAACGCATTTGTTATGATCGTAACAGTTGTGATTGTCCTAATTACACATAATTTAGGATTAGGTGTAATTATCGGAACGATAATTAGTGCAGTTTTATTTGCATTCAATATGGCAAAGATTCACGTGAAACATTTGTATATTGAAAATAAGAAAATATACGAAATTCACGGCCAACTATTCTTCGCATCTACGGCAGAGTATATAAATGCTTTTTCATACAATGAAGATGTGAAAGAAATTGAGATGAACTTTACTAACGCACACGTATGGGATGATTCAGCAGTAGCGGCAATTGATAAAGTTATAATGAAGTATGAACAGAACGGTGTGAAAGTAAGGATCACAGGGTTAAATGAACGTAGCTCGAAGCTCGTTGCGAATTTAGCTACTTATAATAAGAGAATTGCTAGTTAGAAGCCTCCTTTTTAGGGGGCTTTATTATATAATACGGGTAGGATAACGAAAAGGGGATTCAGCATATGTACAAACAAATTTTATTAGCATGCGATGGTTCTGAACATGCACTTCGAGCAGCCGAGCATGCAACATATATTGCGAAATTTAACGAAGAAACACATGTTGAAGTTGTGTACGTAGTAGATAATAGAACGGCAAAGTCAGATATTATACAAGGACAAACGGATTTAGAAACAATATCAGCTAGTCGAAAAGGTAAATTAAAAGAGATTGAGGGTTTATTAAAGAAAGAGAACATTTCCTACAAAATTACGATTCTACATGGCGATCCAGGAGATACGATTGTTCAATATGTAAATACAGGAGATATAGATCTTATTATTGCTGGGAGTAGAGGGCTAAATACACTGCAAGAGATGGTGCTTGGTAGTGTAAGTCATAAAATAGCAAAGCGTGTGAAATGCCCGGTTATGATTATAAAATAAAGTGAGATATTCTGTAGTGTAAGCAGGACCTTGATATAATTCGAGGTCTTTTTTGATGTATTAAGAGGGAGAATGTGGACAGAATATATATAAGTTTAAAAAAATGTTAACTTACAAATTTGTAAGTTACCTGTCAGCGAAATCGATGTTATGAAATTTTCCCCATTGATACAATAAGAATATCAATGGGGATATAGGGAGGATGGAAGGTATGAAATCATTTCAAAATTTGTCTTATAGCCAAGGGGTAAGTTTAATTTGTTTAGGTGGATTTGCTGGATCTGTTATGTTAGCTGTTTTAATAAAGATGTTTCAGCAAATGTTTTAATCGCATGAATAGAAGGGAAATGATTAATATAAATAGCAAGAGAAGAACGATAAATAAAAAATAGCTCTTAGCATTTACTTACATGCTAAGAGCTATTTTTATGTTTATTTTTCTACACATTATATTTTGTTTAAACTTCTTTTGATTTAGCAGATCCTGTATTTAAAGTAAGAGCAAGGAAGAACATTGCAAGCACACAAGAAGCAAGGAGCAAAATGAATCCGCCGTTCCATCCGAATCCATCTACAATAAAGCCCATAGCTGCGCTAGCAAAAGTAGCTCCCCCTAGGTAACCGAAGAACCCAGTTAACCCAGCGGCAGTTCCAGCAGCTTTTTTGGGTGCTAAGTCAAGCGCGTGAAGACCAATTAGCATAACAGGTCCGTAAATTAAAAATCCAATGGAAACAAGTGCGATACTATCAATGATTGGATGCCCAGCAGGATTTAGCCAGTAAACAAGAACGGCAATGAATACACCGACCATAAATAGAATGCCAGCAGGTGCGCGGCGCCCTTTAAATAGTTTATCACTCATCCATCCGCAAAGAAGTGTACCTGGAATACCAGCCCATTCGTATAGAGCATAAGCTGTACGTGAGCTACTGTGAGTAAAGCTTTTTTCTTCTACTAAATAAGTAGGAGCCCAGTCTACAACGCCGTAACGAACGAAATAAACAAAGACATTAGCGATAGCGATGTACCATAAAAACTTATTGTTTAATATGTATGTAAATAAAATTTCCTTTACCGAAAGTTCGCGTTCACGGTCCGCTACTTTTTCATCTGATGGATATTCCCCAGTATGTTCTTCAATAGAAGGTAATCCGCAAGATTGAGGTGTATCTCTCATCGTAATTAATACATAAATCCCCACCAAAATTGAAAGAATACCTGGGAAGTAAAATATACTTTTCCAGTCATTTGCAAAGAAATATAAGCCTAATGTAACGAGAGAAGGCATAAGCGCGCCGCCGACATTATGAGCGACGTTCCAAATAGACATTTTTGTACCACGTTCACTAATGGAGAACCAGTGAACCATCGTACGACCACAAGGAGGCCATCCCATACCTTGTACCCATCCATTTAAAAACTGAAGTACAAACATAAGTATAATGCTCGTTGTAATGAAAGAAAATGAGCCGAAAATAATATTAATGATACCGGATAAAAATAGCCCAGCTGCTAAAAAGTAGCGAGGATTACAACGATCGGATACGATACCCATAAGAAATTTACTTAATCCGTAAGCGATAGATACTGCTGAAAGGATAACCCCAAGTTCCCCTTTACTAAAGCCTTGTTCGATTAAGTATGGCATTGCGAGTGAAAAGTTTTTTCGAACAAAGTAGTAACCCGCATAACCGATGAAGATGCCTAAGAATACTTGCAAACGCAATTTGCGGTATTCGCTATCAGTGCGATCAGCTGGTAAGCGTTCTGCGTGGGGCGCAGGTTTAAATAATTGTGTGAAAAACATAAAATGAAAATCCTCCCCTAATTAATTGGAAGCGTTTTAAGACAGAGAGAATACAAAAAGGCTATGAAATATAAAAAAGTTCCCTTCTTTATGATTCATAGCCATATACTCCGATTCTCCGTGACTGTCAATATTAACTTCGACGAAAATTATACAACTTTGTGACAAGAATGTAAACGTTTTTATAAAGAAAGTTGTTGACGTATTTTGTTTGTGGGATTAATATTTAAATACGTTAAATATTTTATTGCTTAAATAAGAGGTGGATAACATGCCAAATGATATGACTCATATTGATAAGATTCAAGCTCTTACATTCGCTATAGGAAAGAAAATGCAAACAGAGCTATTAGAACAAATGCAAGCATCAGGACTTACACCACCGCAGTTTTATATTTTAAAGATTTTAGATCATTACGGAGCTTCAAGAGCGACACAATTGGCGGAGAAAATGTACGTGAAACCGAGCGCGATTACAGTAATGACTGATCGTTTAATTGATCATGGGTTAGTAGAGCGCTATCACGACGATAATGATCGCCGCGTTGTTGTCATTGAGCTAACGAAGAAGGGGAAAGCTACAGTAGAAGAAGCGATGGCGGCTCGTAATGAGCATATTGCAAAATACTTCTCACACTTAGAATTACAAGAGAGGGAAGATTTGTTGCGCCTCTTTGAAAAGCTAGAAACAATTATTTGCGGGAAACCAGAGAAAAAAGAGAAAAAAGAGAAAAACTAAGAGGAATTGAGGAGATTACATGGAGCAACAAGAAAATCAGAATAGAAAGTTGTTGTTAATCGGTTTAGTAATCGCAATGCTATTTGCTGCATTGGACGGAACAATCGTTGGTACAGCAATGCCGCGTATCGTCGGTGAACTAGGTGGATTAAGTTTAATGACATGGTTAACAACAGCTTATATGTTAACATCAACAACGGTTGTACCGATTGCAGGTAAATTAGCGGATTTACTTGGGCGTCGTAACGTATATATAGCAGGATTAATTATCTTTATGGTTGGTTCAGCGTTATGTGGTATGGCCAACGGTATGACAGAATTAATTATTTTCCGTGGTATTCAAGGTCTTGGTGGCGGTATTATGATGCCAATGGCTATGATTATTATCGGAGATATGTTCACGGGAAAAGAACGTGCTAAATGGCAAGGGATTTTTGGTGCTTTATACGGTCTTGCTTCTGTAATTGGACCACAAGTTGGTGGTTGGATTGTAGACGCAGTGAACTGGAGATGGGTATTCTATATTAACTTACCAGTTGGTATTTTAGCGACAATCTTTATTGCAATGGGATTAAAAGCACATAAACAAACAGGACCAATTAAAATTGATATCGCTGGAATCTTCACGATGATTCTCGGTGTTGTAAGTTTATTACTTGCGTTAACGTTTGGCGGGAAAGATTATGCATGGGGTTCTTGGCAAATTATCGGGTTATTTGCACTAGCTGCCATTGGTATTGTTAGCTTTATTATCGTTGAAACGAAGGCTGAAGAACCAATTTTACCGATGCACTTCTTTAAAAACCGCACATTTACACTACTGAATGCGATCGGTTTCTTTATGAGTATCGGAATGTTTGGAGCAATTATGTTCGTACCGTTCTTTATGCAAGGAATTGTAGGCGTAAGTGCTGCTGAATCAGGAACGATTATGACACCGATGATGATTACAATGATCGTTATGAGTATTATTGGTGGTCAGCTTGTATTAAAAATTGGTGTGAAACCACAAATTATTACAGGGATGCTTATTATGGCTAGTGGTTTCTGGTTATTAACAACGATGGATATGCACACAACTAAGCTTACCGCTACTTCTTATATGATGGTTATCGGTTTAGGAATGGGTCTTGTTATGCCGATATTAACATTAGCATTACAAGAAAGCTTCCCGAAAAAAGATCTTGGCGTTGTAACATCATCAAGTCAATTCTTCCGTCAAATCGGTGGAACGTTTGGGATTACAATTTTAGGATCAATTATGAATAACACTTCAGGCACAACGTTAACAAATAAATTAGTACCTGTATTAGACACATTCCCAAAAGAAGCGGGACAAATGGTAACAAAATTTAAAGATATGATTCATACCGATCCACAAAGTTTATATTCTATGCTATTTAGTCCAGAGGCATTAAAACAAATGCCAGAAGCATTTTCTAATAGCATCGTACCAATTTTGAAAAGCTCTTTAGTGGACTCACTTCATACTGTATTCTTAACAGGATTGGTATTTATCGTAGTAGGTGCTATCTTTACGATTTTCTTACAGAAAATTAAACTGTCTGATCGTAAAAAAGGTGCTGAAGAGCCTGCTGTAGAAGAAAAGGAAAAAACTGTATCATATTCGTAATAAAAAAGCATCGCCATAAGGCGATGCTTTTTTTGAGTATAACCTTAAAAGCTTTTTAGTTAGAAATGATTGACGTATTTTTATAAATGCGTTATATTATTTTCTGTAAACGGTTACATGAAGTGAGGAGAAAAGAGAATGAGTACGATTAAAGACGTTGCAAAATTAGCAGGGGTATCTGTTGCGACCGTTTCCAGAGTGTTAAATAAAAATGGATATGTTCATGAGGATACATTAAAAAAAGTAGAGCGAGCAATTGAAATGCTAGATTATAAACCTAGTACAGTAGCGCGTTCTTTATATAATAAAAAGTCTCGTTTAATTGGCTTAGTTGTTCCAAATATCGTGAATCCATTCTTTCCGGAAGTTGCACGTGCTGTAGAAGATGTAGCACATAAGCAAGGTTACACAGTTGTACTTTGTAACTCTGATGAAAATTTAGAAAAAGAGAAGCAATACATTGATGTGCTTAGACAAAATAATGTGGACGGATTTATTGTAGCAACGAATCCACAAAATAGTGTTAATTACATGAATTTGTCTATTCCAGTTGTTGCGATTGACCGTATGTTTAATGAGCGCATTCCTACTGTATATGCAGATAACTATGCAGGGAGCCAGGCGGCGACAAAGTTATTAATAGACAAAGGGTGTAAACATATTGCACATATTCGCGGACCGCGTGATGTGAGCACAGCTAATGAACGTTTTGAAGGTTTTGTAGACGTTATTACGCAAAATAATCTTTCTTATATGATTGCAGAGAGTACATTCGATCCAGCTAATAGTGAACAGGTCGCGGTGGAATTATTAGAAGAATATCCGCATATTGATGGAATTGTTGCTGGGAATGATTTAATTGCAATCGGCGTTGTAAAGGCTGCACTTCAAAAGGGAATTTCTATTCCAGACGATTTACAAATTATTGGATTCGATGGGATTTCTTTAACTGAAATGATGTATCCATCTATTACGACTGTTGCACAGCCAATTTATGAAATGGGGAAAATTGCAACAGAATTGTTGTTAGAGCAGATGGAAGGAAATCCATTAGAAGAGAAACATTATCGTTTACCGATTGAAATTATAGAACGAAATACAACGAAGTAAGGAGATGAGACAGATGCCAAATATTGCAGTAGTAGGTAGCATTTCAATGGACTTAGTGGCTGTTTCAAAAATACGGCCGAAAGCAGGAGAAACAGTAATTGGTGAAGCGTTTCATACGATACCAGGAGGAAAAGGGGCCAACCAAGCAGTTGCTGCAGCTAGATTAGGAGCAAATGTAGCGATGGTTGGTGCAGTAGGAAATGATGATTACGGAACAGTAGTTAGAAAAAATTTGGAGAACGAACGCATTTTTATCGACTATGTGGTACCGGTTACAGATAGGACGACAGGAATCGCTCATATCGTTTTAGCAGAAGAGGATAACAGTATTGTTGTCGTACAAGGAGCAAATGCTCTTGTAAATGAGTCGATTGTAGATCGTTCAAAAGACCTTCTTGTAAAAGCAGATATGGTTGTTCTTCAACTAGAGATTCCGCTTGAAACAGTAAAATACGTTCTAGCTATTTGTGAGGAGCATAAAATTCCAGTTATGTTGAATCCAGCTCCAGCACAATTTTTATCAGAAGATATTTTAGAAAAAGCGACTTATATTACGCCGAATGAACATGAATGTCGCATCGTATTAAATGATTTCACATCACCAATTGAAGAGTTACTGGCTAAATATCCAAATAAGCTATTGATGACAGAAGGGTCTAATGGTGTTCGTTTCCATAATGGAACGGAAGTTGTTCAAGTTCCAAGTATTGCTGTAGATGTAGTAGATACGACTGGAGCTGGTGATACATTTAACGGTGCGTTAGCAGTTGCGCTTTCTGAAGGAGAAACACTTCAAAAGGCTATTCGTTTTGCTAATATTGCTGGTGGTCTTTCTGTAACGAAACTTGGGGCACAGGGCGGTATGCCGACGAGAGATAGAGTACGTGAAGTGCAGGTGATTGTTGGATGAAAAAACACGGTGTATTAAATAGTGAAATCGCGGCAGTCCTTGCTTCACTTGGGCATACAGATACGATTGTAATCGCAGACTGCGGGTTGCCGATTCCTGATGGAGTAAAACGAATTGATTTAGCAGTTGAAATTGGAAAGCCTAGCTTTTTAGACGTATTACAAGTAGTTGCTGATGATATGGCAATTGAAAAAGTGACGCTGGCAGAAGAAGTCATTATGAATAATGACGTGGTAAATAAAGAAGTTGAGATGCGTTTAATAGAGCCAGCATTTGAATATGTGTCTCATAAGGAATTTAAAGAGCATACAAAGAGAGCGAAGGCGATTATTCGTACAGGAGAAGCAACGCCTTATGCGAATGTTATTTTACATGCAGGCGTGATTTTTTAATAGAGGGATGTGATGAGAATGCATATTGAAATGAAGAACATTTCAAAAGCGTTCAGTGGTAATCCTGTTCTAAAAAACGCACAGTTTATGATTGAAACAGGAGAAGTCCATGCATTGATGGGGGAAAATGGAGCGGGGAAATCGACGCTCATGAAGATTTTAACAGGTGTATATAAAAAAGACAGTGGAACAGTCATGATTGATGGGAAAGAACGAACTTTTAAAAATGCGAAAGAAGCTGAAGAGTATGGTATTGCATTTATCCATCAAGAGTTGAACATATTACCGAATTTAACGGTAGCTGAAAATATGTTTCTTGGAAAAGAGTTAATGTATGGGAAAACGGGCATTTTACGTACGCGTCAAATGAATGCGATTGCCCAGCAACAATTAGCAGATCTTGGTCTACATGTGAGAGGTGCTATGCTAGCAGGTGAATTATCAGTTGGACAACAGCAAATTATTGAAATTGCTAAAGCATTAATGACAAAGGCGAGCGTTATTATTATGGATGAACCTACAGCAGCATTAACAGATCGCGAAATTGAAACGCTGTTTATTGTTATTAATAAATTACGTAAAGAGGGCGTTTCATTCGTTTATATTTCACACCGGATGGAAGAAATTTTTTCAATATGTGATGCCATTACGATTTTGCGTGATGGAGAATATGTAGGGAAGAGATTAATTCCAGAAACATCATTTGATGAAGTAGTTAGCATGATGGTGGGGCGCAGTATTGGTCAACGTTATCCAGAGCGAAATAGTCAAATTGGCGAAGTGATTTTTGAAATGCGTAACGGAACGAAAAAGGGGAAATTTGAAAATGTTTCGTTTCAAGTTAGAAAAGGTGAAATCCTTGGTGTTGCGGGCTTGATGGGAGCTGGTCGCACGGATATTATGAAAGCAATATTTGGATATGAACCGCTCGATTCAGGAAAAATTTTCATGAATGGACAAGAAGTAAAAATTGATAGTCCAATTGATGCGATTAGACAACAAA
Organism: Bacillus sp. RC242; assembly: GCF_044908245.1. Classification (NCBI taxonomy): domain Bacteria; kingdom Bacillati; phylum Bacillota; class Bacilli; order Caryophanales; family Bacillaceae; genus Bacillus; species Bacillus sp. RC242. Next base: position 141,559 of record NZ_JBIYCZ010000014.1, read on the forward strand.
TTGCCTTTATTACAGAGGATAGAAAATCTGAAGGGCTTGTGTTAGATTTTTCGATTCGTGAAAATTTAGCTTTACCAAATTTAGAAAGTCTTTCAAAGGGAAGCGTTGTTAATAAAGCTTTAGAACAGCAATTTACAGAGGATATGATGAAGCTTCTTAATGTGAAAGCAGCAAACGGAGAGCAAGCTGTAAAATCTCTTTCTGGTGGAAATCAGCAAAAGATTGTAATTGCAAAATGGCTAGGGATTCATCCGCAGTTACTCATTTTAGATGAGCCAACGAGAGGTGTAGATGTTGGGGCTAAAAAGGAAATTTACTCTATTATGAATAAGCTTACTGAGCAGGGTGATGCCGTTATTATGGTATCGTCTGAGCTTCCAGAAGTTTTAGGAATGAGTGATCGTGTTCTCGTTATTCATGAAGGGAAAATCGGCGGTATTTTAGAGAAAGATCAGGCATCGCAAGAGTCTATTATGGCACTAGCTACAGGGGGAGAGTAAGATATGGCTAAGAAGGGGAATGTATTACAACAACTTGGTTCTTTAATTGGGTTAGTATTAATTATCGTGGTAATTACAGCTTTAAATCCAGCATTTATTGAAATTCCAAATTTATTTAATATACTGCGCCAAGTATCGATTAATGCACTCATTGCATTTGGAATGACCTTCGTTATTTTAACAGGGGGTATTGACTTATCGGTAGGTTCTATTTTAGCATTATCAAGTGCACTTGTTGCCGGAATGATGGCAAGTGGCATGGATCCGTTCCTTGCAATGGTAGTTGGATTATTAGCAGGTCTTGCAATGGGGATTGTAAACGGTATTATTATTGCGAAGGGAAAAGTAGCTCCGTTTATTGCAACTTTAGCAACAATGACTATTTTTCGCGGGTTGACGCTTGTTTATATGGACGGACGTCCGATCACCGGTCTTGGTGATCATTTAATGTTCCAAATGTTTGGCCGTGGTTATTTCCTTGGTATTCCTGTGCCAGCCGTTACAATGATGATCGCTTTTGCAGTACTGTACTTTATTTTAAAGAAAACAACGTTTGGTCGCCGTACGTTTGCGATTGGTGGAAATGAAGAAGCGGCAGCTTTATCAGGTATTAATGTTACGAGAATTAAAGTAATGATTTACGGTCTTTCCGGAATTTTGGTAGCGCTTGCAGGTATTGTCTTAACATCAAGGTTAGATTCTGCACAGCCGACTGCTGGTACTTCTTACGAATTGGATGCAATTGCTGCAGTTGTGTTAGGAGGAACGAGTCTTTCAGGTGGAAGAGGATGGATTGTTGGTACATTCATCGGTGTGCTTATTATTGGTGTACTAAATAACGGTTTAAATTTATTAGGTGTATCTTCTTTCTTCCAACAAGTTGTAAAAGGACTTGTAATCTTACTAGCTGTACTAATTGATCGTCGAAAAGAAGCGTAATGGAGGGGCAATTCATGAAAAAATGGTTACTGATACTCGTTGCATGCATCATGGTAGTTACTGCTGGTTGTTCAATGGAACCACCAGAATGGGCAAAGGATTCTAGCGATAAAGGTCGAAATAAAACTATTAAAGTTGGATTTTCTGTTTCAACTTTAAATAATCCATTTTTCGTCACGTTGAAAAAAGGTGCAGAAAAGAAGGCAAAAGATAGCGGCATTGAATTAATTGCTGTTGATGCACAAAATGATGCGGCGAAGCAAACAAATGATGTTGAAGATTTAATTCAAAAAGGTGTCGATGTAATTGTTATTAATCCAACCGATTCAGATGCTGTTGCTTCAGCGGTAAGTGCAGCTAATGCAGCCAATGTTCCTGTTATTACAGTAGACCGGGTTGCGAATTCAGGTAAAGTTGTTTCTCATATTGCTTCCAACAATATAGAAGGTGGTCAAATGGCTAGTGATTACATTCGGGAGTTAGTTGGTGAAGGAACAAATGTTGCTGAGTTAGAAGGAATCCCTGGATCGTCTGCTGCTCGTGAGCGTGGGAAAGGATTCCATAACGTAGCTGATAAGTCTTTAAAAGTAGTAGCAAAACAAGCAGCTGATTTCGATCGTGCAAAAGGATTATCCGTTATGGAAAATATTTTGCAAGCAAATAGCGATATAAAAGCAGTGTTTGCTCATAACGATGAAATGGCATTAGGCGCAATTGAGGCATTGAAATCTGCTGGTAAAACAGATGTGGTTGTTGTTGGATTTGATGCAACAGATGATGCTGTAAAAGCGGTTAAAGATGGGCGTATGGCAGCAACAGTCGCTCAAAAACCAGAATTAATCGGAGAGAAGGCGATGGAAACAGCGAAAGAGATAACACAAGGTAAAAAAGTGGACAAATTTATTCCGATTGAATTAGAGCTTATTAAGAAAAAATAAATAAATATAAAATGAAAATTAGGAAGGAAGAATAACAAATGAAATTTTTTATTGATACAGCAAACATTAACGAAATTAAAGAGGCAAATGCATTAGGTGTAGTAGCTGGAGTAACGACAAATCCATCCCTTGTAGCAAAAGAAGGCGTAGATTTCCATGAGCGTATTCGTGAAATTTGCAGCTTTATTGAAGGACCTGTAAGCGCAGAAGTAATTAGCTTAGAAGCTGATAAAATGATTGAAGAAGGAAAAGAGTTAGCAAAAATCGCTCCAAACGTTGTTGTAAAAGTTCCAATGACAACAGAAGGCTTAAAAGCAGTAAAAGCATTCTCAGATTTAGGAATTCGTACAAACGTTACATTAGTATTCTCAGCAGTGCAAGCATTACTTGCAGCTCGCGCTGGTGCGACATACGTTTCACCGTTCTTAGGTCGCCTAGATGATATCGGTCATAACGGTATGGACTTAATTCGCCAAATCGCAGAAATCTTTGCAATTCACGGCATTGAAACAGAAATCATTGCAGCATCTGTCCGTCACAGTGTTCATGTAACAGAAGCAGCATTAAACGGTTCACATATTGCAACAATCCCAGCAAACGTAATCGCTTCATTAGTGAAGCATCCATTAACAGATCAAGGAATTGAGAAATTCTTAGCTGATTGGGAAAAAACACAAGAGAAATAATACGAAATGGAGAACCCAAGTTTAATTAACTTGGGTTCTTTTTTTGTTTGAAAGAATTTTCATGCAATTGTGCATATTGTCTTTTAAATTTTTAATATAAGCTATTTAATATATACAAATCACTCTTTATTTTTCACATTTCGACATAAAAAGATAGAGGGTCTGACCAGAAAACTGGAGGGCATGATTCTATAACAGAAAGCTTATTTCTTATAGAATCATGTCTTTTATTATACAAGGGAGGATAGATTACATATTTTTATCTGAAGTTTAAGATTGATACAAGGGGATGATTAAAATGAGAAAAAAAGCGCCATTTAAAGTGTTGTCATCATTAACGATCGCAACACTCATCGGATGCTCAGCTGTAATGAGTGCTCCGTTAGCATATGCAGAAACGTCAGCAAAAGAAGGTGTGTCTACAACGCCAATTGATCATAACTTAATTCAAGAAGATCGTTTAGCGGAAGCGCTGAAAGAAAGAGGAACAATTAATCCAGCATCGTCTAAAGAAGAGACAAAAAAGGCCGTAGAGCAATATATTGAAAAGAAGCAAGGGGATCAGGCAAATAAAGAAATTCTTCCAGCGGATACTGCTAAAGAGGCATCTGATTTCGTGAAAAAAGTAAAAGAGAAGAAAATGGAGGAAAAGGAGAAAGTAAAGAAACCTGAAAAAAATGTGAGTCCTGAGCAAAAGCCAGAACCAAATAAAAAACAACTGAATGGACAAGTCCCAACTTCTAAAGCAAAGCAAGCGCCGTATAAAGGGTCTGTTCGAACTGATAAAGTATTAGTATTACTCGTTGAATTTAGTGATTATAAACATAATAATATTGATCAAACACCAGGATATATGTATTCGAATGACTTTAGTAGAGAGCATTATCAAAAAATGTTATTTGGTAATGAACCGTACACATTATTTGATGGTTCGAAAGTAAAAACGTTTAAACAATATTATGAAGAGCAGTCTGGTGGTAGTTATACGACAGACGGATATGTAACGGAGTGGCTAACTGTGCCAGGAAAAGCTGCTGATTACGGTGCTGATGGTAGTAGCGGTCACGATAATAAAGGACCAAAAGGTGCGCGTGATTTAGTGAAAGAAGCATTAAAAGCTGCAGCGGATAAAGGATTAGATTTATCACAATTCGATCAGTTCGACCGTTATGATACAAATGGCGATGGCAATCTTAATGAACCGGACGGTGTAATTGATCATTTAATGGTAATTCATGCCGGTGTTGGTCAAGAAGCTGGCGGTGGTAAATTAGGAGATGATGCAATTTGGTCACATCGATCTAAATTAGCAAGGGATCCAGTAGCGATTGAAGGAACAACAGCTAAAGTACCTTATTGGGATGGAAAAGTAGCGGCTCATGATTACACAATTGAACCAGAAGACGGTGCAGTAGGTGTGTTTGCACATGAATTTGGACATGACCTTGGTTTACCAGATGAGTATGATACGAATTATACTGGAATGGGATCACCTGTCGAAGCTTGGTCATTAATGAGTGGAGGTAGCTGGACAGGAAAAATCGCAGGAACAGAGCCAACTAGTTTTTCACCACAAAATAAAGATTTCTTACAAAAGAATATGGGTGGAAACTGGGCGAAAATTTTAGAAGTAGATTACGATAAAATTAAGAGTGGTGTAGGCGTTCCTACATATATTGATCAAAGTGTTACAAAATCAAATCGTCCAGGTGTCGTACGTGTCAACTTACCAGGTAAGAGTATTGAAACAATTAAGCCTGGATTTGGAAAGCGTGCATACTATAGTACAAGAGGCGATGATATTCATACGACATTAGAAACACCATTCTTCGATTTAACAAAAGGAACAAATGCAAAATTTGATTATAAAGCGAATTATGAACTAGAAGCAGAGTGTGATTTCATCGAAGTACATGCTGTAACTGAAGATGGAACGAAAACATTAATTGATAGATTGGGAGAAAACATAGTCCAAGAAGATAAAGATACAACAGATGGAAAATGGATTGATAAATCATACGATTTAAGTCAATTTAAAGGGAAGAAAGTTAAACTACAATTCGACTATATTACAGATCCAGCTTTAACATATAAAGGTTTCGCAATGGATAATGTAAATGTAACAGTTGATGGACAAGTAGTATTTTCAGATGACGCAGAAGGACAGTCTAAAATGAAGTTAAATGGATTCGTTGTTTCTGATGGGACAGAACAGAAACCCCATTATTATTATCTAGAGTGGAGAAACTATGCTGGATCAGATAATGGATTAAAAGCGGGAAAAGGTCCGGTATATAATACAGGTCTTGTCGTTTGGTATGCAGATGATAGTTTCAAAGATAACTGGGTTGGGTTACATCCAGGTGAAGGCTTCCTTGGTGTTGTAGATTCTCATCCAGAAGCGATTGTTGGAAATTTAGGTGGGAAACCAGCATACGGTAATACTGGAATTCAAATTGCAGATGCTGCATTTTCATTTGATCAAACACCTTCATGGAGTGTAAATTCATTTACACGAGGACAGTTTAATTATACTGGATTACAAGGTGTTACAACGTTTGATGATTCAAAGGTATACAGTAATAAGCAAATTGCTGACGCAGGACGCAAAGTTCCAAACCTTGGCCTTAAATTCCAAGTTGTTGGACAAGCAGATGATAAGTCTGCAGGTGCTGTTTGGATTAGACGTTAATGCGGGATAAAATAAAAGCACATTCTTCATATGAAGAGTGTGCTCTTTTATTTGTACATTAAGTTATTATTTTAGCTTATGTAATACAAGTGTTTATCCATATGTAGTGTATCAAATTATGTGTGGAAAAGAAATATTTCCGAGGAAATTGTCGAAGTATCGTCGATATTTATTCATTTTCTTTTTTAAAAGGAGCAAGTAGTATTGCATTTATATGTAAGTTTATTTACATTGATATTTGGTTATATACAAAAGTAATATATATTAGGCAATAAAAAGAGTTCTATTTAATAGAACTCTTTTTTGATGAGTAGAAAGGAGGGGGGACAAATGAAAGAAACAATTGCATGTCCACAATGTGAAGAGAATATTACTGCACAACATATTATCGACATCCCACATCCTTTTTCATTAAGGTGTCCGCATTGTAAGGTGAAGCTGAAAGAAATGAGGATAACACCATGTTTAATATTAGCGGCAATCTGTGTTATCCCACTGTTTATTATTATTGGAGAGAGTATTAAAGAATTGCTAGTAAAACATTTTTCTATTATAGACAATGTACCAACCGTACTTATTTTCTTCTTATTTTGTTATCCGTTGTATTATTTCTATGAAAAATATAATGCCATATTATTCATTAAATATGGTTTATTGAAAGTTAAAAGTTAAAAGTTAAAAGTTGAATTGAATAGGAGATTATCATTATGTTGTGGAAAATTTATTTGGTAATTGTAGCGATATTAGCTATTACTTCGCTAGTGAGAGGGATGTTTCAAACACCGATTCAAAAGTTTGATTTTGTAGTGTCTATTATTACATGGATAGGACTATTTGGATTTGTTTTTGATGTACAAATATTGAAGCCGATCGTTTGGCAATGCATCTTCGTATTTAGCATCATTTGGACTTTAACTGCAGTTTTTGTTTTACGATTATATGAAGAGAAAGATGAGCCATTACCTTTTGTATTTAAATTAATTGGCATTATCCCAACTTTTCCGTTATATTACGGATTATATCAATATGCATTTTAAAAAAAGACAATGATGGAATTAACCCATCATTGTCTTTTTTACTTTGCTTCTTACAAAAATCATTCCAGCAAATGTTAACAAGAATGCAGTTCCGATAACGAAGCTGACGCTAGGCGATGCCCCGATTGCTCCGACTGTAAAGGAGCCAGCAACAACTCCTAACGAGAAGAATGCATAAAACAATCCGAATGCTTTCCCTCGGTTACTATCTGTTGTATTTTCAACAAGTAAAGCATTAATTGCTGGGAAGAGGATAGCGAATCCAATTCCATAAATTATCATAACGATAAAGAGCATGCCTTTTGTTGCAAATAATCCGAGTAAAGATAACGCTAGTGCCATTACTGCAATCCCGATTAGCATTAGTTTGGAACGATTAAATCGATCGTAAATGCGATTTGTTGGCAGTAAGAAGAAGAGGATAGCGGTAATTCCGAATACACTTAACATCATGCCTGTTGTAGATGCTTTAAGTGCTAATGCCTCAACTTTTACTGGTAACATATAAGTGACAATCCCTTGTGAAAACATTAGTGTGAAAGCACCAATATATGCTTGTAATAACGGTTCTGATTTCAATAGTTCAATCATATCTTCTTTGTTCATCATTTGTGTTCTTGATGTATCTTTTCTTGATACGTTATTTGGTAAGAAGAATAGAGATACGATTGTACCAAGGACCATTAAAATAGAAATAGTAATGAACACCCACTCTATACCAGCTGTTGCTTTCATAATGCCGCTGAAAGCAGGTCCTACGATTGCAGCTGTTCCAACAGCGGCACCAGATAGAGCCATTGCTTTACCTTGCCTTGCTGAATTCGTTTGCTTTGATAAAAACGTAAAGGCAGCAGGAATTAAAAATCCGTCACTAAAACCGTGTATAAAGCGCACAACTAATAGTTGTTCACCACTTTGAACAACGGTGTATAACAAGACTATGAAACTCGTAATTCCCATGCTTATATAAAGGATTTTTTTTGCACCAAATTTATCGACAGCGGCTCCAGCGATAATATTACCGATCATATTAGCGAATGAGTACATACCGATAACTAGCCCGATAACAAGAGGGGTTCCTCCAAGACTTTGAGCGAAAGTACTCATAATAGGTAATTGTGAAAATGTATCTAAAAACGCTACGATAACAATAAAGTAAATAAAATATTTCAAGCGATATTCACCTCTCCTATGCTATTATGGCATAATGCTAATTTCAACCGCAATGAAATTAGCATTAACAGATGTGGAAAAAAGTACAAAGTGACAAAATATTGAACGTTATTTGTTAAAAATTAGTGAAAATGAGATTGTTTTTTTGAAATATATGGATGGAAGTATTATAATAGATTTGCAAACTTCACCAGGTTAAGTATATACGTAGAGAGGGATGTATAAAATGAAAGCACTACTTTGGCATAATCAACGTGATGTACGAGTAGAAGAAGTACCAGAACCAACTGTAAGACCAGGAGCAGTTAAGATTAAAGTTAAATGGTGTGGTATCTGCGGAACAGACTTGCATGAATATTTAGCAGGACCTATTTTTATTCCAACAGAAGAGCACCCATTAACACACGTAAAAGCACCGGTTATTTTAGGTCATGAGTTTAGTGGTGAGGTAGTTGAAATCGGTGAAGGCGTTACTTCTCATAAAGTGGGAGATCGCGTCGTTGTAGAACCAATTTATTCTTGTGGTAAATGTGAAGCTTGTAAACACGGACATTACAATGTTTGTGAACAACTTGTTTTCCACGGTCTTGGCGGAGAAGGCGGCGGTTTTTCTGAATATACAGTAGTACCAGAAGATATGGTTCATCATATTCCAGACGAAATGACGTATGAGCAAGGTGCGCTTGTAGAACCAGCAGCAGTAGCAGTTCATGCAGTACGTCAAAGTAAATTAAAAGAGGGAGAAGCTGTAGCGGTATTTGGTTGTGGTCCGATTGGGCTTCTTGTAATCCAAGCAGCAAAAGCAGCAGGAGCAACTCCTGTTATCGCAGTGGAACTTTCTAAAGAACGTCAAGAGCTAGCTAAATTAGCAGGTGCTGATTACGTATTAAATCCAGCAACTCAAGATGTACTAGCAGAAATTCGTAACTTAACAAATGGTTTAGGTGTAAATGTGAGCTTTGAAGTAACAGGTGTCGAAGTAGTACTTCGTCAAGCGATTGAAAGTACAAGTTTTGAAGGACAAACTGTAATTGTTAGTGTGTGGGAAAAAGATGCGACAATTACGCCAAACAACCTTGTACTAAAAGAAAAAGAAGTTATCGGTATTCTTGGATACCGTCATATCTTCCCAGCTGTTATTAAATTAATTAGCTCTGGCCAAATTCAAGCAGAGAAATTAATTACGAAAAAAATCACAGTGGATCAAGTTGTTGAAGAAGGATTTGAAGCACTTGTAAAAGATAAAACACAAGTGAAAATTCTTGTTTCACCTAAATAATAGAGAATAGTAAAAAGTAGCCCTTTTCTAGAAATAGAAGAGGGCTACTTTTTTTCTATACAGAAAGGTGATAGACTTTCCTTTAACTACAGGTATTTTGTTTGGAAGGGGAAGTCTAATGCTTTCATTTATGTTGACATTGAAACGGATGCTAAAAGCTTGTTTACGAGCGTGGAAAGATAAAGAATTTCAAGTATTATTCGTATTAACATTTTTAACATTAACATCTGGTACGATTTTTTATAGTACAGTTGAAGGATTACGTCCTCTTGACGCCCTATATTTTAGTGTGGTTACGTTGACGACTGTCGGTGATGGGAATTTTAGTCCGCAAACTGATTTCGGAAAGGTATTTACGATCTTATACATATTTATCGGGATTGGATTAGTGTTTGGATTTATTCATAAATTGGCAGTTAATGTGCAACTGCCAAGTGTATTATCGAAAAGAAAAAAAGAGTAAAGCGGTTAATCGCTTTACTCTTTTTTTACATTAGTTTAGACAAGTATTTGCAGTAGCTTAACAATACTGTATTACAATGTAAGTGCATTCATTCATTACGTTCGCTATGTATAAAGTTATAGTGATATGAACATTTGCATATTTTAATTTATTGATAGAATTTTCACGAAAGGTGGGATATTCTAATCATAGGTTAACCGTAAGACATCGTAGGATCCTAACAAAAATCTTTACAATAATTCTATTATAAAATGGAGGATTTCAGATGAAAAAGAAAGTACTTGCTTTAGCAGCAGCTATTACGTTAGTAGCGCCATTACAAAATGTAGCTTTTGCACATGAAAAGAATGAAGAAAGTAGAGCGATTATTACTCAGTATTGGTCTGCGGAAGATAAACACTCAGAAGGTGTAAATTCTCATTTATGGATTGTAAACCGTGCTATTGATATTATGTCCCGTAATACGACAATTGTAAAACAAGATCAAGTTGCACTATTAAATGAATGGCGCACAGATTTAGAAAATGGCATTTATTCTGCTGATTATGAAAATCCTTATTATGACAATAGTACATTTGCGTCACATTTCTATGATCCAGACGATGGAAGTACATACATTCCACTTGCAAAGCAAGCGAAGGAAACTGGAGCTAAGTATTTTAAATTAGCTGGTGAATCTTATAAAAATAAAGATATGAAACAAGCATTCTTCTATTTAGGGTTATCTCTTCATTATTTAGGTGATGTAAATCAACCGATGCATGCAGCAAACTTTACGAATATTTCTTATCCACAAGGATTCCATTCTAAATATGAAAACTTTGTAGATACGATTAAAGATAATTACAAAGTAACGGACGGAAATGGATATTGGAATTGGAAAGGTATAAACCCTGAAGATTGGATTCATGGTGCTGCGGTAGCTGCGAAACAAGATTTCCCTGGTATCGTAAATAGTAATACGAAAAGTTGGTTCGTGCAAGCTGCTGTATCACAAAGTTATGCCGACAAATGGCGCGCTGAAGTTACACCAATGACTGGTAAGCGATTAATGGAAGCGCAACGTGTAACTGCTGGATACATTCAGCTTTGGTTTGATACGTACGGAAATCGTTAAGTATTGGAGAAAGGTCAAATCTCAGAATAGAGTATTTGGCCTTTTTATCACTATACAGTAAACGGAGGATATGAATTGTGAAAAGTGAATTGCTAAAAGGTGTACTAAGCTTTGGGATTGGTCTAGCAGCTTTATATAGCGGATCTTCCGTTCAAGCAGAAATGTCCACAAATCAAAATGATACGTTAAAAGTTATGACGCATAATGTATACATGCTATCAACAAACCTATATCCCAACTGGGGACAAAATGAGCGTGCTGATTTAATTGGAGCAGCAGATTATATAAAGAATCAAGATGTTGTTATATTAAATGAAGTGTTTGATAATAGTGCTTCAAATCGCTTATTAGGAAATTTGAAGAAAGAATATCCAAATCAAACGGCAGTATTAGGTCGTAGTAGTGGAAGCGAGTGGGATAAGACGTTAGGAAACTATTCATCTTCGACTCCTGAAGATGGAGGTGTAGCGATTGTGAGTAAATGGCCAATTGTTGAAAAGATTCAATATGTATTTGAAAAAGGCTGTGGACCAGATAACTTATCAAATAAAGGATTTGTATACACAAAAGTTAAGAAAAATGATCGTTTTGTACATGTGATTGGGACTCATTTACAAGCTGAAGATAGTATGTGTGGAAATACTTCGCCAGCATCTGTACGTACAAAACAGCTACAAGAAATTCAAGAGTTTATTAAAAATAAAAATATACCAAATAACGAGTATGTGTTAATTGGTGGTGATATGAATGTAAATAAAATAAATGCTGAGAATAATAGTGACTCAGAGTACGCATCTATGTTCAAAACATTGCACGCCTCTATTCCATCTTATACTGGATATACTGCAACTTGGGATGCGACGACAAACAGTATTGCGAAATATAACTTCCCCGATAGCCCTGCCGAGTATTTAGATTATATTATTACAAGTAAGGACCATGCTAATCCATCGTATATAGAGAATAAGGTGTTACAGTCGAAATCGCCACAATGGACTGTTACGTCATGGCTCAAAGAATATACATATAATGATTACTCTGATCATTATCCAGTAGAGGCGACTATTTCTATGAAATAGAGTAGTCTTAAAAAAGTTTCTTCGTGAAGAAGAAACTTTTTTTATTTGAAAACAGGAAAATCATTTTTTCTTTCCAATATGTATAAGACATATATAGAAGAGGAGAGAAAAATGTGGATAGAGGAATTTTTAAGGAAGTTCCATTACCGTGTGCATTTTTAGATGAAGTGGCTTTAGAGAGGAATATTCAATCGATTATAGAGTTAAGTGGAGATAAGAAAATTCGTATAGCGAGTAAATCATTACGCTCTGTTCCAGTTATGAAAAAGATTTTAGCTGCAAATAATCGGTTTCAAGGTATTATGTGTTTTTCTCCTAGAGAAGCTTTGTTTTTAATTGAACAAGGATTTAATGATTTATTGCTCGGATATCCTGTTTATGATGAAAGAGCTTTACATGAAATTAGTTTGCTAACAAAGCAAGGGCACATTATAACTTGTATGGTGGATTGTGAAGACCATATTACTTATTTAGAAAAGATTGCTGAGAAGTCTAAAGGGTGTTTTCGCGTTTGTTTGGATATTGATATGAGTAGTCGTTTTTTAAAAATTCATTTTGGTGTAAAAAGATCCCCGGTAAAAGATGTGCAGAGCGCTTTGAAAATAGTAGAAAAGGTGAAGGGCTCATCATATTTAATACTAGATGGTGTAATGGGATATGAAGCTCAAATTGCCGGGGTGGGGGATCATATACCGAATCAATGGATGAAAAGTAAAGTGGTTTCGTATTTAAAGAAGAAATCAGTATTAGAGGTTAAAGAAAGAAGGGGACGTATCGTAAAAGAAATACAAAACCTTGGTATTAAACTAAGATTTGTAAATGGGGGAGGAACAGGAAGTATAAAAACAACTGAGCAAGATAACTCAGTTTCAGAGATTACAATAGGTTCTGCTTTTTATTCCCCGAAACTATTTGATTATTATAAAGAAGTAAAATTTCAGCCAGCTGTCGGATTTGCTTTACCAGTTGTACGTAAACCGGATCCTTTTATTTATACTTGCCTCGGTGGCGGATATATTGCCTCAGGTGCAGTTGGTAAAGATAAAGAGCCTGAGGTTTGGATGCCGCATGGTGCAAAACTATTAGCTTTAGAAGGTGCTGGTGAAGTGCAAACGCCAATTTTTTATAACGGCGAGGAACGAGTGGATATAGGAGATTCTATCTTGTTTCGCCATAGTAAAGCTGGGGAGTTATGTGAGCGTTTTCCTATTTTGTATCGCATTAAACAAGGGGAAATTGTTGGAGAGTATTCAACATATCGGGGGGATGGACGATGCTTTCTATAAAGGGACAAAAATGGAGAAATTGGACAGGGAATGTAGAAGGAACGCCACATTATACGATGTATCCAAAAAGTATACAAGATGTAGTAGAAGTTGTAGGGCTTGCACGAAAAAAAGGAAAGAAAATTCGTGTTGTCGGTTCAGGGCATTCGTTTACACCTCTTGTGCAAACGGAAGAAATTTTAGTTTCTTTAGATGAATTGAAGGGCATTGGGAATATTGATGCAGAGAAGATGGTTGTCGAAGTATGGGCGGGAACAAAGCTACATGATTTAGGGAAGTTACTTCAGGAAAAAGGTTATGCGCAAGAAAATTTAGGGGATATTGATTCACAATCTATTGCAGGAGCGATTAGTACGGGGACTCATGGGACGGGTGTTACATTTGGGAGTTTATCAACACAAGTTATAGAGATCACGGCAGTTTTATCAACAGGTGAGAGTATAGTTTGTTCAGAAACCGAGAACGCCGAATATTGGAAAGCATTTCAGTTGTCACTTGGAATGCTAGGTATCATTGTAAAGATAAAATTGAAGGTTATCCCAGCGTATTCTCTCGTTTATGAAAGTGGAAAACAATCATTGTCTACTGTAATGAACAAAATAGAAGAATATAAGAAGAATCGTCATTTTGAATTTTTCGTTTTTCCTTATTCAGATGAAGTGCAAGTGAAATTTACAAACGAAACAACGAGTAAAGAAAGTGATTTGAAATGGCATAAACTAAAGGTGGAGTTACTTGAAAATAAGATGTTCTCTTTATTATCTAAAGGGTGTAAATGGTTTCCTTCTATAAGTAAAGGAGTAAGCCGATTATCAGCTAAGGCTGTACCGAACATGAAAATAATTGGACCAAGCTATGAAGTGTTCGCTACATCACGTACAGTTCCATTTTATGAAATGGAGTACAGTGTCCCTTCAAAGTATATGAGGGCTGTTGTAGAAGAAATCTCAAATCTTATTGAAAAGAAAAAGTATAAGGTGCACTTCCCGATTGAATGCCGGTATGTGAGAGATGATGATATATGGCTCAGTCCAGCGTATGGAAGAGACTCAGCGTATATAGCTGTTCATATGTATAAAGGTATGAAGTATGCCGCTTATTTTGGTGAAGTGGAGAAAATTTTTCTAAAGTATGAAGGGCGCCCGCATTGGGGGAAAATGCATACGTTAACGTACGAAAAATTGCAAAATATATATCCAGAATTGCATTCGTTTCTAAAAGTGAGGAAGTCACTAGATGAAACAGGAATATTTTTAAGCCCTTATACAGAAAAGTTATTTACGATTATGAAAAAAAGCTGACAAATTAGTATTTGTCAGCTTTTTTAAGTGTAATTGCATTTCTTGTATGACTAATACGCTCGTAAAATAGTAATTTATCACTGCTAAATACATGTAATAAAACATGAATAATAAATAGCCCGTTAATTACAAATTGGAATAACAGTATAACTAGTAATACTAAAGGCTCTGTATGATTTAAAATAGAGCTACTAGAAAGAATGTAATTGATTCCACCTAAAATGAAATAGAATATACCGTAACGAATGAATAATTCTTTTAGTGTAATACGCTCTGCTTGTCCTTTAATGTAAATACGAAGCAACGCTTTCCCTATTGTTCTTCCATTTGTAAAATATGGGATGATAATAAAGTAAATTAAGATTGAACATGTAATGAAAAGGAATTCGTATACATTTGTATAAGATTGGATGTTAGAAATAAATAGTGAGTTTCCTTTGTTTTTAATGAAAGGTACAACGATAGATAAGAAAATCCAATCAATTTGCATAGCGAGGAGACGACGAACGAATCCGACTGGTTTCGTTTCCAAATCAATATGACTATCTAATTCGCTTGTTTTTGGCAGGAAGTACGTAAATATTGGTGCAATGATAAAACCGATTACGCCGCCTAGTGTGTTTAAAAACAGATCGTCGATATCGAATAAGCGATATGCACAATTATAAATACCATATAATCCAGTTACTTGTGTTAATTCAAAGAACAGTGAAAGGCAAAAAGAAATGCACACTGTTTGGAAGAAACTACGTCGGAAATAATAACGTAAGTAAATACCGAATGGAACGGTTAATAGAACGTTAAAAGCAACTTGTAAAAATGCAGATTCTTTTAATAACAAGAAATAAGTAGTAGGTTTCGTTAAAATTGCCGATGTATGATTACTAATCTCTTGTATGAAATAAAATGGTGAGAGTTGCATATGCTGTGTATTAGCGGGTTGTAGGCTACAAGTATCATACGTTTGTGGTAACGGCAAAATAACAAGAAAATAGGCATTTAATAAATAGAGTAGTAATGAATACAAAATAAATGAACGCCATTTATTTAAATAACCGTATTTTCGATAATTAAATATTAAAAAAGGGATTAAGAGAAACATTGCTAAAATAGGAAATAAAATAAATGCTGTTTTTACTGGAAATAAATATGCAGTCAAAATGAAACTCCTTTCAATGAAAATTCGTTTATCATTATAGCGCTAAAAGGAGTTTAAAACAAAGTTAAAATATTTCGAAATAGAAAGAATTACAAATTTTATCGAAATTAAGTTATGTTAAATTTAATATAAGGATATTATGATTATTATAAGTTGAGAGAGGGTACAAGACATGCGATATGAGCTTTTTTCTGTAAGTGGGGATCATATTACAACTTTTGAAAGCGCGTGGCGTTTTCAAGAGGGAGAACAGATTTTTGTTCATGATGATAATACAAAACGAAATTTTATTATTATTCGCTTAACACATGATTTGTTTCAAAAAAATACACATGTTATTCGCTTGTATTGTCAGGAAAAGAAAGTTTATGCATAAGGAAAAACCTCTTACTGTATGAGGGCAGTAAGAGGCTTTTTTTATCCCGCTATTTGTGGGCAGTAAAACTTCCACCTCAAAATTCGGCCGGAGCAAAGAAGTTAGGTGGGAGCCCTGCTGCCCGTAAAATCCCGATTGGTGAGGGCTAATAATCAGGGGGGATGAACAAAACCCCCACTGATTAAAGTTTCACTTTATAAGAAAATGATAGTTAGCACACCTACGATAATACAGTAGAAAGAGAAATATTTTAAATTTCCTTTCGCCATAATGTTCATAAACCATTTTAATGAAATATATGTCATGACAAATGTTGCGATGAAAGCAACAATATAAGGTACAAATAATGTATCTAAATTTGGATCGTTTGCAATGTCTGTAATACTTAACAATAAACCACCTAAGCTAACAGGGATGTATAGTAAGAATGAGAAACGAAGAGCGGTTTCTTGCTTCATACCAAGTAACATTGCTGCTACGATTGTAGCACCTGACCTGCTTATACCAGGAATTAGTGCGCAAGCTTGTGCTAGACCAATAATGATTGCATCTTTCATAGAAAGGTCGCCATCACTTTTACGTCCACGCAAGTTTCGAATAATCCAAAGGCCGATAGCAGTAATAAGAAGGGAAACCCCAACCATTTTAACACCTTTTAAATAGTGGTCGATATAATCTTTAAATAAAACTCCAATTACACCTGCTGGAATGGTTGCAATAACAAGGTAAATAATAAAGAAAAAATCTGATTTTGCATCTTCTGCTCTTGTGAATATATAAGATAGACCATTCTTTGTTAGACGAATTAAGTCATTTCTATAAATAAGTAATACAGCTAATAATGAAGCTGAATTAACAAGTAGCTCAAAGCTAAATCCTTCTATTTTTAGTCCTAGCAAATGCTGTGCTAAAACGAGGTGACCGCTTGAAGAAATCGGAATTGGTTCTGTTAGTCCTTGGAATAGACCAAGAATTAAATATTTTAAAATGTAATAAAATTGTTCCATAACATCCTCCTTGTGTATTAGTCGAAAGAAATAACTTTTCCATTATAACAAAGATATAGATGAATATTGAGAAGGAATAAATATTCGAAATATAATAAAAACCCCTTATAGCGATATTGAAGTGAACCCGAATAGTGGTACATGAAAAAAACACCTCCTGAATTCGCATACTAAGTATGCAAATTCAATGGAGGTGTTTTTCGTTTGAAGAC